>NZ_CP029353.1:0-300000 GCF_003130795.1 Azospirillum thermophilum
CCGGCAACGGACAAAGGCTGCAGCCAGCTGCGGTAGGCGATCTCGCCCACCTCGTCCTTGAGCCGGCCCCGGATGCGGGCCCATTGCTGATCCAACGACACGCCGACCGACATGCTCCCCTACTCCCCGCCCCATCCCCCGGCACCGGCCCTGCGGCTCATGACATCAACGGTCCGCCGAAGCGACCGGCTCATGACCACCGCGATGGCCGCCGGAAGAGCGGGATCCGCCCGCCATCCGACCTCGCCATCCGATACGGGTCCCGCCCTGGAGACCCGGGATTCCCGGTCACCGCGGCCCCGGCCGTCAAGCCTGAAGCGCCGTGACCGGACGGATCGCCCGAAGTCTCCCGCGCCTGCTCCGCAACGCGCGTCACGACTCGAGCCTCATCCCTTATCTGGTGCCTGCCCCGCGACACCGTCCTTCCCCGGAAGACTCCAAGGACGGATAGCCCCGACCACGCCGGTACCGTACCCCCGGGGGCGGACGCAAGGCCGTCCCCCGATCCCCCACACGCCTGACGGGTGAAGCGCGCGGCGTCACCCATATGGCTCTCCAAGTGGAGCCGAAGACTCCACCCGGTAAACCCTGAGTTTTAAGAAGTGGAAAGCCGCACGACCACAAGCTGGCCGACCGTTTCCCCTTGGCTCTTACGTCCGGGTTCCGGTCTGCGACCTTCGCTGTCCCGTTTCGGATCGTCTGACGAGCGATGCGTGATGCACGAAAGCGCAACATCATTACACCGGTCCGAACGGAACAAAAGTCTAATCGCCGCCCCCGGCCCTGGCAATGGGACAGAAAGCGAACAGAAAAAAAGAAAAAATTGTTCGCGTCGAGGGTACAAGTCGGTAGCGAAATTCATCAGTAGATTTGACGAAAATGCCGTTACGACTCTCCACCCCTCGCCGTCTATTCTTTTAGAACGCAAAAAGCCGCGCACCATCTCTGGGCGCGGCTTCCAAAGGCGCTTGAGTCTAGTCTCAGAGGGCCTTGATGCGAGCCGACAGGCGCGACAGCTTGCGGGCGACGGTGTTGCGATGCAGCACACCCTTCGAAACGCCACGCATCAGCTCCGGCTGAGCGTCCTTGAACGCCTCGGCGGCGGCGGACTTGTCGCCGGCCTCGATGGCGCCTTCCACCTTCTTCACGAAGGTGCGGATACGGCTGACGCGGGCGCGGTTCACTTCCGTGCGACGCGCGGTTTGACGGATACGCTTTTCAGCAGACTTATGATTGGCCATGAAAACCCTACTCCGGACGACACGCCTGTCCCAGTGCGAGGGGGCCTTATACGCTTGCCCAAACCGGGAGTCAAGGCGGACAGGATCGTCCGTATTCGATGAAATCGTCGTGACGATATCTTGGGTGAAGACTGTCCTCTCCCACCAGATGCAGGGCACTGGTGGGAGAGGACAGGGCGGCGGGACTCAGCGATTCTTCCACTCGGGCTTGCGCTTCTCGGCGAAGGCGGCCATGCCCTCCTTCTGGTCCTCGGTCGCGAAGGTCGAATGGAACAGGCGACGCTCGAATCGGATGCCCTCGGCCAGCGTGGTCTCGAAGGCGGCGTTGACCGCCTCCTTGGCCATGGCGACGACCGGGCGCGACAGGCCGGCGATCTTGGTGGCGACCTTCACCGCCTCCTCGACCAGCTCGGCGGCCGGAACGACGCGGCTGACGAGGCCGCAGCGCTCCGCCTCGGCGGCGTCGATCTGGCGGCCGGTCAGGACCATCTCCATCGCCTTGGACTTGCCGACGAAGCGGGTCAGGCGCTGGGTGCCGCCGGCGCCGGGGATGGTGCCGATGGTGATCTCCGGCTGGCCGAACCTGGCGGTGTCGGCGGCCAGGATGAAGTCGGCCATCATCGCCAGTTCGCAGCCGCCGCCGAGCGCGTAGCCGGCGACCGCCGCGATGGTCGGCTTGCGGCACTTGGCCAGCCGCTCCCACTTCGCGGTGATGAAGTTGGAGGTGTAGACGTCCATGTAGGAGAAGCCGGCCATCTCCTTGATGTCGGCACCGGCGGCGAAGGCCTTTTCCGAGCCGGTGATCACGATGGCACCGATGGCGTCGTCGGCCTCCAGCGCGTCCAGCGCATGGCCCAGCTCGGTCACGAGCTGGTCGCACAGGGCGTTCAGCGCCTTGGGGCGGTTCAGAGTGATCAGCCCGACGGGGCCACGGGTCTCGACCAGGATGGTTTCGTAGGACATTGCTGCGGCACTCCCGATGTGTCTTGCCCCGGCATGCGGGGGTTCTTGGTTGGTCGGTCTTGTGGTTGGTCTGGCGCGGTCCTATCGCGGGTTCAGCACGAAGCGCACCTTGGTCGGCTGCGCCGTGCCGGACCCGACGAATTCCAGCCGCAGCTCCTCGCCCTCGCGCACGAAGGTGCGCTCGGCCGTGCGTTTCCAGCCGAGCTGCGGCAATGTCTGGTCATAGAAGGAAACGACGTCCTTGCGGCCGACCCGGCCGGTCATCACCGCCTCGGCGATGCGGCCGCCGGGCTTGTCGAAGACCATCGGCTCCTCGCCGGCAGGGGCGAGGCCCGGCATGGCCGGCACGTCGCCGAGCCCGGCGACGAAGCGCCCCTGCACGGCCGGCGCCGCTTCCGCCGCCAGGGCGGAACGAACGGGAAAAGCGAGGTCCCCCAGGCCCGCGACCGCGGGGCCGGCAAGGAGAAGCGCGGCGGATGCTGCGCGCAGCGTGGCCGGTAGAGCCGTCATGGGCTCCAGGTATATCAACGTTGGCGCGACGCACAATAGAAAGTCGACCGGCCGGCCTGCACGATGCGCCGGATGCCGCCCGTCCTGGCGACGTCGCAGTCGCAGCCGGGACAGGGCTGCCCCTCGCGGTCGTAGACCGAGAACTGGTGCTGGAAATAACCCAGCTCTCCCGAGGCCTGCCGGTAGTCGCGCAGGGAGGACCCGCCGGCCGCGATGGCGCGCGCCAATACGTCGCGGATCGCGGCGGCCAGCCGGTCGGCCTCCTCGCCGGTCACGGTGGCGGCGAGGCGGGTCGGATCGATGCCGGCCTGGAACAGCGCCTCGGAGACGTAGATGTTACCGAGCCCCGCCACCACCGACTGGTCGAGCAGCGCGGCCTTGATCGGGGTCATCTTCCCCGCCAGCCGTTCCGCCAGCACCGGCCCGGAGAATTCGTTGCCGAGCGGCTCCGGCCCCAGCGCGCGCAGCATGGGATGATCGGCCAGAGTCTCCGCCGTCGTCAGGTCCATCAGCCCGAAGCGGCGGGCGTCGTTGAAGGTGACGACGGTGCCGGCGTCGGTCTCGAATACCACATGGTCGTGGGTGCCGTAGGACTCCGGTCGCTGCGGCGTGATGATCATCCGGCCGGACATTCCGAGATGCGCGAGCAGCACGCAGCCGTCGTCGAGCCGGATCAGGATGTATTTCGCCCGCCTGCGGACCGACTCGACCCGCCGGCCGGTCAGCCGGGCGACGAAATCCGCGGGGAAGGGGGTGCGCAGGTTCGGGCGCCGCTGCTCCACACGGACCAGGAGCCGCCCTTCGAGATGCGGGGCGAGGCCCCGGCAGACGGTCTCGACTTCGGGAAGTTCAGGCATGGCGCACAGGGTGGGGTGCGGCGCGGCGCGGCGCAAGAGGCGGTTTGAGAGGGGCGGGTTGCGGTTCGGCGGGACGAGGCCTCGTGAGGAGGGGCGCCACGTCCGGCCGGGCAACCGGATGCCCGCGGCGGAAGCCGCAGGGCAAACGGGCATGGGCGGCCGAATAGCACCCCCTGCGGCCACGCCCCCGCTGGCGGAAGGACACTGCCCGCGCTATGTTCCCCGCCATGAGCGAGAAGCCCCTCCCCGACCCGACCCAGCCCGCCGGCTCCGAGGCCAACTGGTTCGGATTCCGCCCCGTCGACCCGAACGACAAGTCGGGTCTCGTCCGCTCCGTCTTCAACAGCGTCGCGACCAACTACGACCTGATGAACGACCTGATGTCGGGCGGCATCCACCGGCTGTGGAAGGACACGCTGATGGACATGGTGGCGCCGCGGCCCGACATGACGCTGCTGGACGTGGCGGGGGGCACCGGCGACATCGCCTTCCGCTTCCTGCAGCGCGGCGGCGGCGGAGCGGTCGTCTGCGACATCACCGAGGCGATGGTCCGCGTCGGGCGCGACCGCGCCATCGACCGCAACATCCTGTCGGGCGTGCAGTGGACGGTCGGCGATGCGGAGACGCTGCCCTTCGCCTCGCGCTCGATGGACGCCTACACCATCGCCTTCGGCCTGCGCAACGTGACGCACATCGACAAGGCGATCGCCGAGGCCTACCGCGTGCTGAAGCCGGGCAGCCGGTTCTTCTGCCTGGAGTTCAGCCACGTCGTGCTGCCGGGCCTGCGCGAGCTGTACGACGTCTATTCCTTCCAGGTGCTGCCGCGGCTCGGCCGCGCGGTCGCCCGGGACGAGGACAGCTACCGCTACCTCGCCGAGAGCATCCGGCGCTTCCCCGACCAGGCCTCGCTGGCCAAGCGGATCGAGGCGGCGGGCTTCGCCTCGGTGCGCGTGCGCAACCTGACGGGCGGCATCGCCGCCATCCATTCCGGCTGGCGGATCTGACACCCGTGTTCCGTATCCTGCGCAACCTCGTCCGCCTCGCGGTGATCGGGCGCACGATCGCGCGCTACAACGCGCTGCCGTCGACCCTGCCGCAGATCGCCCCCACCTTCGCCTGGATCTGGCGCTGGATCGCCCGGCGCGACGTGCCGGGCCGCGACGGCCAGCGCCTCGCCCGCGCGCTGGCCGAGCTGGGACCGACCTACATCAAGCTGGGCCAGCTCCTCTCCACCCGCTCCGACCTCGTGGGCGAGCGGATGGCGGCCGATCTGGCCGAGCTGCAGGACAAGCTGCCGCCCTTCCCCGGCCATCAGGCCCGCGCCATCGTCGAGGCCGAGCTGGGGCAACCGATCCACGCGCTGTTCCGCAGCTTCGACGAGCGGCCGGTCGCCGCCGCCTCCATCGCGCAGGTCCATTTCGCGGTGACGACGGAGGGCGAGGAGGTCGCGGTCAAGGTGCTGCGCCCCGGCATCGAGGCGGCGTTCGAGCAGGACATCGAGCTGTTCTTCTGGCTGGCCGAGCTGGGGGAGATCCTGCTGCCCAAGCTCAAGCGGCTGCGTCCGCGCGAAGTGGTCGACACCTTCGCCCGCACCTCGCGGCTGGAGATGGAGCTGCGGATGGAAGCCGCGGCGGCGTCCGAGCTGTCCGACAACTTCCGCGACGACCCGACCTTCAACGTCCCGAAGATCGACTGGAACCGCACCGCCAAGCGTGTCCTGACGCTGGAGCGCATCCGCGGCATCAAGGTCGACGAGATGGAGCGGATCAACGCCGCCGGCTTCGACCGCGACGAGATCCTGGCGATGGCCTCGGCCAGCTTCTTCAACCAGGTGTTCCGCGACGGCTTCTTCCACGCCGACCTGCATCCGGGCAACCTGTTCATCAACGAGCAGGGCACCATCACCGCCGTCGATTTCGGCATCATGGGCCGGCTGGACCGGGCGACGCGCTACTACCTCGCCGACATGCTGATCGGCTTCCTCACCGGCGACTACCGCCGGGTGGCGCTGGTCCATTTCGAGGCGGGCTACGTCCCGCCCAACCAGTCGATCGAGATCTTCACCCAGGCCTGCCGCGCCATCGGCGAGCCGCTGCAGAACAAGCCGCTGAACGAGATCTCGGTCGGCCGGCTGCTCGCCCAGCTCTTCGCGGTGACCGAGCAGTTCCAGATGGAGACACAGCCGCAGCTCCTGCTGCTGCAGAAGAGCATGCTGACGGCGGAAGGGGTCGGCCGGCTGCTGAACCCCAACGTCAACATGTGGGAACTGGCCCGCCCGCTGATCGAGGAGTGGATGCGCGAGAACCGCGGGCCGGAGGCGCAGTTCCTCGACGACGCGAGCGCGGCGCTCAGCACCATCCGCCGCATCCCCGCCCTTGTCCGCGAGGCGGAACGGGTGGTGGCGGAGATGGCGCAGGGCGGCCTGCGCGTCCATCCCTTCTCCATCGGCCAGATCATCGGCGGGCGCGACCGCCAGCATCTCGACCGGCTTGCCCTGTGGGCCGTGGTGATCTTCCTCGGCGTGATCGCGCTCCGCCTGTTCTGAGCCTGCCGCGCCTCATCCCACCCTTTCGGGGTGTGACCCCTCGTCACCCCCGGCCGGGGCGGCTTGACCCCCTGCCGGAGCAGGCGGACAATGCTTGGTGGCGAAGCTCGCCCGAGGGAGGTCCGCCATGGCCCGCGACGCTTACGACGCCCTTCTCACCTACCTGCGCATCGACCAGATGCAGCCCCACCGCGCCCGGGGCAGCCTTGCCCCGACGGCCCCGGTGGTCACCATCGCCCGCAGCCACGGCGCCGGGGCCGAGACCATCGCGCCCAAGGTGGCGGAGGCGCTGGGGGTCGCCTGTTTCGACAAGGAGATCCTGGACGCCATCGTGGCGGAGGCGAAGTCGGACCCCGCCCTGCTCCGCACGCTGGACGAGAAGCTGCCGGAGCGCGCCGGCATGTTCCTCTACGCCAGCCTGATGGGGCTGCACGACCCGCTGACCGAGTATCAGCAGCTTCTGGCCCGGGTGGTGAACGCCATCGCCTTCCGCGGCGGGGTGATCGTCGGCCGCGGGGCGCATCTGCTGCTGCGCGGGGCGCCGCGCTTCCGTGTCCGGATCGTCGGGTCGGATGAGCTGTGCGCCCGCCGGCTGGCCGGCGGCGACGCCGACAAGGTGGCCGCCCAACTCGCCGAGGTCCAGCGCATCAACGCGGCACGGACCCGCTTCTTCCAGGAGAGCTTCAAGATCTCCGGCGAGGATCCGCTGCACTATGACCTGATCGTCAACACGGACCGCTTCGCCGACCTGGACGCGGTGGCGGACCTGATCGTCCGCGCCTACCGCATCCACGGCGCCAAGCCGTAGCGGGGGACCGGCGGGGTGTCCCTCCCCGCCGCCCCTGCGGGGCGCCTACTGCCCCAGCACGTCGAAGCTGGCCGGCGCGGGGTCGAGCACGCGCGAGCCGGCCGGGGTGACCTCCAGCACGGCGAGGCCGCGTTCCACCATGCCGTTGTCGCGCAGGCGGAACAGACCGTCGATGCCTTCGAAGCCACCGGGATTGGTCAGCGCCGTCCGGTCGAAGGGAGCGGCCGGACTGCCCATCTTCGCCAGCACCGCCGCGATGGCGGTGGCGTCATAGGCGAGGGTCGCGATGCGCGGCGGCTTGCGGCCGTAGGTCCGCTCGAACCGTCCCTCGAAATCGGCACGGGACTGCGGCGCCGGAGCGGCGAACCAGGCGCCGACCAGCGCCGGCTCCTGCCCCAGGGTCGGATCGTCCCACAGGCCGGTGCCGAGGAACTTCACCTGCTGCGGGCTGCTGCCGTTGGCGGCCAGCGCCTGGGCCAGCCCCTGGGCGCGCTGCCCGCCCTCGGCCAGCAGCACGGCCTGCGACTGCGGCGGAACCTGCCGCGCCGGCAGCGAGAGGTCGGTGACGGTCTGCTCATACCGCTCCACCTGGGCGGAGATGCCGAGGCGCTGGCTGGCGCTCTGCAGCGCGCTGACCACGGCGTCGCCATAGGGGTTGCGCGGCGCCAGCGCGACGAAGCGGCTGATCCCGCGCGACCGGGCGAAGCCGGCGACGCGGTTCACCTGGTCGGCCGGGACGAAGCCCATGACGTAGGTGCCGCCACCGGCCTGGGTCCAGTCGTTGGTGAAGGCCAGCACGTCGACGCCGGCATTGATCGCCACCGGCTTGACGGCCGCGACCTCCGCCCCGAAGAGCGGGCCGAGGATGAGGCGCGCGCCTTCCGCGATGGACTGGCGCGCCGCCTCGGCGGCGCCGGGCGGCGTGCCCTTGGTGTCGCGCGGCAGCAGCTCGAACCGGTCGCCGGCGAGGTCGAAGAGCGCGAGCTGCGCCGCCTCGAGCATCGCCTGGCCGATCTGGGCGTTCTGGCCGGACAGCGGCAGCAGGATGGCCACCTTCGTCGTCTGCGCCACCGGCTGCACGGCGGCCGGAGCGGCCTCCGGCGCTTGTGCCACGGGCGGTGGGGCCGTTACAGTCTTGCCGCAGGCAGCCAGGGCGACGACCGCGAGGACGGCAGCCCCGTGCCGCCACCCCTTCCGTGCCCCGTTCCCCCGGGCAAGACCGTGTGAGAAAGCTTTTGCCAAGCGTACCACCGATTGTCTCCGCATCCGGTCCGGCTTCCAGTGGCGCTCAAGGTAGCGACGGGAAGCCCGTAAGTAAACTCGCCGCCGGTCTTTATGTGATCGCGACGCCAATCGGCAACGCGGCGGACATCACGCTGAGGGCGCTGGACACGCTGTCCCGGGCCGACGCCATCGCCTGCGAGGATACGCGGGTGACGGCGAAGCTGATGGGCATCCACGGCATCCACACCCCCTTCGTCTCCTACCATGAACATAACGCGGCACGCATGCGTCCGGTCCTCATCGGTCGCATGCGGCAGGGGGAGGCCATCGCCCTGGTCACCGACGCCGGCACGCCGCTGGTCTCCGACCCCGGCTACAAGCTGGTGCGGGAGTGCGTGGCGGCCGGGGTGGCGGTGACCACCCTGCCCGGCCCGTCGGCGCCGCTGGCGGCGCTGGTGCTGTCCGGCCTGCCGACCGACCGCTTCCTGTTCGCCGGCTTCCTGCCCAACAAGGCGAGCGCCCGGCGCACCGCCATCGGCGAGCTGAAGGGGGTGCCGGCGACGCTGGTGTTCTTCGAGTCGCCGCAGCGCCTGCCCGACTCGCTGGCCGACCTGGCCGAGCTGCTCGGCCCGCGCGAGGCGGCGGTGGCCCGCGAGCTGACCAAGCTGTACGAGGAGGTGCGGCGCGGCCCGCTGCCGGAGCTGGCCGCCCATTACGCCGCGGCGGGGCCGCCCAGGGGGGAGGTGGTGCTGGTCATCGCCCCGCCGGGGGCGGAGGAGACCGCCGGGGCGGACGATGTCGACGGCCTGCTGCGCGAGGCGCTGGGCCGCCTGTCGGTCCGCGACGCCGCCGCCGACGTCGCCGCCCGCACCGGCCAGCCCAGGCGCGAGGTCTATGCCCGCGCCCTGGAACTCGCCCGCGACGGCACGGTTGCGAAGGGGGAGGAGGATGGCTGAGCTCGACGCGCTGCGCCGGCGCGCGGAGGGATACGGCCGGCTGGCCGAGGGGCTGTGCCGCCTGTCGCTGCGGCTGAAGGGCTACCGCATCCTGGCCCAGCGGCTGCGCACCCCGATGGGGGAGATCGACATCGTGGCCCGGCGCGGCAGCACCATCGCGATCGTCGAGGTCAAGGCCCGCGCCGACTGGGGGGCGGCCAGCGAGGCGGTGGGGGCGCGGCAGCGCGGCCGGCTGGCCCGCGCGGCGCATGCCTGGCTGGCGGCCAACCCGCGCTACGCCGGCTATGCCTTGCGCTTCGACGTCATGCTCGTTACCCCTTGGTCCTGGCCGCGCCACCTGAAGGACGCCTGGCGGGCCTGAGACGGGAAGGAAGGACCCCGATCGCCGTGACCAGCCCTGCCGACAGCATCGCCACCGCCCGCGGCATCCTGCGCCGGGTCGGCCAACAGCCCGACGACCAGATCGATCTGGCCGAGGCGGCGCTGGCGCTCGGCGCGCTCGACCGGCCGGAGGCCGACCTGGACGAGTACCGCCGCCATGTCGCGACGCTGGCAGCCGACCTCGCCGCCCGAGTCCCGCCGCAGGGGGAGGACGGGCTGGAGGCCCGCGCCGCCCTGCTGCGCGAGGTGATCATCGAGCGCCACGGCTATTCCGGCGACCACGAGACCTACGACGACCTGCAGAACGCCAACCTGCTGCGGGTGATCGACCGCCGCCGCGGCCTGCCGGTGGCGCTGGGCATCCTGTTCCTGCACGCCGCCCGCGCCCAGGGCTGGCGGATGGTCGGGCTGAACTTCCCCGGCCACTTCCTGGTCCGGCTGGATGCCGGGCCGCAGCGCGCCATCCTCGACCCCTTCAACGAGGGGCAGATGCGCAGCCCCGCCGAGCTGCGCGACCTGCTGAAGGCCACCGCCGGGGTGGAGGCGGAGCTGTCGCCCGACCATTACCAGCCGGTCTCCAACCGGGACGTGCTGCTGCGCCTGCAGAACAACATCAAGCTTCGCCACCTGTCGGCCCATGACGTGGCCAAGGCGCTGGAGGTGCTGGAGGCCATGCGGCTGTTCGCCCCCGACGAGCCGGCCCTGTGGCGCGAGACCGGCCTGCTGGAGGCGCATTCCGGCAATCTGGCCAGCGCCATCGACAGCCTGGAGACCTTCATGGACCTGACCGACGACGAGCGGCACCGCTACCAGACCGCCTCGCTGATCCAGCAGCTGAAGCAGCGCCTGAACTGACGCCGCCCGTCCCCCCTTCGCCCCGCCTTTCGCTGACCTCTTGTCCGGAGACCCGGGAATGAGCCTCGCCGTCGCCTTCCAGATGGATCCGATCGAGTCCATCAACATCGACACCGACTCCAGCTTCATGATGGCGCTGGAGGCGCAGAAGCGGGGTCACACGCTCTACCACTACCACCCGCGCGACCTCAGCCTGACCGGCAACCGCCTGACCGCGCGGGTGCGCGCGATGACGGTGGTCCGCAAGCACGGCGCCCACTACACGCTGGGCGAGCCCAAGCCGGTCGACCTGTCGGAGATGGACGTGATCCTGATGCGCCAGGACCCGCCCTTCGACATGGCCTACATCACCGCCACCCACCTGCTGGAGCATGTCCAGCCCAAGGTGCTGGTGCTGAACGACCCGGCCGAGGTGCGCAACGCCCCGGAGAAGCTGTTCGTCACCCATTTCCCCGACCTGATGCCGCCGACGCTGATCACCAGCGACCGCCAGGCCATCCTGGAGTTCCGGGCGCAGTACAAGGACATCATCGTCAAGCCGCTGTTCGGCAACGGCGGCGCCGGCGTCTTCCACCTGAAGCCGGACGACGAGAACCTGGGCTCGCTGCTGGAGCTGTTCACCCAGCTCTACCGCGAGCCGGTGATCGTGCAGAAGTACCTGCCGGAGATCCGCCAGGGCGACAAGCGCATCATCCTGGTGGACGGCGAGCCGGTGGGCGCGGTCAGCCGCATGCCGCTGGAGGGCGAGGCCCGCGCCAACTTCCATGCCGGCGGCAGCGCCCGGAAGACCGAACTGACCCGGCGCGAGCAGGAGATCTGCGCCGCCATCGGCCCGGTGCTGCGCGAGAAGGGTCTGGTCTTCGTCGGCATCGACGTGATCGGCGACTATCTGACGGAGATCAACGTCACCTCCCCCACCGGCATCCAGGAGATCAACCGCCTGAACGGCGGCCAGATCGAAAGCCTGCTGTGGGACGCCATCGAACGCCGCCGCGCCGCCGCCCGGTAAGGACGGCGAGGCCGGCATGACGCCCGCGCGTCCCGCGCCGCGCCGTGCGGTGCGGGGGGCGGTGCGGGAGGCGGTGCGCTGTTGTGCGCGTTGTGCAGCGCGTTTCCGGCGCACAATCCGTTTTTCGACGGTTTCTTGTTCCAGATCAGTGGTTTAGAGCCGTTTATCGTAGGCGAACGTTGTGCAGGCGATGCACAATGGCCGGTCCGGACCGCCCGGCAGGCCGCGCCGCGCGACGCAGGGGCACGGCGCGGGGACGGCCGCGGACCGGCGGAGCGGACGGAAGACAGGTCGGGGTGGTGATGCGGCGAGACTACCCGACCGGCCGGAACAGGGCAAGACCGCGAGGAAACGGCCGGGGAGAACGGCGGGCGGGACCATCAGCCGCGGCGGCGGATCAGCGCCGGCCGCCCCCACTGCCCAATCGGCTATCCTGCCGCCGGGTGTCTTGCCGGACCGCGGCATCGCATGCATCGTGCCGGCGGCCGATCAAGCGTGCAGGAGGTTTCCGATGTCGGTGCGGTTGCTCGTTGTCCTCGGTCTCGCGGCCGTCGCGATGACCGGTGCGGCGGCCGGCGTGGCGCAGGCGCAGATGATCAGCCCGATGCTCTATGAAGGGCCGCGGATCCTGCTGCAGGACCATGCGGATCCTGCCCGGCCCGATGACCGGGCTCCGGGCGCCCGCAACCGGCCGGGCACCGCGGCACCGGCGGCGGTCGATCCGGCGGCGCTGCGCTACACGCCGTCCAAGGCGCGGCGGACCGCCAACCTGAAGCAGTTCGTCGCCAAGACGCGGGCGGCCGATCCCGCGGGTGCCGCCGACCTGGAGCGGATGTTCGCCGAGGGCGACGTCATCGAGCGGATCGGGACGGCGCTCGCCCCCTACGGCCTGCGCATCGACGATCTCGCCGACGCCTATACAGTCTATTGGATCAACGCCTGGCAGGCGACGCGCGGCACCAACGCCGAGACCTCGCGCGCGACCAATGCGGCGGTGCGGGCGCAGGCGGCGCAGGCGCTGGCCGCGACGCCGGGACTGCTGCGCGCCGCCGATGCGACCAAGCAGGAGCTGGCGGAGTCGCTGCTGGTCCAGGCCGCGCTGATCGACGCCGCCGTCACCCAGGCCAGGGGAGACGCCGCGCGGCTGCGCGCGGTGGGCGCCGCCGTCGCCGAGGGCGCGCGCTCCATGGGGCTAGACCTCGGCGCGGTCGAACTGACCGAGCAGGGCTTCGTCCGCACCCGCCAACGGGGATGAGCGGCGGGCCATCGACTTGCGCGGGTCACCACGTGTACCGGGCGTGGCACGCCGCGGGCTTCGCGCAGCGCGTCAATGAGGCCTGAGCATTTCTGCTCAGGATGACCAGAACCACCTTACCAGATCACAGCAAGCCCAAATGATGCTTCAATGAGGCCTGAGCATTTCTGCTCAGGATGACGGGTCGATCTTCGCGTAGCCGCTGGCCTGCTTCGTCACGAGGCTTCAATGAGGCCTGAGCATTTCTGCTCAGGATGACACCGAGTACCTGACCGGCAAGCCGAACACGGCCGCCCTCGCGCTTCAATGAGGCCTGAGCATTTCTGCTCAGGATGACCAGATCGATGAGACCTTGACCCGCGAACTCGGCTTCAACGCTTCAATGAGGCCTGAGCATTTCTGCTCAGGATGACCCATGATGGGCAGGTGGGTCTTGGCGCACGTCCAAGAGCTTCAATGAGGCCTGAGCATTTCTGCTCAGGATGACGGGTTACTCGCAACCCCTTGCGGCGCTTGGGAAAAACGCCGCGGATTCGAGCGGTCCCGGAGTCTGACCGGTTGGTCAGGAAATCTGGTCGCTTTTCGTTCTCAACGATGTCAAAGATCCCTGGAAAATCAAAGGCCCCGCCACTGCGAGCGGGTCCCGGGATTTTCCGGGTGCCGGACCGCTCGCAGCCGGGAGGCGGCAGTTGCATCCTATCACGGATTTTCCACCGGTCCACCCCCCGGCTCAGCCGCGCGGCGGGCGGCGGCGGGCGGGCTTCCGACGGACGGGGGCCTCGTCGAGGATCGCCAGCATGCGGTCCAGCGCCGGCTCGTCGAGGTCGTGGATGCGCTCGGCCAGACGGTTGGCCAGCTCGGTCGCCCGGGGCGTCAGGCCGGAGGTGTCCACCGTCACCCGCGGGTGCGACAGGTCGGCCAGACGCTCCAGCTCCTCCGCCTCGTCCCAGATGATGCCGAAATAGGCGCAGATCTGGCGCAGCAGCATCGGCGAGGGCTTGCCCCGCTTGCCGTGCTCCAGCGCCGACAGATAGGCCGAGGAGATGTGCAGGTCGGCCGCCATCTGCTTCAGCGTGACGCCCCTGGTCTCGCGCAGGGACCGCACCCGTTCGCCGAAGGGGGTCATGCGTGGTCCCGGCGCCGCTTCAGCAGGACATAGAGCGCGCCGTCGCCGCCGTCCTTGGGCTGGGCCGGGTGGATCGCCAGGATCATCGGGCGCAGCGCGCTGTCGGCCAGCCAGCGCGGCACCGCGGCGCGCAGCACGCCGGCCCCGCCGGACCAGGTGCCCTTGCCGGTGATGACCAGCACGCAGCGCCGCCCCTGCGCCCAGGCGTGATGGACGAAGCCGGCCAGTGCGCCGTGCGCCTGGGCCTGGGTCATGCCGTGCAGGTCGATGCGCGCGTCGATGACCAGCTGCCCCTTGCGGAAGCGGTCGCCGGTGCGGCGGTCCATGTCGGTGATCGAGCCGGGGGTCAGCGGCGGCAGGCTGGGCCGCCCGGCCGGCCGGGCGTCGCGCGGCGGCATCGGCGCCGGCGGCGGGGCGAGGCTGGTGGCGACCGGCTCCGCCTCGGGAACAGGGGGCTCCTCCGGCAGCTCGGCGGCGCGGCCGGGCAGCGGATCGGCATCCCGCATGGCGAGCCGCCACAGGCGCCGCTCTTCGGCGGTCGGCGAACGGTGGCGTGTCATGGGCGGCTCTTCACGGCGGTCGGCGACGAAAGGGACGGGGCGGGCGGGACTGTCCCCTGGGATAAATCCCGCGCGCCCCGCCCTGTCAATCTGTGTTGCCGCAGCGCGAAGAAAAAGTGGCCGGACCTCGGACGGCGAAGAGAAAGGCGCCGCCTATTCCTCGACCAGCAGGATGTGCAGGCGGCGGGGACCGTGGGCGCCCAGCTCGATCTTCTGCTCGATGTCGCCGGTGCGCGACGGGCCGGTGACGAAGTTGACGGTGCGCGGCATCCCGGTGGCGAAGCCCCCGGCCGCGGCGCGCAGCCGGTCCCACGCCTCCTCGTAGGTGCCGACGACCTTGCCCTTGCGCAGCACGACGATGTGGGTGTCGGGCAGGAAGTTCAGCGTGGTCGGGTGGCCGTCGCCGGAGGCCAGCATCAGCGTGCCGGTCTCGGCGATGGCGGCGAAGGCGCCGGTGACCGAGGCGCCGTCGCCGTCGCGCGCCGCACCGCGGCTGACGGTCAGGGTCGGCCGCTCCGCCCAGGGGACGGAGTCCAGCTCCGGATCCGGGGCGACGCGGATCTCGGCCGGCAGGTTCAGCCCGGCGAGGTAGGAGGCGACGGCGGCCGGAACGTCGGCAAGGGCGGGCAGCCGCTCCACCGTCGCCGCGACCTCCGCCGCCATGCCGGCGAACAGCTCGACCTGCTGGTCCTGCGGGAGCTGGCCGCGGGCGGGGACGAGGTTGCGCGGGTGGCGGGACAGCCGCTCCGCCACCGCGGCACGGGCATCCGCCCCGCCGCCGGGGCCGAGCGCCTTGCGGATCCCCGCCAGCATCTGCGCGCGGGCCGAATTGCCGCCGGTCATCGCTTCGTCCCCTGCCCGGTTCCCTGTGTGGTCGCCGCCCGGCGTTTCGCCCATTGCTGCTGGAAGGTTTCGCCCTGCGGGGCGGGCATGTCGCGGAACGCGGTCCAGCCGCGGGCGAGCGGCAGGCTGGCGAAGCGCCCCTTGCCGCGGGCGAGCCTGCCGAGCATCCCCACCGCCATGCGGGTGGCGGCGTGGTAGAGCGCCGGGCGGCGGGCGAACCAGCCCCAGAGGGACAGGCCCTTGCGGATCGAGGGCGGCTGCAGCCCGGCCTCGAACTCCTTCTCGCGCCAGTGGCGCATCATCTTGGGCAGCGGGATGCGCATCGGGCAGACCGCCTCGCAGCGCCCGCAGAAGGTGGAGGCGTTGGGCAGGTGCCCGGCCTCCTCGACGCCGAGCAGGGCCGGCTGCATCACCGAGCCGATCGGCCCGGGATAGACCCAGCCATAGGCATGGCCGCCGACCGCGCCATAGACCGGGCAGTGGTTCATGCAGGCGCCGCAGCGGATGCAGCGCAGCACGTCCTGGAACTCGGTGCCCAGCAGGGCGGAGCGGCCGTTGTCGAGCAGCACGACGTGGAACTGCTCCGGCCCGTCGAGGTCGCCCGGCCGGCGCGGGCCGGTGGAGACGGTGGTGTAGGCCGACGCCTCCTGCCCGGTGGCGGAGCGGGCGAGCACCCGCAGCACCAGCGTCGCGTCCTCCAGCGTCGGCACCACCTTGTCGATCGAGGCCAGCACGATGTGGACGCGCGGCAGGGTCTGGGTGAGGTCGCCGTTGCCCTCGTTGGTGACGATGATGGTGGAGCCGGTCTCCGCCACCATCATGTTGGCGCCGGTGATGCCGACATCGGCGGCGAGGAACTTCTGGCGCAGCATGCGCCGCGCCTCGGCCACCAGCACGGTCGGCTCGGTCAGCGGGCGGTCGGGCGGCAGTTCGGTGTGGGCGGCGCGGAAGGTCTCGGCCACGTCCTCCTTCGACAGGTGGACGGCGGGGGCGATGATGTGGCTGGGCGGCTCGTTGCGGAGCTGGATGATGTATTCGCCGAGGTCGGTTTCGACCGGCGTCATCCCGTTGGCTTCCAGGTAAGGATTGATCCCGATCTCCTCGGAGATCATGGACTTGCCCTTGGTGACGGTGCGGGCGCCGGCCTGCTGGCAGATGCGCAGGATGGCCTCGCGCGCCTCGGCGTCGGTGCGGCACCAGTGGACCTCGCCGCCGCGCTCCGTCACCCTGGCCTCGAAGGCCTCCAGATAGAGGTCCAGGTTCGCCAGCACATGGTTCTTCATGTCGCGCGCCTGGTCGCGCAGCGCCTCGAACTCCGGCAGGCGGGCGGCGGCGGCGCGGCGCTTCTCGATGAAGCCGACGCCGGTCTTGTTGAGGACGCCCTGCAGCCGCTCGTCGCTCAGCGCCTTGCGGGCGTTTTCGGGAAAGGCGTGGGTGGTCGGATGCATGGCTCAGCCCCCCTCCCCGATCGCCGGCGTGGCGGTGTCGCCGGCCAGCACCTCCGCGACGTGGCGCACCTTGATGGGCGAGCCCTCGCGCTTCAGCTTGCCGGCCATGTTCATCAGGCAGCCCATGTCGCCGGCCAGCAGCGTGTCGGCGCCGGTCGCCGCGATGTCGGCGGTCTTGGCCTCGACCATCCTGTTGGAGATGTCCGGATACTTGACGCAGAAGGTGCCGCCGAAGCCGCAGCAGACCTCCGCCGAGGGAAGCTCGTTGAGCGTCAGCCCCTCCACCTTCGACAGCAGGCGGCGCGGCTGCTCCTTGATGCCCAGCTCGCGCAGGCCCGAGCAGCTGTCGTGATAGGTCACCACCCCGTCGTAGCGCACGCCGGGATCCTCGACCCGCAGGACGTCGGCGAGGAAGGAGACCAGCTCGTAGGTGCGGGCGGCGACATGGCGGGCGCGCGGCGCCCAGGCGGGGTCGTCGGCCAGCAGCTCCGGGTAATGATGCCTGATCTGCCCGCCGCAGGAGCCCGAGGGGACGACGACATAGTCGAACGCCTCGAACGCCCGGATGGTGGCGCGGGCGAGGTCCTGCGCGGTCCTGCGGTCGCCGCTGTTGAAGGCCGGCTGGCCGCAGCAGGTCTGCGCCTCCGGCACCTCGACGGTGCAGCCGGCGCGCTCCAGCAGGGTGACGGCGGCGAAGCCGACGGACGGGCGCATCAGATCGACGAGACAGGTCACGAACAGCCCGACCCGCGGACCGGGGCTGTGCGGGGTGGAGGAACGGGAATCCGGCATGTCGCTATGGTCTTCCTCGGCAGGGCCCATGCTCAGGGAGGGAGAGCTTAGGTTGTCCCACAAACGATAGCAACGGCCGCAGCCGGATGGCAGACCGGCGCAAAGGCAAGATCCGCCTGTTTTTTTCGTCCTGGCCGGCGCCCTTAAAAAGCGGGCTCTGTCAGAAGAGCCACCCGTCAGAAAGCCGATCTGGGCTTCAGCCGCGGGCCGAGCAGTCCCTTCACGAACCCCTTGACGCGGGCGATCGGCGAGGGGCGGCGCTGGATCGCGTAGTATTTGCGTACGGTCTCCCGGATGTCCCAGGTGCCGGTGAAGCCCTTGGGCAGCACCAGCGCGTCGCCCGCCTTGTATTCCCGCGGGCTGCCGCCGTCGGGCGTGATGACGACCCGGCCGGTCAGCAGGACGCAGAACTCGTCATAGGGCCAGTCCGTCATGGCGACGAGGCCCGGGCTGCACTGCCACACCCCGCAGGAGAAGCGGCCGGTCGCGTCGTCGAACAGGTTGCGGTGGATCTCCATCGGCTGGCCGTCGAGCACGGCGCCGAAGACGGCGGGGATGCCGGTCTCGTCGTCGGCGATGCGGCTGCGCTCGATGGGCACGACCGTGTGGCGCATGGTCTTTCGAAGCTCCCGGATCTCGAGTGGTGAGTTTCTAGTGGCGATGGAGGTCGGGATAGCGGGCGATCAGCGCGCGGGTGACCCCGTTGGTCCAGCCGAAGCCGTCCTGCAGCGGGTACTCCCCGCCGCCGCCGGGCAGCCGGTCCTCGACATTGTATTTTTCCAGCAGCTTGCCGGTGTCGCGATAGGCCTGCTCCACCGTGCCGATCCAACGGCCGGCGATGTCGCGGGCCAGCGCCTCGTGGCCGTAGCGCGACAGGCCGATCACCCCGACCCACTGCAGCGGCGGCCAGCCGTTCGGGCTGTCCCACTGCTGGCCGGTCCGCAGCAGCGTGGTGCGCAGCCCGCCGGGCGCCACCAGCAGCCGGGCGGTCAGGGCGGCGACGGCATCGGCCTGCTCCGGCGTCGCGAGATCGACGAAGAGCGGATAGAGGGTGGCGGCGCTCACCACCGGCGTGACGGCCCCGCTGCCGCGGTCCCAGTCGCCGAAGCGCCCCTCTCCCGGCACCCAGAGATAGCGGAGGATGGCCGCCTGCCGGGCGGTGGCCCTGCCTTCATACTCCCGGACGCAGACGACGTCGGCCAGGAAGACGCAGCGCCGGGAGATGGCGCGCTCCAGCGCCCACAGCAGGCTGTTGAGGTCGACGGGCACGATCCCGGTCGTGCGGATGCTCGCCAGCGACTGCGGATCGGCGAGCCAGCGCGCGCTGAAGTCCCAGCCGCTCTCCGCCGCCGCGCGCAGGTCGCGGTAGACCTGCTCCTTCGGCCGGCCGGAGGCGGAGGCGGTCGCCACGTCCTCGGCATAGGATTCGTCGCGCGGGGTGGCGCGGTCGTCCCAGTAGCGGTTCAGCAGGCTGCCGTCCGGCATGCGCACCACCCGCGCGCAGGCGCCGGAGGCGTCGAGGCACCCGGCCCCCGCCATCCAGAAGGCGTGCTCGCGCTGCAGGGCGGCGACCCGCCGCCGCTCGGTCGCCGGATCGGCCTCCCCCACCAGGTCGAGCATGTAGGTGAAGAAGGGCGGCTGCGAGCGGCTGAGGTAATAGCTGCGCGTGCCGTTGGGGATGTGGCCGAACCGCTCGATCAGGCTTTCGAAGTCGGCCAGCATCGAGTCGACCAGCGCGTCCTGCCCGTCCTGGACGAGGCCGAGCATGGTGAAATAGCTGTCCCAGTAGTAGATCTCGCGGAACCGCCCGCCCGGCACGACATAGGGCGCCGGCAGGCCGAGCGCGGAACTGCCCGGCGGCGGGGTCAGCGGCGGGCGCTTCAGATGCGGCCACAGCGCCGCGATGTGGCGCAGCAGCGGGCGGCGGTCCTTGTTTTGCGGCGAGGGCACCGCCGTTTCGGGCGGGAGCTGGAAGTTGGCCTCGACGAAGGCGCGCAGCGCCTCGCCGGACGGAGCGGTGCGGCGGTAATCCTCCAGGATCGCCTGGGGCGCGCGCTTCGGCACCGCATCGACGAAGGTCTTGCCATCCTTGAACAGCCGGCCGAGCTGCACCGCCTCGAACAGCGGGCCGTAGAGGTCGGCCGGCGTCGGCGGTGCCCGGTCGAAGGCGCAGAGCAGAAGGGCGGCGAGAACCAGAACGACCTTGCGCTGCATGCCACCTCCCCTTCCCGGCCGGTTTTTCTATAGCCGGTGGTAGGCGGCCGAGTCAGGGGAGAACCGGAGGTAGTACGGCCGGAGGTCCGGCGCCCCGGGGAGCGGACCTATTCGCCGAGATTGACGATCTCCACCCGGCGGTTGGCCGCCGCCTTGGGCTCCTCGGGCAGCAGCAGCTCGCGGGCGCCGAGGCCCGACGCCTCCAGCCGGTCGCGCCGGACCTGGTGACGGGTGACGAGATAATCGACCACCGCCTGCGCCCGCTTCCGGGAGAGGGCGAGGTTGACGGAGTCGCCGCCCACCGCGTCGGTATGGCCGACGATGCGGAAGCGGGTGCGCCCGGCCTCGCGCGCCGTCATCACCGCCGCCACCCGGTCCAGGGTCTCCCGCGACTCCGGCCGGATGCGGGCGGAGTTGAAGTCGAACTCCACCCGGAAGGCGGCACGCAGCACCGGCTTCGCCAGGGCGGCCGGCGCCACCGGGGCCGGTAGGGCGACGGCGGGCGGCAGGGCCGGAGCGGTGGCGGCCGGCGATCCCGGCGCGGGGGCCGGTCCGCGCGGCAGGATGACCGCGCTGCAGCCCGGCCCCGCCGTGCCGAGCAGGGCGGCCTGGATCTCGCACTCGCTGGGGTTCGGCCCCATCGGGACGGCGGGGGACGCGGCCGGCGACTGGGCGGCGGCAGGTTGCGCAACCGCGAGGAGAATCAGGGGCAGGAAGGATGAAAAGCGCATGGCCGCATTGTCGGTGGTCGCGAGGCGGGGGTCAAATTCCACATGGAACGGATGTGCGCGGATGGGTACGATCCCGCTTCAATCTTTCGTGTAAGCCCCTTGGGAGGAAAGAAAGCATGAAGTCGATGAAGGCTCTGCTCGCCGGGCTGGCGCTCGCCGCCATGGTCGCGCCGGCGATGCTGCCGGGCAAGGCGGACGCCGCCGATTACAAGGCGGAGTACAAGCTCTCCACCGTGCTGGGCAAGCCGTTTCCCTGGGGCGTCGGCGGCGACCGCTGGGCGGAGCTGATCAAGGAGAAGACCGGCGGCCGCATCACTGTGAAGATGTACCCCGGCACCTCGCTGGTGAACGGCGACCAGACCAAGGAATTCACCGCCCTGCGCCAGGGCGTCATCGACCTCGCCGTCGGGTCGACCATCAACTGGTCGCCGCAGGTGAGGGAGCTGAACCTGTTCTCCCTGCCCTTCCTGATGCCCGACCACAAGGCGATCGACGCGCTGACCCAGGGCCCGGTGGGCAAGCAGCTGTTCGAGCTGCTGTCGACCAAGGACGTGGTGCCGCTGGCCTGGGGCGAGAACGGCTTCCGCGAGATCTCCAACTCCAAGCGGCCGATCCGCACGCCCGACGATCTCAAGGGCCTGAAGATCCGCGTCGTCGGCTCGCCGCTGTTCCTCGACACCATGACCGCGCTCGGCGCCAACCCGACGCAGATGAGCTGGGCCGACGCGCAGCCGGCGCTGTCGACCGGCGCGGTGGACGGGCAGGAGAACCCGCTGGCCGTCTTCGTCGCCGCCAAGCTGCCGACGCTGGGCCAGAAGCACCTGACGCTGTGGGGCTATGTCGCCGACCCGCTGATCTTCGTCGTCAACAAGGAGGTCTGGGCCTCCTGGTCGAAGGAGGATCAGGAGGCGGTGCGCGCCGCCGCCCTGCAGGCCGCCGCCGAGGAGATCGCGATCTCCCGCAAGGGCATCACCGCCGCCGACGACAGCCTGCTGAAGGACATCGCCGCCCAGGGCGTCGAGGTCGTGCAGCTGACGCCCGAGCAGCAGAAGGCCTTCCAGGCCGCGACCAGGTCGGTCTACGACAAGTGGGCCAAGCAGATCGGCCCCGACCTGGTGAAGGCGGCCGAGACCTCGATCGCCGGCGCCAGGTAAGGCATCCCCGCCGGTTCATGCCCCCGCCGCCGGACCGGCCGGCGCGGGGGCTCCCCTTCCGTCCCTCTCTTGAGACCCTCATGAGCAACGACCTGCTGGAAGCCGGGCTGGAGACCGCCCCACCGAAGACCGCGGTGCCGATCGGCCTGGAACGGGCGGTCGCCGCCCTGTCGATGGCGGCGCTGTGCGTCATCACCTTCGCGAACGTGGTGGCGCGCTACCTGACCGACGTCTCGCTGGCCTTCACCGAGGAATATTCGATCTTCCTCCTGGTGGTGATGACGCTGACCGGATCGGCGGTCGCCGCGGCGGCCGACCGGCACATCCGCATCACCTTCGTCACCGACCGGCTGTCCACCGGCGGCCGCCGCGCGGCGGCCATCGTCAGCGCCGCCGCCTCCGTCGCGATGTTCGGCTTCCTCGTCTGGTACGGCGGCCGGCTGACCTACGACCAGTGGCGCTTCGAGGAGACCTCGCCCGGCCTCGGCAACCCGCAGTGGATCTATACGGTCTGGCTGCCGCTGCTGTCGGCGGTGGTGGCCCTGCGCGTCGTCGGCCGCACGGTCCGCTCGCTGAAGGAACACCGCTGATGGCGATGACCCTGCTGTTCGCCGGCTTCCTCGTTCTGATGCTGCTGGGCGCGCCGCTGGCGGTGGCGCTGGGGCTGGCGGGAACGCTGGCGATCCTCGACGCCCAGCTCGGCATCCTGTCGGTGCCGACCAACGTCTATGCCGGCATCGCCAAGTACCCGCTGCTGGCCATCCCCGTCTTCATCCTGGCCGGCCTGATCTTCGAGCGCGCCGGGGTGGCGAAGCAGATCGTCACCTTCGCCTCGTCCATCGTCGGGGCGAGGAACGGCGGGTTGGCGGTGGTCGCCATCCTGGTCTGCATGGTGATGGGCGGCATCTCGGGCTCCGGCCCCGCCGACGCCGCGGCGGTCGCCACCGTGATGATCCCCTCGATGCACAAGGCGGGCTATCCGAAGCCCTTCTCGGCCAGCGTCATCGCGTCGGCCGCGGCGACGGCCATCCTGATCCCGCCGTCGGTCGCCTTCATCATCTACAGCGTGCTGGTGCCGCAGGCGTCCGTGCCGGCGCTGTTCGCCGCCGGCCTGATCCCGGGAATCCTGGCCGGC
Organism: Azospirillum thermophilum; assembly: GCF_003130795.1. Taxonomy (NCBI): domain Bacteria; kingdom Pseudomonadati; phylum Pseudomonadota; class Alphaproteobacteria; order Rhodospirillales; family Azospirillaceae; genus Azospirillum; species Azospirillum thermophilum. The sequence continues at coordinate 22,608 of NZ_CP029353.1, forward strand.
CTGTCGCTGGTGATCCCGACCGTCTGGCTGTCGCGCCGGCACGGCTTCGGCCTGTCCGACACGGGACCGCGCCCGCCCTTCTGGCAGAGCCTGAAGGACGCCGCCTGGGGCCTGTTCGCCCCGGTCATCATCCTGGGCGGCCTGCGCGCCGGCGTCTTCACCCCGACCGAGGCGGCGGTGGTCGCCGTCTTCTACGGGCTGGCCGTCGGCGTCCTGGTGTTCCGCACGCTCTCCTGGCGCAGCCTCTACGAGCTGCTGGCCGAGGCGGCGGAGATGTCGGCGGTCGTGCTGCTGATCATCGCGCTGGCCAGCGTCTTCGCCTGGGCGGGCAGCACGCTGGGCGCCTTCGACCGGGTGGCCGCCGCGGCGCTGGCCGCGACCAGCAACGAGATCGTGATCCTGCTGCTGCTGAACGTCGCGCTGCTGGCGCTGGGCATGCTGCTGGACGCGGTGTCGATCTTCCTGATCCTGCTGCCGCTGCTGACCCCGATCATGACGGCCTTCGAGTGGGATCCGGTGTGGTTCGGCGTCATGCTGACCATGAACCTGGCCATCGGCCAGTTCACTCCGCCGATGGCCGTCAACCTGATGGTCACCACCCGCGTGGCCGGCATCACCATGGAGTCGACGGTGCGCTGGGTGCTGTGGATGGTCCTGGCGATGGTCGGCGCATTGGTGCTGGTCACCTTCGTGCCGGACCTGTCGCTCTGGCTGCCGCGGCGGCTCGGCTATCTGTAAGGCTGCCCGAGCGGGTAAGGATACGAAAAAGGCCCGGTGGTGACACCGGGCCTTTTCCTGTTGCGTCAAGCGCGGTCGCGTCACGTCCGGCGCCGCGTCGCCAGCAGGATGCCCAGCGCGATCAGCGCGATGCCGGCGCCGTGGTAGAGGAAGGGCTGCTCGCCGAGGAACAGGATGGCGAGGATGCTGCCGAACACCGGGATCAGGTGGATGGTCAGGCCCAGCGTGTTCGGCCCGACCAGCACGGCGGCGCGGTTGTAGCAGAGGTAGGCGACGATCGACGGGAACAGCGCGACATAGCCGACCGCGGCGGCGGTGACCAGCGTCGGTTCGACCGCCCGCCGGGTCATCGTCTCCCACACGTAGAAGGGAAGCTGCTCGACCGCGCCGATCAGGAAGGTGACGACGACGAGGCTCAGCCCGTGGACGCCGGGCCGCCGCCGCAGCAGCGCGGTGTAGAAGGCATAGACCGTCACCGCCAGCAGCATCCACAGGTCGCCGGTGTTGAGCCGCAGGTTGAGAAGGACCTGCAGGTCGCCGTGCGAGATCAGGGTGCCCGCCCCCATCAGCGACACCACGATGCCCAGCCCCTGCAGCGGGCGCACCCGCTCGCCGTACAGCACGAAGGTGACCATGACGATCAGCACCGGCATGACCGACTGCATCATCACCACGTTCAGCGCCGTGGTGCTGTTCAGCGCGATGTACTGGAAGGTGTTGTACATGCCGATGCCCAGCGTGCCGAGCAGCAGCACCCCCTTCCACTGGCGCGCCAGCACCGGCAGGTCGACCCGCAGGTGCCGCCAGGCGAAGGGCAGCACGATCAGCGCCCCCACCAGCCAGCGCCAGAAGGCCAGCCCGATCGGCGGCACCTCGCCCGCCACGGCACGGCCGACCACCGCGTTGCCCGCCCAGAACAGGGGCGGCAGCAGCATCAGCAGCCAGGCCTGGTCGGCGATGCCGCGGCGGCCGGACGGATGGGCCTGGGCCGGCGACGGACTGCGGTCGGCGGGCGCACTCATGGTGTCGGGTCAGCTCCGCCGGCGGGGGGAGGCGAAGGCCTGCGGCGCATCGCCCCGCGGCTCGCGGCGCGGCGGACGCGGACCGTCGCCGCGGCCCTCGCGGCCTTCCCGCGGCGGCTTGGGGGGCTGGCGCAGCTCCGCCTCCAGCTCGCCGATCCGCTTCACCAGCGCCTCGCGGATGGCGGGCGCCGCGTGGGACTTCAGCGTCGCGAGCTGCTCCTTGAGCTGCTGAAGCTGGATCTGCTTCTGCTCGCGGGTGCGCTTGATGGCGACGTTGTCGGAGTGCTGGCCGTCGAAGGCGCGCATAACACTGGTCCTCGTATCAGGAAGTAAGGTTCCCGGCCGGGCTCCCGCTGCGGGCCCCGGCATGGAGGCCGGATTATTGGGAGGCGCCCGGGGCAAAGCAAGGCGGAGTTGCCCTTGACAACGCCGGCCGGACCATGGGGCGGCGGCCCCCACGGGTTTGGCAATCACCGACCGGGCACCGACCGGGCACCGACCGGCCGGAGCCCGAAAGCCGGGACGGCCGGATTTGGCAATCGCCGACCGCCGCGGCGGCACCGGCAAGCTTTGGCAATCGCCGACCAGGATGAAGCGGCGGAAGCCGGAATCGAGTCGGGGTCGAGTCGAGCGGAATCCACAGCCCGGCTTGGCGAACGCCGACCGAATCCTTGGCGAACGCCGACCGCGACTCGCGCTCATCCCCTGGCAATCGCCGACCATGCAAATAGACTCCAGCAAATAGGTCCACAAATAGCCTGGTCGGCGATCGCCAAATGGACTCCCGGCCGCCCCCATGATCCATTCCGATCCAGTGACGGGGTCACACAAGGGATGGGAGATCGCGATGGGAGACGTACATCAGCTTGTCATGGCGCATGGCCGGCAAGAGGCGCGCAACCTCGTGGATCCCAAGCGCGCCAGCGTCGTCGACGTCGCCGCCGCGGTGCTGGAGGAGGAATCCAACGCGCTCGGCATCACCTATTCCGGATTCTGCCTGACCAGCCTGCCGCACCGCCGCCTGCCGGCCGACGTCGAGTGGCGCCGCGACCAGGGGCGCGTCACGCTGCTGATCGAGCCGGGGCGGGAGCGCAAGCGCGACGGCAGCTTCGCCCATGTCGGCGTGCCCTACGGCGCCAAGGCCCGGCTGATCCTGCTGTATCTGCAGACCCGGGCGATCCAGGACAACAGCCGGGAGATCGAACTCGGCCGCTCGATGAACGCCTGGCTCGACCGCATGGGGGTGTCGGCCGGCGGCTCCACCTACAAGGCGGTGCAGGAGCAGGCGACCCGCATCAACCTGTGCCGCCTGACCTTCTTCTGGGACAAGAACGGCGCCGAGGGCTTCGCCAAGGAGAACATCGTCAGCGGCGGCATCCGCCTGCGCGACGACGACGGCCAGGGCACGCTGTGGCAGGAGACGGTGCAGCTCTCCGAGACCTTCTTCACCGCGCTGAAGCGCTCCCCGGTGCCGATCTGGGAGCCGGCGATCCGCCATATCGGCGGCTGTTCGATGGCGATCGACGTCTATGTCTGGCTCGCCTACCGGCTGCATGTGCTGCGCGAGCCGACGCCGGTCACCTGGGCCGCGCTGTTCAACCAGTTCGGCGGCGGCTACAAGGCGATGAAGCACTTCAAGCCGGAGTTCCGCGAGGCGCTGGATCTGGCGCTGGCGGTCTATGAGGCGGCGCGGGTCGAGGTCAACGAGGCCGGCGTGATGCTGCGCCCCTCCGCCCCGCCGATTCCCGAGCGGATGATCGCCTGCCGGTGATTGCCGCCGGTGATTGCCAATGGCTCCGGCCGCGCGAATCGCGCGGAGTCGGCGATTGCCAAGAGCCGGGCCACGGGTTTGGCCGGACGGTTGGTGGAGTCGGCGATCGCCAAGGACGCCGGTCAGGGGGCGGCCGGAAACGGAAGGCGCCGGGCGGCGGGAAGCCGCTCCGGCGCTTCGGCTTTGGGGAATCCTGCTGATTCCGGTCGGTGATTGCCAAAGCGTAACGAGAATCTTGGCAATCGCCGACCGCGCTCACTTCCCGGCGCCGGGAGCCGCCGGCTCGCGGCTCTGGAACAGCCGGCCGCGCTCCGTCACCAGGACGGTCAGCAGGGCGAGCGCGCCGAGGCTGAGGAAGCCGATGCACAGCGGGCGGACCGTCCCGTCGAAGGACTGGCCGACCATCCAGCCGCACAGGGCCGCCGCCGCCGTCGTGTAGAAGCCGATGAAGGAGGAGCCCATGCCGGCGACATGGCCGAGCGGCTCCATCGACAGCGCGTTGAAGTTCGGGCCGATCAGGCCGAAGCAGAAGAAGCTGACGGCGAGGAAGCCGCAGAAGACGAAGAGCGGCAGTTCCTGCGGGAAGCCCAGCACCGCCAGCACGCCCCAGGACAGCAGGTTGATGATCAGCGCCACATGCGACACCCGCCGCATGCCGAGCCGGCCGACCAGCCGCGCGTTGGTCAGCGAGGCCAGCGCCATCGCCGCCGCGATCGCACCGAAGGCCAGCGGGAACAGGTCACCCAGCTTGTAGACGTCGACGAAGATCTGCTGGGCCGAACCGACGTAGCTGAGCAGCCCGCCGAACATGAAGCCGGCGGCCACCGTGTAGCCGACCGTCACCCGCGTGGTGACCACCCGGTGGAAGGCGTTGCCCAGCGCCGCCGCGGTCAGCGGCATGCGGTCGCCGGCCGGCCGCGTCTCCGGCAGGCGCAGGCCCGACCAGACGAGCGCGACGGCCGAGGCGAGGAACAGCACGCCGAACACCCATGGCCAGGTGCCGACCCACAGGATGCTCTCGCCCACCATCGGCGCGATGATCGGCACGATGATGAAGACCATCATGACGAAGGACATGACGCGCGCCATCTCGCGTCCGACGAAGCAGTCGCGCACGATGGCGATGGCGACGATGCGCGGCGCCGCGGCGCCGAAGCCCTGGAGCGCGCGGGCCGCCAGCAGCAGCCCGAAGCTGGGCGCCAGCGCCGCCCCCAGCGACCCGATGGCGAAGATGACGAGCCCGACCGCCAGCACCGGCTTGCGTCCGAAGCGGTCCGACAGCGGCCCGTGGAAGGGTTGGCCGACGGCGAAACCCAGCATGTAGGCGGTGATGATGAACTGCTGGTCGTTGGCCCCGGCCAGCCGGTACTCGTGCGCGATCTCGGGAAGGGCGACCAGCATGATGTCGATGGACAGCGCCGTCATCGCCATCAGCAGCGCGGTCAGGGCGACGAACTCGACGAATCCGAGCCCGATCGTCCGCGAAGAGGAGGAGGAATTGTCAGCCATGGCGCGACTGTGAAGCGGTCTCACCGGTTCGGCAAGCCGCCACCGTCGCTCCGGCCGCATGGCTGCCCTTAGGGCAGCCCCCATGGCAGCCGGCCTACCGGAGTCCCGGCATCCCGTCTCCGGCCCGTCGCCGGCGATAGCGGCTTGCCAGCCCCGCCGCCAGCAGCCCGACCGCCACGGCGATCGAGGGGACGGCCGTCATCTGGTACCGGGGGATGTTCAGGCTGATCAGCGGGTAGAAAATCAGGTTGAACATGCCGATCGAGAGGACGATCGCGACCAGCATCCTCCGGTTTCTGATCGATTGCCACAGGACGATGAAGAATGCCGGCAACCCGACGACGATGAATTCATCCACCCAGATGCCGCGATAGAAAACCGGAACGGTCGACAGGACGTAGCGGACGGGATTCGTGACGATATCCCTGATGATGCTGCGATCCAGTTCCTTGACGGCGTCCGCCTCGCTCAGCCCCTTGGCCCTCCTCAGCTCTTCGACCCGGCGTCCGTAGCCGAACTGCCCGACCTGGTAGAATCCGGTGGGGTGGCCCAGATCGAAGGGATCCACCACCTCGGCCGGAAAGAGACGCATCGCCATGTCGTCGCCGAACCCGCGCGTCCAGTAGAGGAACGCGGCGGCATATTGCTGCGCGGACATGTGGTTGAAGACTTCGCGGGTGCTCAGGGCGATCCCCGAGCGGGAATCCGTGAAGGTCAGACGCCCCGCGGACAGGTCGTTGCGGGCCACCCACCCCCGATCATCAGGGAGTAGACAACGAAAACAGCCAGTCCGGCCGAAGAGACCAGACGCCGTGTCTGCGGCCTTGCAAGCGCAACGACCGCTGCCGCGACCAGCGACAGCATCGTGAAGTACAGGAAGACGGCCTTGACCAAGGTCAGCGCCGCCAGCGTCCCGCCGACGACCAGCCAGCGCCCGCCCCCCTTGGATCGGGCCGCCCAGACGGTGGCGAGCATCACGAGCGTCAGCAGCCACAGCGCAAGATGGTCGGAGGCGATGTAGTACCATCCCTTGTGCATCTGCAGGTTCAGGAGGAGATAGCCGCCCGCCACCGTCGCGGCCAGCGGGCTGCCGGTCAGCAGCCAGGTTGCGGCAAACAGCGTGAGGCCGGCGAGGCCGATCAAGACGGCATTCGCCAATTGCGGAGCGCGATAGATGCGATCGTCACAGCTCCGCGGCTCCTCCACGCAGTCGGGCATGAACCGGGAAAAGGCCGGGTCCACCGCCATGATCATCGCGAGGACCGTCGCGTAGCCCGGTTCCCTGCCGATGCCGGGAGTGGCGCCATCGGGGGACGGGGACGACGAGAACACACCATGATTATAGATGTGGTAGGCTTCCAGCAGATATTCCGGACTGTCCCCGGCCTCTGCCTCCGGTGGCCGGATGTGAGCCGCGTAAAACAATGAACACAAGATCGAAAAAACGACAAAACCAGAAATAATTACCCGCTTCTTCCCTATGGTCATTTTTTGCTCTGTCACAATGGGATGGTCGTTCAATACAGGGGAAAACCGGAACGGCGCGTATTTTTCCGAAGTACAGACCGGTCGCTGCGTTTGGCGGGAAATTATGCAAGCACGGCCTGCAGCTTCCAGGGAGCACCGGTCCCCGCGGGCCCGGCAAAACCAGGACACCGCGATCAGGACATGGAAAGGCCCCGAAACGCGTGGCGTTTCAGGGCCTTGAAAACTGGTGCCGCAACAGGGATTTGAACCCCGGACCTACTGATTACGAATAAGGCGCTCCATACCGAAACGGGATGACGCAATCCGACGCGGACCCCGCTAAACACATTGATATGTCGTCTTATTTCGAGTTACCCTCTGACTCTGTGACGACACAGGGCGACACTAAATGCGGGTCCGCAAGGTCCGCTACGGGTCCGCTGTAGGTCCGCTGAAACGTCCGGGGGAAGACATGAAGCTCACTGAAAGGACCATTGCGGCGCTGGCTTGCGAAGAGGGCAAGCGCGACCGGCTGGTGTTCGATGACACGGTGTCCGGGCTGGGCGTTCGTATCACTGCATCCGGTAGCAAGACCTTCCTCGTTCAGTACACGGTGGCCGGACAGAAGCGCCGCGTTCCCCTGGGACGCTGGGGAAGCCTGTCGCTCGACCAAGCCCGCACAGCCGCCCGTGGCATCCTGGGCGACGTGGCGAAGGGTGCGGACCCAGCTGCGGACCTGAAAGCCGCCCGTGAAGCCGCCGCGACGGAGGCGCAAGCCGAAAAGCTCACGCTGCGCGTCCTGCTGGAAGATTGGGACAAGCTCGGGCTGGTCAGCCGGCGGGACAGCTACCGCAAGGAAGCGGTGCGCGCGGTGTCCACCGTCTTCGCCGCCTTCCTCGACCGGCGGGCCGACGCCATCACCCGCGCCGACGCGGTGCGCACCCTCGACGCCCTGGTGAAGAACGGCAAGCATGCCATGGCCGGGCGCACGCTGGCCTATGGCCGCGCCTGTTTCGGCTGGGCCGTGAAGCGTGACCGGCTGGCCGCCAACCCATTCCAGGGGCTTCCCATCCCCGCCGCCATCACCGCGCGGGATCGGGTGCTGTCGGATGAGGAGGTGGGCGCGATCTACGAGGCCGCCGGGACGCTGGGCTATCCCTTCGCCCCGCTGGTCCGCCTGCTGCTGTTGACCGCGCAACGGCGCGATGAGGTGGCGGGCATGCGCTGGTCCGAAATCAGCGACGACATGACCGTATGGACGTTGCCGGGCGACCGGGCGAAGAACGGCAAGCCCCATGTCGTTCACCTGTCCGACGAAGCCCGCGCCGTTCTGGCGACCGTCCCCCGGCAACAGGACGATGAGGGACACCCCATTGACCTGCTGTTCACCACCACCGGCAAAACCCCCGCGTCGGGCTTTTCCAAGGCTACGGAGCGGCTAACCATCGCGGTTGAGAAACACCGGATCGCGCTGGCGGAGAAAGCCGGGAGGAAGCCGCCGAAGCCGATGCCGGAATGGCGGCTGCATGATTTCCGCCGGTCCTGCGTCACTTGGCTGGCCGGGGCGGGCTTCTCCCCCCATGTCGCGGACAAGCTGCTGAACCATGTCGCGGCGGGCGGGCTGTCGGACGTGGGCCGCGTCTACCAGCGCAACGCCTTCCTGCCCGAACGCAAAGCCGCCCTGGAAACCTGGGGGAAGCATGTCCTGGCCTGTGTGGACGGCAAACGGTCGGAAACCGGCAACATCGTACCCCTTCCGGTGCGGAGCGCCTGACCACGTTGGACCGTATGGAACGGCGCGCATAGCCGATCTTGCGAGACTATCTTTCCGCGTAACCGCTATGGCATGAAGGAGGCGCTTTTCGTCCGTTCGTGAGGATTTTTCATAATGAACGCCGCCCTTGCTCAACTCCTTGAAGAGTTCCGGTCCTATGCCCAAACGGAACGTGAGAAGGGCGGGTATTTCGAGCGCTTCGCCGTGGCCTTCATCAAGAACGATCCGGGCATGCGGCAGGAATACGAAGACGCATGGCTCTATTCGGAATGGGCCACGCGGAACGGTCTGAACGCCAAGGACACCGGGATTGATGCGGTCGCCAAGATCAAGGACGAAGACAGCTTTTGCGCGATCCAGTGCAAGTTCTACCAGACCGGACACCGGATACAGCGCGCGGACCTGGACAGCTTCTTTACCGCATCCGGGGTGCGGAAGTTCACGCGCCGCCTGATCATCGACACCACGGACGCGCCTTGGGGAACCAACGCCGAAGCGGCATTGGAGGATCAAGACAAGCCAGTGTCCCGGATCGGGCTGGACCGGCTGAGCGACAGCCCGATTGATTGGTCGGCCTACCTGCTGCGCGATGAAATCCGACTCGCGCCGAAGAAGGAAATCCGCCCCCACCAGCAAGAGGCATTGGAAGCCGTCCGTAACGGCTTGGCAGAGGCCGACCGTGGCAAGCTGATCATGGCGTGCGGCACCGGCAAGACCTTCACCGGCTTGAAGATCGCCGAGGATTTGGCGGGCACCGGCAAGACCGTGCTGTTTCTGGTCCCGTCGCTGGCCTTGATGAGTCAGACCATCCGCGAATGGACCATCGACGCGGCGCTACCGTTGCGCGCCTTCGCCGTCTGTTCAGATGTGCAGGTCGGCAAGCGCCGCCGCTCCAACAGCGACGTTGCCGAGATCGAAACCCACGATCTGGATTACCCCGCCACCACCGACGCGGCCAAGCTGGCGCAACGCGCGGCGCAGCCGGCCCCCGACCGCATGACCGTGGTGTTCTCCACCTACCAATCCATTCAGGTCATTTCCGACGCACAGAACAGGCACGGTCTGGGCGCGTTCGACCTGATCATCTGCGACGAAGCCCACCGCACGACGGGCGCGACGCTGGACGGTGACGAGGAAAGCAACTTCGTCAAGATCCACAACCAAGACTTCATCGCGGGCGCCAAGCGGCTCTACATGACCGCGACCCGCGCGTGTTCGGCGATGCGGTCAAGAGCAAGGCCAATGAAGCATCCGCCGTCCTGTGTTCGATGGATGACGAGACGCTTTACGGCAAAACCCTGTTCACCCGTGGGTTCGGCTGGGCCGTCGAGAACAAGCTGTTGACCGACTACAAGGTTCTTGTGCTGGCGGTAGACGAAACCCTGGTCAGCAGCGGCGTGCAACGCCGTCTGGCCGATGGAACGTCCGAACTGAAGCTGGACGACGCCACCAAGATCATCGGCTGTTACAAGGCGCTGACCAAGCATGGTCTGCATGGCGACCTGCCGACCGACACTCAGCCGATGAAACGGGCGCTGGCCTTCTGCAAGGACATCGCCACGTCAAAGCTGATCCAGCAGGAATTCGCCCAAGTCGTCGCCGAATATCTGGAGTCTGACGAAGGCAAGGCGACCACGGCCGATGACGAAGTGCTGGAATGCCAGTTGGAGCATGTGGACGGCACCTTCAACGCCAAGGACCGCAACCGGCTGTTGGAGTGGTTGAAGGAAGACCATGACGGCAACGCCTGCCGCATCCTGACCAACGCCCGCTGTCTGTCGGAAGGGGTGGACGTTCCGGCGCTGGACGCCATCCTGTTCATGCATCCGCGCAAGTCACAGATTGACGTAGTTCAGTCGGTCGGCCGGGTGATGCGCCGCGCCACCGACAAGAAGCTGGGCTATGTCATCCTCCCCGTGGGCGTTCCGGCCGGGGTGACGCCGGAAGAGGCGTTGAACGATAACGACCGTTACCGCGTGGTCTGGCAAATCCTGAACGCCCTGCGCTCCCACGACGAACGCTTTGACGCCATGATCAACAAGGTTGATCTGGGCGTTGACGTGTCCGATCACATCGAAGTGGTGGCCGTGGTCAAGGACCTGCCCGAAGCCACCGAAAAGGGCACGGGCAAGGCCGATGTTGGCGGCAAGCCGTCGTCCGACAGCGACGATGACCGGGGCGACGACCGGCCGCAGGACACCGGCCCGGCGCAAGCCTCCTTCGTCTTCGATGAGATTTCCCGCGCCATCATGGCGAAGATCGTCAAGAAATGCGGACGGCGGGACTATTGGGAGGATTGGGCCACCGACATCGCCAAGATCGCCCAAACCCACATCACCCGCATCACCGCCCTGGTGGAGAAGCCCGGCACCCCGGAACGCAAGGCGTTTGACGCCTTCCTGGCCGAAATCCGCGACGATTTAAACGACAGCGTGACCCCGGCCGAAGCCGTCGAGATGCTGGCGCAACACATCATCACCCGCCCGGTGTTCGATGCGCTGTTCGAGGGCTACAGCTTCGCCCAAAGCAACCCGGTGTCGGTGGCGATGCAGCGCGTGTTGGCCGCCCTGGACGAACACAATCTGGACAAGGAGTCCGCCAGCCTCGAAAAATTCTATGACAGCGTGCGGCGCCGCGCGGCTGGAATTGATAAGGCGGAAGCAAAACAGAAGATCATTGTCGAACTGTACGACAAATTTTTCCGCAATGCCTTCCCGAAGATGACCGAACGGCTGGGGATTGTTTACACCCCCGTCGAGATTGTCGATTTCATCATTCATTCTGTGAATGAGGTTCTTCAATCGGAGTTCGGCCAGACGCTGGGCAGCAAGGGCGTTCACATCATCGACCCGTTTGTCGGAACCGGAACCTTCATCACCCGCCTGCTGCAATCCGGTCTGATCCGCCGGGAGGAGATGGAACACAAGTACCGCCACGAAATCCACGCCAACGAAATGGTTCTGCTGGCCTACTACATCGCCGCGATCAATATCGAAGCGGTGTATCACGGCATCATGGGCGGGGAGTATGTATCTTTCGATGGTATTTGCTTGACTGATACATTCCAGCTTTATGAGCAGGAAAAGGATTTGGTCAGTGATTTGATGGCGGATAATAGCAATCGCCGCACCCGACAAAAAGATCTGGATATTCGGGTAATCGTTGGCAATCCTCCTTATTCCGCAGGGCAAGGCAATTCGAACGACAACGCTGCAAATTTGGGATATCCAAAGCTTGATCAAAAGATCCGTGATACCTATGCAGCGCGCTCAAGTGCGACCAACAAAAACGCACTGTATGATAGTTACATCCGCGCCATCCGCTGGGCTAGTGATCGCATCGGAGATGCTGGCGTTGTGGCCTACGTTTCCAACGCCGGTTGGCTCGACGGCAACACGACCGATGGGCTTCGGAAATGCTTGAGCGATGAATTCTCAAGTATTCACGTCTTTCACTTGCGCGGAAATCAGAGGACTTCCGGTGAGCGATCCAAGAAAGAAGGGGGGAAGGTCTTTGGCAGTGGCAGCCGGACGCCGGTAGCCATCACGTTGCTGGTGAAAAATCCAAGCATTACGACCCAATGTCACATTCGTTTACATGATATTGGAGACTATCTAACCCGAGAAGAAAAGTTGGCTATCGTATCTCGTTTCGGCAGTGTTGGCGGGATTGACCAAAAGAAAGGCTGGAAAAATATCACGCCTGACGTGCATGGCGATTGGCTGGGGCAGAGAGACAAAAGCTTCGATGCGTTTATAGCAATCGGAGACAAAGAGAGTGAACAGGCCGCAGCCGTATTTTCTAACTTCTCAAGAGGAATAGCAACCGCACGAGATGCGTGGTGTTACAATTTCAGTTACAATTCTCTTGCATCCAATATGAGTGCGATGATCAATTTTTATAACCATGAAGTCGATAGATTTTCCGCATTGCATTTCGGGAAAGATCGAAATGTGCGCGATGAACTTATAGATGATTTCGTCAACAGTGATCCGTCAAAAATCAGCTGGAGTCGGGGCCTTAAGAGTGATATCGCGAAAGGAAAAAAGCATAATTTTGATGGTTCTCGGATTCTCCCAAGTATCTATCGGCCATTTACTCGATCCTGGCTTTATTGCAGTCGTCATTTTAACGACATGATCTATCAAATTCCGCGCATCTACCCGGATGCATCGGTAAAAAATCAAGTGATATGTGTTCCGGGCAAAGGTGGAGACAAAGGGTTCTCTGCGCTGATGCTCGGCTCAATCCCTGATCTTAATCTTGCGCCTGGAATGGGAGGATATCAGTGCTTTCCCCGCTATCTTTATGAAGAGGTAACGGTAAAGGCCAGCGATGCCCCGCAACGTGGACTGTTCGATAGCGCCCCCAATACAGCAGGGGATAAATACACCCGTCGCGACGCCATCACGGACGAAGGCTTGGCGCACTTCCAAGCCGCCTATCCAGGCGAGTCCATCACCAAAGACGACCTGTTCTATTACGTCTATGGCCTGCTGCATTCGGAGGAATATCGGGATCGGTACGCCGACAACCTGTCCAAACAGTTGCCGCGCATCCCCGCCGTCAAGCCCTATGCCAACTTCCGGGCCTTCGTCGAGGCTGGGCGGGCCTTGGGTACGCTTCACGTCGATTACGAGAGCGTGGAACCCTATCCGCTGACCTTCACCCGTGGCGATGTCGGATTGGCCCCGCCCGCCGACCCGCAGAGCTTCTATCGGGTGGAACAGATGAAGTTCGCTGGCAAGCGCCCGAAGCTGGACAAGACGACGGTGATCTACAACGCCAACATCACCGTGACCGGCATTCCGCTGGAAGCCTATGACTATGTGGTCAACGGCAAGTCGGCGATTGATTGGGTGATGGAACGCCAATGCGTGAAGACCGACAAGGCCAGCGGCATCGTGAATGACGCCAACCTGTACGCCATCGAAACCGTGGGCGATCCGGCCTATCCGTTGAAGCTGTTGCAGCGGGTGATTACCGTGAGCCTCGAAACCATGAAGATCGTCCGCGCCCTGCCCCCACTGGGCGACCTGTCGTAACCGGGACCATCGGCGCATCCGGTGAAGGGATGGGGCCAGCCGCTTGGCCCTTTCCCGCAAAAGCGATACCTCTGAGGCAAAATTGAGTTCCATTCGCACAACGTCATGTTCCGCAGGTGCTCTGCCTCGTTTAATCGCGAGGTAGAACATGAAAATTTGGCTTCCTCAGGATGGTTACACAGGAAATATCAACAACATTCCCCAAACAGCACCATAAAAACATGGAATAAAAGCATGCCTGAGTTCAAGTTTTCTTTAATTTCTTCGTATGAAGCAGTTAATTTGTTAGCGCCGTGCTTTGGGGGAACCGCCCCAATACACAAGTTGCAGGCGGAAAAATGGATAAAATCTCTTTCAGAGAGTCGAGGCATTTTTGCATTCTACAGGCAAGTCACTCGATACAAAGTGGTGAATGCGTCAACAAACAATGAGGGAACCTTCTCTGACATTATTGAAGATGATGTTGTTCCGATAATGGATTTTGACAAAGAGATAACTATTGACACAGAGAAACTTTCCACGCTCCCCACGTTGCTTGGCGATACACAGAAGGACGGAGAAATCAGTGAGAAAGAAGAATTCTTTTGGGGAACACAAAATGGCGGAGCAAGAGTTCTTATAAGAACTCGCAGATATAGCAAATTGTCAGAAGGAGTTATTACAGAATACGTGAATTATTCGTCAGAAATATATCATTCAAAAGAGCATATACTGTGGCTGATAGGTGATCCTGGGGGGATAGAACCTATCAAGCAAGTGAAAGCTGAAAAAACTTCTGACAAACGTCAATATGCAAAACGCTGGGACTGGGAGGGCGCCCTAATTCACCTAATAAAATTAGCCGACTTAAATGGACTTCCCGAAGGAAAGGGCGTGAATGAACGCGGCAAACAGGCGCGCCTTGAAGAGATAATGGCACAATGGTTCGCAGATAAAAACAATGGCGACACACCCGCCAATAGCGAGTTACGCCACAGAGCACGACGTATCATCGACGTCCTTGGTGACATGGATTAGCATCGCTAACGCCAACCATTCCAACCATTCCGGCCGAAACTAGAAGCTCAATCCAACACACTGCCTTCCATCGACACCAGCCGATGGAAGGCACGCAGTGACCGACACATCACATATCCCGCTCCTAACAAAGAACTTCGCGCGCCCCGCTGTTGAATGCGCCAGTTCCCGTTTCTTCAATGAACGCCAAGTTGCTGACCTGCTGGGCGTAACCACGCGGACTTTGCAGCGTTGGCGCGTGACTGGCGAAGGCCCCGCCTGGGTTCGGATCGGGGTGCGCTTGATCCGCTACGCCGAAACCGATGTGGCTGCCTGGAAGGAACGCCACACCTACGCCCATCGGGCCGCCGAACTGGCGGGAGGGGCGAACGGATGAAAGTTCGTCCAATGCCTTCCCCCCGGCCGGTATCGTTCGACCGGGTGAACGCTGCGGCGCTGGCCGCGTTGCCCGCCATCCTGGCCCGCCTGTTTCCCGCCGGGAAGCGGGAGGGGGCCGAATTCGTCATTGGCAACCTGAACGGCGATCCGGGCCGCTCCCTGCGGGTGTCGTACCGCAAGGGCTGCTGGCGGGACTTCTCCGCCGACATCGGCGGGGCGGACCCGGTGTCCCTGGTGGCCGCCAAAGAGAGGGTGTCCCAAATCGAGGCCGCCCGGCTGCTGGGCCGCATGCTGGGGGTGGACCATGGTTGACGCCTACGCCCCTTTGACCGTGGCGGAACGGGCGACGCTGGCCCCCGCCGCCAGCGCCCGGCCGATATGGGAAACGATCCTCCCCGTCCCGGAGGACGCCCCCCGCAGCATTCCGCCGCACCGGCTGGGCAAGCCGTCCGCCAAATGGACGTACCGGAACCCGGCCGGCAAGCTACTGGGGCTGGTCTGCCGGTTCGACCATGAGGGCGGCAAGGACGTGCTGCCGCTCACCTACTGCCGCAACGGCGCGACCGGGGAAACCGCATGGTGTTGGCAGGCGCTCCCGGTTTCCCGTCCGCTCTATGGACTCGACCGGATGGCCGACCGTCCCGATGCCCCGGTTCTGGTGACGGAGGGGGAAAAGACGGCGGACGCGGCGGAACGGCTGTTCCCCGACCATGTGGCCGTGACCAGCCCCGGCGGATCGAAGGCCGCCACCAAGGCCGATTGGACCCCGCTGCGGGGACGCCACGTCACGGTTTGGCCGGATGCCGACGAACCGGGCCGCGCCTATGCCGAAGAGGTTGCCCGGCTGGCGCTGGCCGCCGGGGCGGCTTCCGTCCGCATGGTGGACGCGCCCATGGTCGAATGGCCGACCGGGTGGGACTTGGCGGACGATCCGCCGCCGGACACCAGCCCCGAAGACCTGCGGGCCATGCTGGACGGCGCGCGGCAGGTGGAGGGCTTCGGCCCGCCCGGTATTGGCGGAGATGACTGGCCGCCGCTGGTGGAGTTGGACGCACCAACGCTGCCGCGACTCGACCGGGCCGTGTTGCCCTGTTGGGCTGGTGAGTTCGCCGCGTGGCTGGCGGATGCGACCGAAACCCCTGTGGAGCTTGCTGCGGCTATGGTGCTGGCCGCGTGTGCCACTGCCGCCGCCCGCCGGTTCCGCGTCATGGTCCGGCCGGGCTATTTCGAGCCGACGAACCTCTGGATTGCCGCAGCACTGCCGCCCGGCAATCGCAAGTCTGCGGTTCAGTCCAACGCCGCCGCCCCGCTGCTGGCTTGGGAACGGGAGGAAGCCGACCGGCTGGCCGATGCCATCAAGGCCGCCATATCGGACGTGAAGACGGCAGAAGCTCGGGCAAAGGAGCTTCGGGCAAAGGCGGCAAAGGCCGCTGACGACACGGAAGCCCGCGACCTTGCCGCACAAGCCGCCGCCATCGAAGCCGACATGCCGGAAGTACCCCGTGCCCCGCAGCTATGGACCAGCGACGTGACGCCCGAAAGGTTGGGGATGATCCTGGCCGAGCATGGCGAACGCATCGCGTGGCTTTCCAGCGAAGGCGGCATCTTCGACCTGTTGGCCGGACGCTACAGTGGTGGAGTGCCGAACCTTGACCTGATCCTAAAGGCGCACTCGGGCGACTCGGAACGGGTGGACCGCGCCGGACGCCCGCCGGTCTTTCTGGCGCACCCGCTGCTGACGGTGGGGCTGTCCCCGCAACCGGACGTGCTACGCGGGCTATCGAGCAAGCCGGGGTTTCGGGGGCGGGGGTTGCTGGGGCGGTTCCTGTTCCTGCTCCCGCCGTCACCGCTGGGCAACCGGACGCTGAACGCTCCCCCGATGCCGGATCGCGTCGCCAGCGCCTACGCGGCCGGGCTATGCGCCATCCTCGACGTTCCTCCCGCCGTTGGCGATGAGGGAGAGGAACGCCCGCACCTGCTGCGGCTGGCTCCCGACGCCTGTGCCGAGTGGTTGGCCTTTGCCCGCCATATCGAAACCACCATGCGGCCGGGCGGGGAATTCGAGCATGCGACCGACTGGGCCGGCAAGGCGCCGGGTGCCGCCATCCGGCTGGCCGGTGTGCTGCATGTCATCGAGACGGTACAGGCGCAAGCCTGGGGGCGGGATATCAGTCTCGACACCATGGCGCGGGCGCTGAACATCATGGCCGTGTTCGCCAAACATTCCCGTGCCGCCCTGGACCTCATGGGAGCCGATGAAGGCACAGCCGCCGCCCGCAAGGTCTGGGAATGGATCAATGCCGGCCGGCGGGAATGCTTCGCCGTACGCGACGCCTTCAACGCGCTCAAAGGCTCCTTCCCCGCGTGGCGATGGTCCGGGCTGCACTCGAAGCCCTAGAAGAACGCGGATACGTCGAAATCGCCGAACCGACCACATCCGGCCGGGGCCGCCCACCGTCGCCCATGGTGACGGTACGCCCGGACATCGTCGGGGGTTGGCGATGAGTTGGCGCGCGATTATGGGCGTTGCTCCCGCCCCGAAACACGATCCGCAGAAATCGCACAATCCGCAGAAATCGGAACAGGCCGCCATTTCTGCGGATATTGCGAATATTGCGGATGGCATTTCAACCACGACAGGGGTGGCTTCACCTGCCCCGGACGGTGCGGGCGACCAGTGGTCCGACTGGGGAACCGTCGCCGACACCAGTCGCCCCCATCGTCTCCCGAGTCGGAACCGGCGGATTGGCTGGCATGGTTCCGAACCGAAATCGCCCGCCGCGTTCCCGCCCTTGGCGCTGCTGCCGCAGACCGGCGGGTATGGGGGATCGCGCTGAACCTGTGGCATCGCTGGCATGGCGAGCGGCCGGACCCCGGATGTTGCGCGGGCTGTGGCCGTCCTGTCGGACAGGGCTTCCAATTACCGGACGGAGCCGCGATCCATGACGACGCGCGGTTCATCGACTGCCTTATCCGCTACGGCCATCGTTGGCGGGGCCGCGCCGCCGCCGGGCTGTCGGCGCTGGGGTTGCGGGAACCGGATGAAGGGGGCGACCGATGACCCGCCCCGATCCTGTGGGACCGTGGAAGCCCGACCTTCCCCCCGCCGAACGGCTGGCCCAATGGCGCGGACCGCGGGCGCTGGCGACGCCCCCGTGTCCGGGCGATGGTGGCGGGCAAGGATTGACCGGGCATAGACGGATTTTCGGCGCAGTACGCGCGGGGGATGGGATGCCCAAAGGGTTTCAGGGGGCTATGCGCGCGGGGATCGTCAAGGAGTGCCTAGAGTTTTTGGAGTCCAATAAAAAGGGATGCGCTAGGCCAAACAGGTTGACCGGACAGAGACAGGTTTGACCTGTGGCAATGGTTCGCAGGCAGGTACGCACTGATTTCACGCGCGCACCGTCAATCCGGGCATAGCCGTTTCGGAATTTTCCGACTCGGAAAAAAGGGGATAGCGTCGGTAATGCCCACACCCTTTGCGGCCAGCGCCCGAGAGGGAATTTCGACATAGGTATCGCGCACGCGCGCGAGAGAAGGTCACGGGGGGGCAGTCACGGGCCATGAGCCAAAAAGGGACGGACCCTTGGCACTGGAAACCTGACTGTGGGGCAGGTTTTGCAACGCCCGAAAGGCTGGGAAGTGAGGGGCCAACTTCGCATCTACTTCGCAACCCAATACGCGCGCGAGGGGGCGGATAATGCCGCACGGTGCGGTATTTTCTGACTATGGGGAAGGGGGATAACATCCCCGGCAAAGGCAAGGGGCAGAAACCGGACAGGTTCACCTTGCGCGCGTCAACAATTCAGATGTTGACCCTAGGGGGGGGTGCCGATCCTGACCACGGCGCAGGGCGCGACCGGATAGGGAGTCTTTCCGTGCGCGTGCAAAATGGAGGGGAAAAGGCAGGGGGGCGGTTTCGATCTTTGGGACGATTTGGGGTAGGCATCGGACAGGGGTTGAATTTTCGAGCGCAGCAAAAACAGGACCGGGAGCTATCGGGGTGCAAGGCCGCAGGATCGCGGGGACCGTCACGGGGCCGGCAGATAGGGAACGGGACGCGACAGGCCACCCACGGGGCGGCTGACGGGCGGGGGGAAGGGGATTAAAATCTTCGGAGGGTTGCATAGGAGCGTTACCGGACAGGTTGCACGCACAGATTTAACCGCTCCGTATGATTTTGATGTGCGAACCATTGGGCTGATTGGTGCGCTCAACCCATTGTGACGTAGCGACAATCTAAATATCCGCCCCCGGATTGATTTTGAAGCCACAGGGACAACATGGGCAATCCCCATGTCGGATAGGGGCGATAACCTGTGCGGCACTCAGGTTTCACGGCGCGGCAACTCTCCTTCCTGGGGGCAGTCGGCCAGTGCGGGGCGCCGATAATGTCGGCTATGACGTCATTTGAAAGATGCGACAGCTAAACCGATTTCATCGGGTCAGTCCAAAGGGGACGCATGCCGTGCGTGCCCCTGTGAACCCCGATCTGCTGCTGAACGTAGAACCCTGCTGACCGGCGGGCAAGTTACCGGCTGAGTTACCAGCGGGAACCCAAAAAAGGGGTGACAGGAAACACCGGGGAAACACCCCCAACGCGCGAGAGAGGCAGCGGCAGAGTGGTTTCCATTTGGTTTCCAGCGCCTACGCGCGCGGACAGTCAACGCCGGCATCTTGATAGCAATCAAGCAAGGAAGCGAAATTTCAAGATGGGCAGTTTGACAGCGGTTAGACGGCATCGGCCCGGCTGGGGGATGCCAGCCTGGGGCCTTTGATTGCCTGTCAAAAGATCAGAGGAAATCAGAAAGGGGACGGACCCGGATTTCCGCCCGGCGGGTCCGCTACGGGTCCGCTGCAAAATTGAGCTTGCGGACCCCGGACATGGAAAGGCCCCGAAAGGCGTTACCTTTCAGGGCCTTAGAGTGGTGCCGCAACAGGGATTTGAACCCCGGACCTACTGATTACGAATCAGTTGCTCTACCCCTGAGCTATTGCGGCGTCGGGCGCGGACCATAGCGAGTCGGCCAACGGGTTGCAAGAGGTGATTTTCGCGATCCGCGCGGAATCAGCCATGCCGGCAGATGACCTCCAGGAAGGCGTCGGCATAGCGGTCCAGCTTGCGCGCGCCCACCCCCGGCAGGCGGGCGAAGGCGTCGCGGCTGCGCGGGCGCTGCGCCACCATCTCCAACAGCGTGCTGTCGTGGAAGATCACGTAGGGCGGCACCGCCTGGTCGCGCGCCAGCGCGGTGCGGCACTCCTTCAGCGCATGCCACAGCGCGTCGTCGGCCGCCGACAGGGCACCGCGGGCGCCGGAGCGCGACACCCCCTCGCCGGTCAGGCTGCTCGTCCCGCCGCGGGCGACATGGCGGCGCAGCGAGTCGTGGACGCTGCGGCGCCGCTCCAGCACCGGGTCCTTGCGCAGGCGGACGGTGCGCTGGCCCTTGATGATCCCGACGCCGCTGTCGGTCAGGCGGAAGCCGCCGAACCCCTCCAGATCGACCGTCAGGTGGCCCGCCGCGACGAGCTGGCGGTAGACCGACTGCCATTCGGCCTTGGACAGCTCCTTGCCGACGCCGAAGGTCTTCAGCATGTCGTGGGCCTGCTGCACCACCTTCTCGGTGGCGTTGCCCAGCAGCACGTCGATCAGGTGGCCGGCGCCATAGCGCTGGCCGGTGCGGTAGACCGCCGACAGCGCCTTCTGCGCGGCGATGGTGCCGTCCCAGGTCTCCACCGGCTCCAGGCAGGTGTCGCAGTTGCCGCAGGGCTCGGCCAGCGTCTCGCCGAAATAGGTCAGCAGGGCCTGGCGGCGGCAGCCGGCCGTCTCGCAGAAGCCGAGCAGCGATTCCAGCTTGCCGCGCTCCACCCGCCGGTGGGTCTCCCGGCCTCCGACTGCTCCAGCATCTGGCGGAGCGACACCACGTCGGCCATGCCGTAGGACATCCAGGCGTTGGCCGGCAGCCCGTCGCGGCCGGCGCGGCCGGTCTCCTGGTAATAGGCCTCCAGGCTCTTGGGCGGGTCGAGATGGCAGACGAAGCGCACGTTGGGCTTGTCGATGCCCATGCCGAAGGCGACGGTCGCCACCATGACGATGCCTTCGCCCTTGATGAAGAGGTCCTGGTTGGCCTCGCGCTGCTCGGCGGGCAGCCCGGCATGGTAGGGCAGCGCCTCGCGGCCCTGGCTGTTCAGCCAGGCCGCCACCTCCTCCACCTTCGCCCGCGACATGCAGTAGACGATGCCGGCATCCTCGGGATGGTTCTCCCGCAGGAAGGCCAGCATCTGCTGCCGCTCGCTCTTCTTCGGAACGACGCGGTAGGTGATGTTGGGCCGGTCGAAGCTGGACAGGAACACCCGCGCGTCGGCCAGCCCCAGCTTCTCGCGGATCTCGGCGCGGGTCTGGGCGTCGGCGGTGGCGGTCAGCGCCACCCGCGGCACGGTCGGGTGCCGTTCGTGAAGGATGGAAAGCTGCAGGTATTCCGGCCGGAAGTCGTGGCCCCACTGGCTGACGCAATGCGCCTCGTCCAGCGCGAACAGCGCGAGCTTCGTCCGGTCGAGCAGGTCGAGGAAGCGCGGGGTGACCAGCCGTTCCGGCGCGACATAGACGAGGTCGAGCTCGCCCCGGACCATCGCCCGCTCGACCTCCCGCGCCTCGCCGGCATCGAGGGAGGAGTTGAGGAAGGCGGCGCGCACCCCGAGTTCGCGCAGCGCAGTCACCTGGTCGCGCATCAGGGCGATCAGCGGCGACACCACCACCGCCACCCCGTCGCGCACCAGGGCCGGGATCTGGTAGCACAGCGACTTGCCGCCGCCGGTCGGCATCAGCACCAGCGCGTCGCCGCCGCGGACGACATGGGCGATGATCTCCGCCTGCTGACCGCGGAAGCTGTCATAGCCGAACACCGACCGCAGCACGTCCAGGGCGTCGCTGCCGGGGACCGCGGTGGCGGGCTCCGGGTCGGCCTTGCGGCCGCTGGTGAAGGAGAACAACGTGTCCACGCCGATTCGATGCCGATTCGAGTCCGGATATGGGGCGGCGTGCCGGGCTCTGCCCAAAGGCTATGATGTGGCACAGATCGGCCCGCGGGAAAAGGCGCAATCCCCCACGCAAAGGGGACAAGCGTGGTTCATCGCGTTTTACGCGAAGAACTCACTTCCTGATACAGCCAAAAATCAGTGCGGCAGCGGCTACAGAAGGTCGCGCAGCATCGCCACCAGCGGCACGTCGGCCGGGGGCATGGGATAGTCGCCCATGCGGTTCGGATAGACCCAGGCCAGCGTCTGGCCCTCCATCGCCGTCACCTCCCCTCCCAGACGCGGCAGACATAGAGCGGCATCAGGAGATGGAAGGTCTCGTAGCTGTGGGAGGCGAAGGTGAAGGGGGCGAGGCAGCTCGCCGCCGTGTCGATGCCCAGCTCCTCCTTCAGTTCGCGGACCAGGGCCGCCTCCGGCGTCTCGTCGGCATGGACCTTTCCGCCGGGGAACTCCCACAGGCCGGCCAGCGACTTGCCGGGCGGGCGCTGGGCCAGCAGGACGCGGCCGTCGGCATCGACCAGCGCCACGGCGACGACCAGCACCACCGGCAGCGCGCCGGGTGCGGGGTGGAGGAGGGATCGAAGCAGGCGCTCATGACGCAGTCTCCTGAAGGGTCCGCCAGCGCCCGGCGGTGAGGTCGAAACAGGGGGCGGTCACCGTCCGGCCACGGGCAGGCAGGTCATAGAGCCTCTCGCCGTCGCGCAGGAAGCCGGCCCGCAGGAGCAGGGCCTGGGAGGCCGCGTTCCGCGGATCGGTCGCCGCCCAGACGCGGGTGAGGCCGAGGGGACCGAAGGCGGCGCCCAGCATCGCCCGCACCATCTCCAGCCCATAGCCGGAGCGCTGGTGGGGACGCCCGACCCAATAGCCGAGTTCGCCGCCGTCGGGCCGGTCCCGGTCGAGCCGCAGCCCGACGCTGCCGACCGGCCGGCCGTCCGACAGCCGCACCGCCAGAAGGTCGAAGGCGGCGCGGTCGGCGCGGTTGAGGGCCGCGAGGTCCACCCACTCCCGCCCGTCGCGCTCCGTGTAAGGATGCGGCACGCGGCCGAGCCAGCGCGCCACCTCCCACTCGCCGACCAGCGGAACGAAGCCGGGAATGTCGGCCTCGCCGAAGGGGCGGAGCAGCAGCCGCGGCGTGCGGACCTCCTCCGGCAGGGCGGCCCCGCTCATCGCCGGGTCAGCTCCGGTAGCTGCCGTTGATGTCGATGTAGCCGTGGGTCAGGTCGCAGGTCCACACCTTCGCCTTGCCCTGGCCGATGCCGAGGTCGATGTGGATGTCGATCTCCTTGCCCTTCATGTGGGCGGCGACCGGCGCCTCGTCATAGCCCGGGACCTCCATCCCCTCGGCGCAGATCAGCGTGCCGCCGACGGTGATCTTGATCAGGTCGCGGTCGGCCCGCTCGCCGGCCCGGCCGATGGCGGCGACGATGCGGCCCCAGTTGGCGTCCTCGCCCGCCACCGCGGTCTTGACCAGCGGCGAGTTGGCGACGGTCATGCCGATCCTCTTCGCGGCGGCGTCGCTGTCGGCACCCTCCACCGTGATGGCGACGAACTTGGTGGCGCCCTCGCCGTCGCGCACGACCTGCAGCGCCAGATCCAGCATCAGATCCTCGAGCGCGGCGCGGAAGCCGGCCAGCCCGGCGGCGCCGGCGTCGGTCACCGGGGCGTTGCCCGCCTTGCCGGTGGCGAACAGCAGCAGCGTGTCGCTGGTCGAGGTGTCGCCGTCGACCGTGATGGCGTTGAAGGTGCGCTCGGTGAACTCCGACAGCATCGCCTGCAGCGCCGGGGCGGCGATGGCGGCGTCGGTGAACAGGAAGCCCAGCATCGTCGCCATGTCCGGCGCGATCATGCCCGAGCCCTTGGCGAAGCCGGCGATGGTCACCGTCGTGCCGCCGATCGTCGCGGTGCGCACCGCCCCCTTGGGGAAGGTGTCGGTGGTCATGATGGCGCGGGCGGCCTTCTCCCACGCGGCGCTGTCGGCGGCCAGCGCGGGCACCATGCCCGGCAGGGAGCGGGCGATGGCGTCGGGCGCCAGCGGGATGCCGATGACGCCGGTGGAGGCGATGTAGACCTCGTCCCCGTCGCAGCCGGCGATCTCGGCGGCGGCCTTGACGGTCGCCTGCACGGTGGCGTCGCCCGCCTTGCCGGTGAAGGCGTTGGCGTTGCCGGCATTCACCACGACGGCCCGGGCCGAGCCGCGGGGCAGGCTGTCACGGCACCAGACCACCGGGGCCGAGCAGGTCAGCGAGCGGGTCAGCACCCCGGCCACGCTGGTGCCGGCGTCGAGCACGGCCAGCAGCAGGTCGTCGCGGCCCTTGTAGCGGATGCCGCTGTTCGCGGTGGCGAGGCGGACCCCCGCCACGGGCGGGAGCGTCGGGAAGGCGGCGGGAGCCAGGGGGGAGACGGTCGTGGCCATGGGTCCGTGTCCGTGCGCAAAGCGTGTCGGAGAAAGGATGGGGAACAGGCGCAGGCCCGACGCGGCACCGCCCCGGCGGTGGCCGGGGCGGGGCGGTCGGGCGAAGCCTTACTTCTTCTTCGGCTCTTCGGCCTTGGGCGCGGCGTCGGCCGGCTTCGGCTCTTCCTTCGGCATCGGCGAGCCGTCCATCTGGAAGGTCTCGACCGTCGCCTTGGCGCGCAGCTCGTCCACCAGGGCCGTCACGATGTCCTTGGACAGCGTCTGCTCGAGCTGCGGCTTCACCTCGTCCAGGCCCGGCTGCGGCTGGGTGCGCTTGTCCTCGACCTTGATGACGTGATAGCCGAACTGGGTCTTCACCGGCTCCTTGCTGATGTCGCCCTTGTTCATGGCGAACGCGGCGTTGGCGAAGGGCTCGACCATCGCGTCCTTGGTGAAGTAGCCGAGGTCGCCGCCCTGCTGGGCCGCCACCGGGTCCTTCGACTTCTCCTTGGCGAGCTTGGCGAAATCGCCGCCCTTCTTCAGCTCGGCGATGATGGCCTTGGCCTCATCCTCCTTCTCGACAAGGATATGGGCGGCCTTGACCTCCTCCTGCGGCGGGTTCTGCTTCAGGTAGGCCTGATAGGCATCGTCCAGCGCCTTCGGGGTGATGCGGGCCTTGATCTCCTTCTGGATGTAGGCGCGCTGGACGGCGCGCTCCTCGGCGCGCTTGATCTCGTCCTTCACCTCGGGCGTGTCGGCCAGCTTGTCCTTGTAGCCGGCCGAGGCCACCAGCTTGCCGCTGACGAGCTGGTCCAGCACCGCCGGGTAGATCATCTCGATCGGCATCTGCTGCACCTGCGGCGGCAGCTGCGACACCATGCGGGTGACGTCGGAGCGGTGGATCGCCTCACCGTTGACCCGCGCGACCACCGGATCGGCGGGAGCGGACGTGGCGGCCGCCGTGGTCTGGGGCGCCGTGGTCTGGGCTTGGGCCGCCAACGCAATGCCGCAGGCGGTCCCGCAGGACAGCACGGTCAGAAGAGCGGTGCGGAACACTCGATTCACCATGACGTATGATTTCCTTCCGGCGGATGAGGGTCGGGTGCCGGGGCCACGACGGAGCCATCCGCCGCCCCGTATCCGGGTCCGCCGGGATTAAGCATGGCTTCGCCGCACGGGGCAAGGGCTCCCGACGCCCCGCGGGTGCAGCAGGACACGCAATCATGGCAAGGATGCGGCAGGGACGCGGCAGCGGCGGGAGGCAGGATCCGCCGGGCCGGCTGCCGATGGTTGCGGGACCGCCCAGCCGGTGGTAGGCCATGAGCGTCGATGCCCCCGGGCTTGTGCGGGGGCGCCGGCTTCTTTCCCGGGAGTCCCTGGCACCATGGCGATCGACGACGATCACGTTCCGTCCCCCTGCGTGAGGCTGTGCACGCTGGACGACGACGACGTCTGCGTCGGCTGTTACCGGACGCTGGACGAGATCAAGGCGTGGGGCGGGCTCGACTCGGAGGGCCGCCGCGCCGTGCTCGCCGCGACCGAGCGGCGGCGCCCGGCCCGGCGGGGCATCTCCTGCAGGTAAGGATAAGGTCGGCCCGGGGAAGGACCGGCCGGATCAGGCGACGACGTCGCGCAGGGCCACCATGCGGTCGCGGTCGACGCGGATGCGGTCGAGATGCTGGGCGATCACCGCGGTGACCGGCAGCGGCAGCTCCTTGGCCAGCGCCTCGTCATAGCGGCGCACGCACTCGCTCTCGCCCCGCTCCACCTCGTTCAGGATGGCGGCGCGGTCGCGCCCCATCACCGCCGCCCGCAGCTCCAGGAAGAAGCGGTGGGCGCCGCCCAGCATGGTGCCGCCGACATCCGGCGCGCCGCCGATCTCCGCCACCAGCCGCTGCAGTTCGCGCACGATGGCGCCGCGCTGGGCGGCCAGATCGTTGAAGAGGGCTTTCAGGTCGTCCGCACCCGGCACGCCGTCCGACGCCTCCGCGGCGCTCTCCGCCGCCTGGCGGTAGGCTTCGTGGCTGTCCTCGACGATGCGAATGAGGTCGTTGAGGGTATCGACGATCTCGTCCTTTTCCATGGCCTGCGCCCTCCCCTGGCGCGAATCCCGTGCCCATCGAAAACCTGCGGCTCTGCCGAAGGTTCCGCAACCGAACCGTTCCGCCTCCAGGATGAGGAGCGGTTCAAAAAGGAGTAGCGAGGAAAAGCGGCAACGGAACGCACCTGCGCCTGTTGAGCGGATCAAGTGATGCCGGAGCGGGGCCGGTCCCCGTCCCGTGTCGGACCACTTCCGCAACGATGGAGAGTCACCGTGGCCAACAGCAAAGACAACCTGATCGACTGGCTTCGCGACGCCTATGCAATGGAGAGCCAGGCGGTCGAGATGCTGGAGCGGCAGGCCGAACGCATCAAGAGCTACCCGGACGTGCTGGCCAAGGTGCAGGAGCACATCCAGGTGTCCAACCGCCAGGCCGACCGCCTGAAGCAGTCGCTGCAGCGGCTGGGCGCCGACACCTCGGCGATCAAGACCGGCATCGCCATGCTGATGGGCAATGCCCAGTCGCTGTCCGGCATCGTGGTCGGCGACGAGATCGTGAAGGCCGGCATCTTCAACTATGCCTTCGAGCATTTCGAGATCGCCAACTACCGCTCGCTGATCGCCGCCGCCGAAAGCTGCGGCGAGACGGAGATCGCCGGCCTGCTGAAGCAGAGCCTGGACGAGGAGCTGGAGATGGCCGGCTGGCTGGAACAGCGCCTGCCGCAGCTGACCAAGACCTATCTGGAGCGCAAGGACGCCACCTCGACGGCCGAAGCCAAGCGCTGATCGCCAGGCCGCGGCGAGCATCGGGCACCGGAGCCATCCGGTGCCCGGGCGCCCGCCCCGACAGGCGGGATGCGGCGCGCGCGATGACGGGTCTGTAAGGGAGCCGCGCCTGCGGCTCGCCCAACGGCGGATTTCTGCCACTTTTTATATTGCAATTGCGAAACCCGGCCCGTCCGGCACCGCCGACGGCCGGCGCCCGCCCCCTGCCCCGACGGTATACCCCGTGGGAGGCGGGGCGCCTCGTTGTGTCCGATGCGCAACAGCGGATGCAGCAGGCAATTCGCCGAAATCCCTGCAAACTTCCCGCAAACTTCCGGGCGATCTCGACGAAAATGCAACGGAACCCCGTAGATGTTGCACATCTGCCACGAGACCTGGACGACGGTTGACCGCATAGCCGGTGAAAATCCCGGGGAACCTTTGCCAAATCCAAGGAATTCCAGGCTTTTCCGACCGTTCACCGTCGCCGGGCATACCCCCGCCGAGGGGGAGATGGCAGTTTTCCTACCCGTTCGTGACGTTGGATTCACGGCAGGGGCCGGTCATTCTCCCGGCCGGCAAGGTTTGGAGCTTGACCGCGGCAAATCGGACTCAGCAGTGGGGGAGCCGGAGTTTCGCGGTCGTCGACGAACCCAGGGAATCACCAACAGGGGAAGCCGGTGCCATGACCACGTCCCGCGCACAGACCACCGCCACGACCGCCGCCACCCAGTCGGACGCCCGGACCGGGGCTGCCGCCGGGGCCGATCCGGCCGATGGGGTGCCTGCTGCCGCGGCGACCGGCGGGCAGCAGGCACCGCGGGCGACGCCCCCTTCGGCGCCCTGCCAGCCGGCCGCGGTCCAGCACCCGCTGGCGGCGGAGGCCGCGGTGAAGCCCAAGCAGCAGATCTGCTGCCATTGCGGCAAGCCGGTACGCCCGGGCGAGCCGCATTGGGCCGGCGACCTGGAAAACCGTCCCTGGCACTATGGCTGCGCGGAGAAGGCCGGGCTTACGATGCCCTGGTTCCTGATGCGCCAGCGCGGGCGTCCTGCTTCGGGCCTGACCAAGCGCAATCGTCGGGACTGACGGACTCGTCGCGGCGCGATCCGGCAAGGGTGCGCGCCGTCTCCCGGCCGCGGCGGAACGCCTCCTGCTCCGCCGCCGCGATCGCTTCGGCCAGATGCCGCTCGAAATCGCGCTCCACCACCACGGAAAACAGGTCGATCCGGAAATTCGCCCGCAGCGCGCGGCTGAGCCGCCTGGCGCGCTGTTCCGCCGTCATGGCTGGACCCTGTGCCGGTTTCATGATCGCCCCCCTGCGCTTTCCCGTGATGCCGCCGGTTTCAAGCCTAAAGGGTCACCCGCCTCGCACAACGGCGTGACCGGGCGGACGGGCCGGCGCAATCGGACTATACGAAGGGGTTATGCGGACGGGGTGCCGCCCTCCGCCGCGCCGTGGACGCAGGCCCGATCCGGCAGGGCGGAAACAGGCGGAAAGAAAAGCGCCAGTCGAAGCGAAGCCCGGAAACGACGAAGCCCGGCACTGAGGCCGGGCTTTCGTATCGTCATCGTCAAGCTTTGGAGAAGGTGGCGCGCCCGAGAAGATTCGAACTCCTAACCCTCAGATCCGTAGTCTGATGCTCTATCCAGTTGAGCTACGGGCGCATCCTTCTTTGCTTGCTCTCGACTTCGGCGTTTGGCGCCTCGCGTCGAGGCCGTCTATGTACTGAATTCCGACCGGGGGCGCAAGCACTTTTTTTCATTTTTTTGGCGGCGGGCGATTTTTCCTCCCCGGCCCCCGGAGGCGAGGCGCGGCCCGGTCGCATTGCCGGGGGCACGGCCATAGGCTATAAGCGGATCAGCATCTTTTCGGAGTTCCCACCTGTGTCTGAAGCCGCTCCCTTCAACAAGCACTTCCCCGTCTCCTGGGAAGAGTTGCACCGCAACGCCAAGGCGCTGGCCTGGCGCCTGATCGACAAGGGCCCGTGGAAGGGCATCATCGCGGTGACCCGCGGTGGGCTGGTCCCGGCCGCGATCATCGCGCGCGAGCTGGAAATCCGCCTGATCGACACCGTCTGCGTGTCCAGCTACGACCACCAGCAGCAGCGCAACGCGACGGTGCTGAAGGGCGTGGACGCCTCCGGCGCCGGCGACGGCGAGGGCTGGCTGATCGTCGACGACCTGGTCGACACCGGCAAGACCGCCGACATCGTGCGCAAGATGCTGCCCAAGGCGCATTTCGCCACCGTCTATGCCAAGCCGGCCGGCCGGCCGCTGGTCGACACCTTCATCACCGAGGTGAGCCAGGACACCTGGATCCACTTCCCCTGGGACATCGAGCTGCAGTTCTCCCAGCCGATCGCCAAGCAGTTCCGCAACGGCTGACCGCCGGGTCCGGCACCACGGCGACGGGGCGTGTCCTCCCAACCGGGATGACACGCCCCGTTTCACTTTGACACGTATCGTTACGCCAAAATTAACCCATCGAAAGTTACAAGGGGTTCGATCGTTCGCCCGCGATCCATCGCGGCCGATCCCCGTCCGGGGCTGCCAGCCCCCGCCCGGACGCCCGCCCGCAACGCCAGCATGGCCATTGTGCTCGCATGACCGAAGAGTCTCAGGACCCGCTGCGCAGCAAGATCGACGAGCTGGTCTCTCGCCTGCCGTCCAGCTTCGTCTACAGCCTGCTGAGCGAGATCGAAGGCATGGACGGGGAGCCGACCGAGCGGGTCCGCCTCGTCCGCCAGTACGTCATCGAGTATCTGAACCGCCAGCGCACCAACCGCGCCCGGCGCCTGTTCACCAGCCTGTTCGAAGCCTTCCTGACCGACGACGACGCGCTCTACCATGCCGGCGGCGCCGTTCCCGGCATGCTGCAGCGGGTGGACATCGGCGCCCTGTGGGAGGTGCTGAGCCGCGACGCCTTCCCCCTGCTGGCGGTCGAGGCGCAGGAGATGCTGGACGAGATGGCGCGCTCCGACGTCATCGACCGGGTGCTGCGCTCGCCCGTCGCGGGGGTCCTGCGCGAGCGCATGCGGGCCGGCGCGCTGAAGCATCTGGACGGCCTCTTCGCCAACCGCAAGGCGCTGGACGAGACGGTCGCCGCCCTGTCGCGCAACCGGCCGCGCCGCACCCGGCTGATGTCGGGGTTCCTCGACAAGACGCCGCCGGTCGATCCCTCCACGCTGCAGCTCATGCGGCTGGTCCTGACCGGGGCGGAAAGCAGCATGAAGGCGGTGGCCGAGAAGCTGGAGGGCTTCTCCGCCATCCCCGCCGGCGACCGCGAGCGGGAGCGCATGGCCGACGGCCTGCTGGCCGCGGTGGAGAACCTGCGCGAGCGCTGCGGCGAGGAGGCGGCGCTGCTGCTTCCCCTGTCGGTGCTGACGGTCAAGCGCAACTACGGCGTCGTGGCGCTCTACATCCGGCAGAGCGGGGTCGATTTCGGCCGCGGCGATCCGGTGACGGCGGCGCTGACCGCGCATTTCCTGGGCGTCATCCGCGCCCTGACCGCGGCGCTGACCGTCATCCTGAAGCTGAACGACCGGGTTCCCGGCTCCGCCATCCGCCCCAGCGGCAAGGAGAAGGCGCGGGTCGAGATGCTGATGCAGCGCCTGTCGCAGCTGATCCACGCCGTCGCCGCCAGCGGCATGATCGAGGACCGGCGCAGCGAGCCCGTCTTCCGCAACGCCTGGCAGACCGCCAGCAAGCTGATCGGCTCGCGCGTCGCCGCAGTGGCGATGGAACGCACCGGGCAGGCCGCCGCCTCGCGCCGCGGACCGGTCGGCGACCATGCCGACGTCGTCTGGCTCGACCGCCTGGTCTGGACCTGGCAGGACATGGCGCGCGACTTCGGGTTCGAGACCTACGACCTCGTGAAGTGGCGCGAGACGCTGCTGGAGGAGTTGCGCGCCAACGTCGAGAAGGCGATGAAGTTCGAGGACACCGACCCGCTGGACGAGCGCATGGAGCATCTGCTGCGCATCAACCGGCTGAGCGGCGTGTTCGGCCAGTGCATCAGCGCCTGGATCCCGACCTTCAGCCACAACATGGTCCGCCTGCTCTCCCACCGGCTGGAGCATGCCGCGGAGATGGCGGAGGACGAGCGCGCCATCGTCGACGACCTCGTCGCCACCGCCCGCACCGAGGTGGGCAAGTCGCGCTACTGGAAAAGCCACGAACTGATGGACCTGATCGAGCTGGCCGACCGGGTCCGCGCCGCGCAGTAGCCGCCGGGGGCGGCGCGGGCGGCTTGCCGGCGCCGCGCGATCCGCGAAAGCCGGGCCGTCCCGAACGGCCTCCTCCTACAGCACGCCCGACGTCCGGTGCCGCGGGTCGAGCAGGTCGCGCAGGCCGTCGCCCAGCAGGTTCAGCCCCAGCACCGACAGCGCGATCGCCACGCCGGGGAAGACCGCCTGCAGGGGGTTGGTGAACAGGAAGGTCTGCGCGTCCCCCAGCATCTTGCCCCAGCTCGGGCTCGGCGGCTGGATGCCGAGGCCGAGGTAGCTCAGCGCCGCCTCGTTGACGATGGCGACGGCGAACAGCACGGTCGCCTGCACCACCACGACGCCGGCGACGTTGGGCAGCACGTGGACCAGCGTCACCGACAGCGGTCCGCGCCCCAGCGCCAGCGCCGCCCGCACGAACTCCCGCCGCCACACCGCCAGCGCCGCCCCGCGGGTCACCCGCGCCAGCACGGCCGCGTTGAACAGCGCCAGCGCCAGCACGACGTTGACCGCCCCCGCCCCCAGCACCGCGGTCAGCAGGATCGCCGTCAGCACCGCCGGGAACGCGAAGACGAGATCGCCCATGCGGGCCACCGCCTCGTCCCCCCAGCGCCCGGCCGCGGCGGCGAGCAGCCCCAGCGGCACGCCGGCCGCGGCGCCGAGAGCGACCGCCGCCGCCCCGACCGCCAGCGAGTTGCGCGCGCCGACCATGATCATCGACAGCACGTCGCGGCCGAAATGATCGGTGCCGAGCCAGTGTTCCGCCGATGGTCCGCGCAGCCGGGCGAGCACGCGCACCTGCTCCGCCGGGAAGGGGGTCCAGGCGAGCGACAGCAGCGCCACCCCGACCACCAGCCCGGTCAGCACGGCCCCCAGCAGCAGCGGAGCCGGCAGGCGGCGCAAGCTGCGGATCAGGAGCAGGGTGCGGATCATGAGGACACCTTCGGCCGCGGGTCGACCAGGGCGCAGGCGATGTCCACCAGCGCGTTGACCACCACCACGAAGACGGCGAGCAGGACCACCACCCCCTGCACCACGATCAGGTCGCGCTGGCCGATCGCCTGGTAGAGCAGCCGGCCGAGCCCCGGCAGGGTGAAGACATTCTCCACCACCACGGCCCCGGCGATCAGGAAGGCGAACTGCAGCCCCAGGATGGTGGTGACCGGGATCAGCGCGTTGGGCAGGACGTGACGCAACAGGATGGCGAGGCGCGATACCCCCTTGGCGCGGGCGGTGCGCACATGGTCCTCGCGCAGCACGTCGAGCGCCGCGGTGCGGGTGACGCGGGCGAGGATGGCGGCCTCCGGCAGGGCGAGCGCCACCGCCGGCAGGACCAGCGCCTTCAGCGCCGGCCAGACCCCCGCCTCCCAGCCGGGAAAGCCGCCGGCGGGGAACCAGCCGAGCTGTACCGAGAAGGCGATGGTCAGCAGGATGGCGATCCAGAAGCTGGGCATCGACACGCCGAGCTGCGCGAAGCCCAGCACCGCCCAGTCGCCGGCCCGGCCGTGGCGCGAGGCGGCGAACAGGCCGAGCGGGATGGCGAGCAGGGTGGACAGGACGAGCGACAGCAGCGCCAGCGGGCCGGTGACCACCAGCCGCTCCGCCACCAGCCCGGCGACGGGGCGGGCGTAGGTCAGGCTGGTGCCGAAGTCGCCGGTCAGCAGCCCGCCCACCCAGCGCAGGTAGCGCCAGAGCAGCGGCTGGTCGAGGCCCATCTGGGCCCGCAGGGCGGCCAGCGTGTCGGGCTGCGCGCTGGTGCCGAGCATCAGCAGCGCCGGATCGCCGGGCACCACCTCCAGCACCAGGAAGACGGCGACGGTGGCGAGCCAGGCGGTCAACGCCAGGGTCAGGAGCCGCCGCACCAGGAAGGCGAGCACGCGCCGCGACCCGCCCTTACTTCCACCGGACTTGCGTCATGTCGTTCACCTGGATCGGCCGGTTGACCCACATGCCCTGGACATTGGCGTTCTGCACGGTGGCGAGCGGCAGCATGAAGAGGAAGGCGTTCACCGCATCCTCCGCCAGAACGGTCTGCTGCTGCCCGTAGAGCGCGGCGCGCTTGGCGGCGTCCTGCGTGCGGTCCAGCTCGGCCTGCAGGGCGTTGAAGCGCTCGCTCCGATAGCCGAAGTAGTAGTCGGGGCGCGCGTAGATGTCGATGTCCAGCGGTTCGGTGTGGGCGACCACGGTCAGGTCGTAGTCCTTGCCCTTGAAGACCTTCTCCAGCCAGGCCGCCCATTCCATCGGCTCGATCTTCGCGCGGATGCCGGCCTCGGCCAGCATGGCGGCGATCAGCTCGCCGGAGCGGCGGGCGTAGACGGGCGGCGGCAGGCGCAGGGTGGCGTCGATCCCGTTGGGATATCCGGCCTCGGCCAGCAGGGCCTTCGCCTTCTTCGGGTCGTAGGGATAGAGGCTGGTCAGGTCGACATGGCCGGCGCGGTGCGGCGGGAAATGGCTGCCGATGGCGGTGCCGGTGCCGAACAGCACGCCCTCGATCAGCGTCTTGCGGTCGATGGCGTGGGAGATGGCGCGGCGCACCCGCACATCGTCGAACGGCTTGCGGGCGTTGTTGATGGCGAGCAGCGTCTCCCCCTCCGTCGTGCCGACCGTCACCGAGTATTTCGGGTCGTTGCGGAACTGCGGCAGGGCCTCGTAGGTGCCGAACTGCGGGAAGCTGTCGATGTCGCCGGCCTTGAGGGCGGCGACCTGTGCCGCCGGGTCGGCGATGAAACGGAAGGAGACGCGCTCCAGCGCCGGCTTCGGTCCGTCATAGTCGGGGTTGCGCACCAGCACCACCCGGTCGCCGGCCACCCAGCGGTCGAATTTGAAGGGGCCGGTGCCGACCGGCTTCTGCTTGTTGGTCGCCGCACTCTGCGGCGAGACGATCGCGGCGTCGCCCGAGGCCATGTGGAAGAGGAAGAGCCCGTCCGGCCGCGACAGGGTCACCACGACGGTGCGGGCATCCGGCGTCTCGATCGAGGCGATCGGGGCGAACCAGCTCTTCTGCGCATTCACCGAATCGGCGCCCCGCGCCCGGTCCAGCGAGAACCTCACGGCGGCGGAGTCGCAGGGCGCGCCGTCGTGGAACCTCGCCCCCGGCCGCAGGTGGAAGCTGTAGGTCAGCCCGTCCTCCGACACCGTCCAGCGCTCGGCCAGCGCCGGCACGACGTTGCCGTCGGCGTCGATGCGGGCCAGCGGCTCGAACAGGTTGACGTAGGTGACCTCCTTGATCGCGGCGGCGGCGCCGGCGGTGGGGTCGAGGTGGGGAGGCTCGAGCTGCATGCCGACGACCATGTCGGTGCGCGCCTGTGCCCAACCCGCCGCGGGAGCCAGGACGGCCGCCCCCAGGGACAGGGCGGCGAATGCAAGTCGCAGGCGGCTGTTCGGCATCACGGTGCTCCCCCCATGGTTGTTATCGGGGATGATGCGGTGCGGCGGGCGGCAGCGCAAGATCCCGACTGGAGCGGGACGGGCTCAGGCCGGCATTCCGCCGCCGGCGCCGAGCGCGTCGCGCAGCATTGCCACCAGGGTGCGGGCCGCCAGGATCTGCCGGTCGAGCGCCAGCCCGGAGCGGTTGGACATCCCCTCCACCTGCACGGGCAGCGGCGGCATGTGGATGAAGCCGAGCGGGAGATCGGTCCCCGTCTCCGGCATCCAGCGGGTCTCGATCCAGTGGCGGGCGCGGTAGAACAGGTGGTTGCCGACGAAGCCGCCGGCGAAGTCGCTGAAGGTCACCGGCACCCCGGCCATCGCCAGCCCGCGCATCATCTGCGGCACCGGCAGGGTGGAGCCGTAGGCGGTCGGGCCGTCGGGCACGATCGGCTGGTCCTCGCGCACCACCCCGGCATTGTCGGGCTGCGGGTTTTCGTCCCGGTTCCAGGCGATGCGGACGATCTGGACGAAGTCGGTGCGCGGCGACAGGGCGAAGCAGAGGACGGCGGCCGGCCGCTGCTCCTCGACCAGGGCGGCGAGACCCTCGCCGCACCGGTCGTATTCGACGGGCAGGATGGCCGTGACCACCCCCGGTTCGCCGGCCAGCGCCTCCATCACGAGGGCCGTCGGGTTGACGGCATGCTCGCCGAAGGGCTCGAAGCCGGTGAGGAGGAGGGGTGCGGTCACGGCATTCCTTTGGCCGGATCCTGCCGGTGGAGCCTTACGGCCGCAGCAGGCCGATGATGTCCTTCACGTCGTTCAGGTTCTTCTCGGCGATCGCCGCGGCCCGCTCGCCGCCCTTGCGCAGCAGCCGGTCGATCTCCGCCTTGTCGGCCAGCAGGTCCTTCATGCGCCGGGTGATCGGGGCGAGCTTGGCGACCGCCAGATCGACCAGCGCCGCCTTGAAGCCGGAGAACTGGGCTCCCGCGAACTGCTGCACGACCTGCTCGCGCGTCTGGCCCGCCAAGGCGGCGTAGATCGTGACGAGGTTGTCGGCCTCCGGCCGTTTCTCCAGGTCGGCGACGGTGTCGGGCAGCGGCTCCGGATCGGTCTTCGCCTTGCGGATCTTCTGCGCGATGGTGTCGGCGTCGTCGGTCATGTTGATGCGCGAATACTCGGACTCGTCCGACTTCGACATCTTCTTGGTGCCGTCGCGCAGCGACATGACGCGCGTCGCCTCGCCCAGGATCTGCGGCTCGGGCAGCGGGAAGAACTCGGTCTCGTAGCGGCGGTTGAAGGCGCCGGCGATGTCGCGCGCCAGTTCCAGATGCTGCTTCTGGTCCTCGCCCACCGGGACGTGGGTCGCCTTGTAGAGCAGGATGTCCGCCGCCATCAGCACCGGATAGGCGTAGAGGCCGAGGTTGGCGAGGTCGCGCTGCTTGCCCGCCTTCTCCTTGAACTGGGTCATCCGGTTCAACCAGCCGATCGGCGCGTGGCAGGACAGGATCCAGCTCAACTCCGAATGGCCGGGCACGAAGGACTGGTTGAACAGGATGTTCTTGTCCGGGTCGATGCCGGCCGCGATGTAGGCGGCGGTGACCTCGCGGATGTTGTTGCGCAGGACCTCGGGATCCTGGTCGATGGTCAGCGCATGCAGATCGACGACGCAGAAGATGCACTCGAACGAATTCTGCAGCTCCACCCAATTGCGCAACGCCCCCAGATAGTTGCCGAGGTGAAGCTGCCGGGTCGGCTGCATGCCGGAGAAGATGCGGGTCACGGGGGATCTCTCGCTCGAAAACTCTGGAAGGCCGGTGTTATCGCGCCGCAGCGCCGGATGGTCAAGGCACGGCGGGACCGCCGTTTCACGAGACGCCACCTTAAAGGTGTTGCAGCACCACCTTCAGGGTGGCTATCTCGAAGGCCATGGAGAAGCGTCGCCCGACCTACGACCTCGAAGCCTTCAAGGCGGCCATAGGACGCGCGCGCTCTGGGCTTCATGATCGCGGACATCGTCGCCACGATCGCCAGCATGGAGCGGCGGCACTTCTTCAAGTCCATGACGTCCCACGCCGATCATCGCGAGTGGCAGGACGTCTACCATGTCCCCTTCAATGACGTCGTGATCTACACCAAGTTCCGCGTGGATGTCCTGACCGGGTTCCGGATCTTGTCCTTCAAGGAGAAAGGCCAATGATCGATCATCCCGAAACCATGATTTCCGATCGTGGGCGCGTGCTGCGCCGGGGCATCCGGCATGTGACCGTAACCTGCAAGGGTCTGTCGAAGACCATTGAGCAGCCGGGATACTATCCGGATGATCCTGTGGATTTCGACGACGCCATTCTGGTTGGAAGCGATCTGGAGCCGGGCGACGTCGCCCTGCGCGAACTGAAGGAGATCGCCGACCGCATCCCCCGGCCGGAGACGGTCCGGCGCATCCGTACCAAGCTTGGCCTGTCGCAGAAGGCGGCGGGGGCGATCCTGGGCGGCGGGCCGAGCGCCTTCGACAAGTATGAGCGGGCCGAGGCGGAGCCGAGCCAGGCGATGGGCAACCTGCTGCGGCTGCTGGACCGGCATCCGGAACTGCTGCAGGAGCTTCGCGCGGAAATGCCGGACGAGCATCGCTGACCCACGGACCGGAGGACGGCGGAGCGCGCGGGACGCGCGTCCGCCTCCTCGGCCGAAACTGCCGTGCGGCAGAAGCTGCCGCGGCGGCGGGGACAAAACGACCTGCCGCCGGTCCCCGTCGGGCGTCCCTACCAGACGATGGACACCGGCGGCTTGTAGGCGGAGGCGGCGAACATGGTGCGCACCGCCAGCTCGATCTTGATCTGGGCCTCCGACCTCTTCACGAAGGACAGGTCGATGTCGCCCAGCGGTTTCACCAGGCAGCCCGAGCGGCTGAGGCTGCGCAGGGCCGCCTGGGACTGGACGCTCTTCTCCTCGGGAATGGCGGTGACGGTTGCGAGACCTTCGGGCGGTCGGACCACGTACAAATCGAATCGGGCCATGCGTGTCTCCGTTCGGGAAATGACCGCCGGGCCATCGCAAGTACCGGGCCAATCGAAGGCGGGCCGATCGAAGGCGGGCAGGCCGCGGACCGGCCCGACACCGGACAGCCGCCCGGACCATTTCCCTTCGCCGCGACTGCCCTGCTATACCATGCGCCGATGAGGGGGAGCCGCCGGATCGGGGATGGCGGCCCAATCCAGGCAACAGGCGGGCTGGAATGGGTTTGGGGGACGAGTTGGGCGGGCGCGGCGGGACCGGGACCGCGGCGGACGAGAGGGCGCAGCGTCACGTCATGGGGGCGGTGCCCGCCTTCCTGCGGGCCGGGCGCGCGGATGGGCGGACGGCGGCATCGGCGCCGGCCGCCCCGCCGGGGCCGCCCCCGCCGGCGGTCGAGGGACCGCTGAACCCGCTGCTGAGCGCCGCCGGCCGGTTGCTCGACCTTGCCGCCCATCTGCGCGACCGCGAGAGCCAGGAGGATCCCGACGGGGTGCGCCGGCTGGCGCTGGCCGAGTTCCGGCGGTTCGAGAGCGCCTGCGCCACGGCGGGCGTCTCGCCGGAGGGGGTGCGGGTCGCCCGCTTCGCCCTGGCGGCGCTGCTCGACGACGTGGTGCGCGCCACCCCGTGGGGCGCCGCAGCAGGAGCCTGGACCAGAGAGGGGACCAGGGAGGGAATGCAGGACGGGCCGGTCGCGCCGGCCGACCGCTTCTTCGAACTGCTCGACACCATGTTGGGCGACCCGCGCCTGCACCTGCAGGAGCTGGAGCTGTTCTATGTCTGCCTGTCGCTGGGCTTCGAGGGGAAGTACCGCGACCGGCCGCGCGGCGCCCACGAGCTGGCCCACCTGCGCGACGCGCTGTTCCGCGTCCTGCGCCGCGCCCGCGGCGAGCATGGCCGCGAGCTGTCGCCGTCCTGGCGGGGGCTGGCCGGGCGCGACCCCGCCGGACGGTTCCGCCCGCCGGCCCCGGTGGCGCCGCCCTGGGCGGCCTGGGCCGGGGCGGCGGTGGTCCTGATCCTGCTTTACGGCAGCCTCGCCGGGTCGCTCGCCCGTCAGGCCGAGCCGGTGGCGGGCCGGCTGGCCGCCCTGCTGCCCGAGCAGCCCATCGAGATCGCCCGCGTCGCCCCGCCGCCGCCGCCCACCGCCGGGCCGGCGCTGATCGCCCGGGTCAGCAGCCTGCTGGGACCGGAGCTGCGCACCCGCGCGGTCGAGGTGCTGGCCGGCGAGGACGGCGCCCTGGTCATCCGCATCCCGGCGGCGGCGATGTTCGCCACCGGCAGCGACGCCATCAAGGCCCGCCACCGCGCCATCGTCGACCGCGTCGCCCAGGCCCTGGGGCCGGAGGGCGGGCATGTCGTGGTGGTCGGCCACACCGACGACCAGACCCCGCGCACCGGCCGCCTGTCCACCGCGCAGGCCCTGACCGAGGCGCGCGCCGAGGCGGTGCGCAAGCTGCTGGAGCGCTATCTCGGCGCCTCCCGCGTCACCTCCGAAGGGCACGGCGACAGCGAGCCCATCGCTCCGAACGACAGCCAGGCCGGCCGCGACGCCAATCGGCGGATCGACGTCCGCCTCTATCCGTAAGCAGGGACGACCGATGCGCTTCCCCCGTTTCCGTCCCGGATCCGTCCGCCCCTCCCTCCGCCCCCGCGTCGCCGCGGCGCTCCGCCCGGTGCTGGAGCGCGTGAGGGCCGGCACCCTCCTCCCCGTCCCCGCGGCAGCGCAGGGCGGCCGGCGCCGGCGCCCGTCGCGCGGCGGGCTCAGCCCGATGCCGGCGCGCCGGCGCTGGACGCTCTCGCTGCTGGCGGCCCTGGGCGCCGGTCTCGTCGGCTGGCTTCTGCTGTCCGCCGCCGGGGCCAGCGGCGTCCCGCGGCTGCTTCCCCTTCTGGTGGCGCTGGCCGGCTGGGCTCTGTGGAACCGCCGCGTCGACGGCGAGGAGCGGGCCGCCAACGCGCGGCTGGTGGAGGATCTCGCCGCTGCCGGCGATCCGGAGCTGCGCGCCTCGCTGGACGAGCTGGACATCGTGCACCGCCGGATGGACGCGGTGCTCGCCCGGCTGAGGACGCAGCGCTTCGGAGCCGGCTGGGGCTCCCGCTGGGGAGGCCGCTATCTCTACCAGCTTCCCTGGTACCTGGTGATCGGCGCCCCCGGTTCGGGCAAGACCACCGCGCTGGCCGCGTCGCGGCTGGGCGCCCCGCTGGCCGATGGCGGTGAGGCCCAGCCGATCGCCAACCTGGGCGGCACCCGCCAGTGCGACTGGTGGTTCACCGACCATGCGGTGCTGATCGACACGGCCGGCCGCTACACCACCCAGGACAGCCGGAGGGCGGTCGACGGGCGGGTGTGGTCGGGGCTTCTCGACCTCGTCAAGGCGCACCGGCCGCGCCAGCCGATCAACGGCGCGATCGTCACCGTCTGCCTGCCCGACCTCGCCGCCTGGACGGTCGGCGAGCGCCAGGCCCACGCCCTCGCCCTGCGCCAGCGGCTGAACGAGCTGCATGCCCAGCTCGGCCAGCGCGTGCCGGTCTATCTGCTGGGCACCAAGGCCGACCTGCTGGAGGGCTTCACCACCTTCTTCGACCCGCT
Source organism: Azospirillum thermophilum (assembly GCF_003130795.1). Taxonomy (NCBI): domain Bacteria; kingdom Pseudomonadati; phylum Pseudomonadota; class Alphaproteobacteria; order Rhodospirillales; family Azospirillaceae; genus Azospirillum; species Azospirillum thermophilum. The sequence continues at coordinate 62,748 of NZ_CP029353.1, forward strand.
CGACAGCACGGAGCGGTCGCAGGTCTGGGGCCTGACCCTGCCGGCCGGACAGGCGCCGGGCGATCTTCCGGCAACCGTCCGCGCGCTGTTCTCCGGGCTGGTCCGCCGGCTGGACGACCGGCTGCTGGAGCGCCTGCACCAGGAGCCGGACATCCGCCGCCGCACCGCCGTCTTCGCCCTGCCCCAGCGGGTGGCCGGGCTGGAGCCGGCGCTGGCCGAGCTGGCGCAGATCGTCTTCACCGCCCCGCCCGGCGAGGAGCCGCCGCTGCTGCGCGGCATCTACCTGACCAGCGCCACCCAGGCCGGCACCCTGCCGGCGACGGCGCTGGAGGACCCGCCCCGCCCCTATTTCCTCGACCGGCTGCTGCCCGAGCTGGTGTTCCCCGAGGCCAATCTGGCCGAGGTCGACCGCCGGCTGGAACAGGAACGCCGCCGGCGCGCCCGCCTGTCGGCCGGCGGAGCGCTGGCCGCCACGCTGGCGCTGGCGCTGTTCTGGCTGAACAGCCACGCCGGCAACAGCGCCCTGCTGGCCCGCGCCGACGCCGCGGTCGGCCAGGTGGAGGCGCTCGTGAAGACGCTGGACACCCCGCCGCGGTCGCTGTCGCGGGTGGACGATACCGACATGGCGGCGATCCTGCCCGTGCTGGACGCCCTGCGCAGCCTGCCGGCCGGCCATGCCGAGCGCGGCTCCTGGCCGGCGGTGACGCTGACCGGCGGGCTCCATCAGGGGGAGCGGCTGGCCGGACCGGCCGAGGAAGCCTATCGCCGGGCCCTGCGCAGCCTGTTCCTCGCCCGCATCGTGCTGCGGCTGGAGGAGCAGCTCCGCACCAACTGGGCACGGCCCGACCAGCTTCGCCTCGCCCTGCGCGCCTATCGCATGATGGGCGGGCAGGATCCGCTGGACCGCGCCTTCCTCGCCGAATGGCTGGCGCTCGACTGGCAGCGGACCTTGCCCGGCCCGGCCAACGACGAGAGGCGGCGGGCGCTGGGCGACCATCTCGCCACGCTGTTCGAGGTCGGCTTCGCCCCGATCCCGGCCGACGAGCTGCTGCTGTCGCGCGTGGCGGAGGTGCTGGCCCAAGCCGACCAGCCGAAGGGACCCGTGCGGGCGGCTCCCTGACGCAGCGGGACGGAGACGCAGCGGTAAGGATGGGGCACGCCGCATGACCAGCCCCTTCGTCGTCGGCTTCCACGGCAAGCTGCCGGCCCGCGGCGATTTCGTCGGGCACGGGCTGCCGCGCGGGGTGCTGGAGCCGTGGGACCGCTGGCTGTCCACCGCCCTGGCCGAGGCCGGCCGCCGGCTGGGACGGAGCTGGGAGGGGCTGTTCGCCGCCGCACCGGCCTGGCGCTTCGCGCTTGCCCCCGGCCTGTGCGGCTCGCTGCCGCTGGCCGGCATCCTGATGCCCAGCAGCGACCGGGTCGGCCGGCTCTACCCCCTGACCATCGCGGCCGCCCTGCCCCGCCCGATGGCGCTGGCCGAAGCGCCGGTCGCCTGCGCCGGCTGGTTCGCGCGGGCGGAGGCGGTGGCGGCCGACGCCTGCCGCGGTGCCGACGTGGAGGGGCTGCCCGCCCGCCTCGCCATCCTCGGCCCGCCGGAGCCGAAGCGGCCGGCGGCCGATCCTGCCACGGTGGTCGAGGCGCTGGCCGGCGGGCCGCTGCCCGAGGATGCCAGCCTGTGGTGGACGCGCGGCGGCGGATGCGTCGCCCCGTCCTTCCTGGCCTGCCGCGGCCTGCCCGGGAGCGCCCGGTTCGCCGCCCTGCTGGACGGCGCCTGGACGCGCTGGGGCTGGCAGGATGTGGACGGGGGATGACCCGGCCGGCGCATCCTTGCCTGCCTGTCCTTACCTGATGCCCGTTCTCAGACGATGATCCGGCAGATCGTCCCGCGGGTCGCCCGCGCGAGGTCGGAGGGCGCCAGCAGGATCTGCAGGCCGCGCCGGCCGCCGTTGACCACCATCTCGGCGAGCGGTCCGGCGCTCTGGTCGATGAAGGTGGGAAGCGCCTTGCGCTGGCCGAGCGGGCTGATGCCGCCGACCATGTAGCCGGTGGTGCGTTCGGCCAGCGCGGGGTCGGCGAGGTCGGCCTTCTTGGCGCCCGCCGCGGCGGCCATCGCCTTCAGGTCGAGCTTGGCCGCCACCGGGATGACGGCGCAGGCCAGCCCCCTGGGCTCCAGCTGCACGATCAGCGTCTTGAAGACCATCGCCGGATCGAGGCCGAGCGCCGCCGCCGCATGCATCCCGATGGCGTCGGCCGCAGGATCGTACTCGTACTCCATCAGCCGGAAGGCGACCCCCGCCGCCTTGGCCGCCGTCACCGCCGGTGTGCCTTTCGCCGCCATGCTTCCCTCTCCGATCTTCCGGAGAATGCTAGCATTTCAACACCGCGCACGGGAAAGGGCGTTGCACCCCTTTCGGCAGCGCGGCCCTGCCGCATTGGGCCGACGGCTCAGCCCAACGCGCGTTGGACAGGTCCGGCCGCCGTCGCGATGCTGCGGCCCTCGAAGGCCTCGCCCCCGCTCCGGCCTCCGCACCGATTCGGCCCCGCCTCATCCCGGAGACCCATGGTTCCCCGCACGCTGCTCGTCGTCGTCACCGATCCCGCACTCGCCGGCCAGGTCCGCGGCGTGCTGGACTCCCGGCTGAAGCCCGGCGACGGTGCGCATGCCCTCCGCATCCTGGCGGCCGACGGGCTGGATGGTGCCTCGGAGATGCTGACCGCCCAGCGTCCGCCGCTGATCCTGCTGCCGGTCAGCCCGCCCGACGGGCCGGAACTGGCGGGCGTCACCCGCTTCCTCGCCGAATCGCCGGCCACCAAGATCATCGCCCTGGTGCCGACCGACCATCGGGTTCTGGCGGTGCGGGCAGTCGCGCGCGGCGTGCATGAGGTCTGCCGCGTCCCGGTCGACGGGGAGGAGCTGGTCCTCGTCGTGGAGCGCGCCTTCCAGCGCGCCGACCTGGAGCTGGAGAGCCGCCGTCTGGAAACGGGGGACGCCCCGCCCACCCTGCGCCTGCTGCGCGAGGTGGCGGAGCGGCGCGCCCTGCTCGACGCGCTGGCCCGCACCGGCGGCAACCTGTCCGCCGCCGCCCGCGCGCTGGGCGTCAGCCGGCCGACCCTCTACAGCCTGCTGCGCCAGCACGGGGTCAGGACGGATTGAGGGGAAGCGCCCCGCTCAGTCCGCGCGGGACGAGGGGTTGCCGATCATCGTCAGGAATTCCCGCCGGGTCGACGGGTCGGTGCGGAAGGCGCCCAGCATGCGGCTGGTCACCATGGTGACGCCGGTCTTGTGCACGCCGCGGGTGGTCATGCACTGGTGCTGCGCCTCGATCACCACGGCGACACCCTCGGGCTGCAGCACCTCGTCGATGGTGTTGGCGATCTGCGCCGTCATCTTCTCCTGGATCTGCAGGCGCTTGCCGTAGGCCTCGACCAGCCGGGCGAGCTTGGAGATGCCGACCACGCGGTGGCGCGGCAGGTAGGCGACATGCGCCTTGCCGATGATCGGCACCATGTGGTGCTCGCAGTAGGACTCGACGCGGATGTCGCGCAGCACGACCATCTCGTCATAGCCGTCGGTCTCCTCGAAGGTCCGCTGCAGCAGTTCCACCGGGTCGATGGAATAGCCGGCGAAGAACTCCTCGTAGGAGCGCACCACGCGGTCCGGCGTGCCGAGCAGCCCTTCGCGCGCCGGGTCGTCGCCGGCCCAGCGGATCAGCGTGCGCACCGCTTCCTCCGCCTCCGCGCGCGAGGGGCGGACGATGTCGGGGGCGCCGCGCCGGCTGTGGCCGGGGCCGCGCAGGACGTTGTCGACAAGCGGAGTCTTGGGTGCCGTCACGGGATCCCTCTTCCATATCTGAGCCGCGAACTCGGACATTCGTGTGTGAACCGGTGGCGTCGCCGGTCGCGGCTATGGGTGTCTCTTCTGGTCTCTATTCTACCCCGGGGGGCGCTGAACCGGTCTCTGTACGAGGCCGGGCCGGAGCCGGATCATAGGGCTGCACGGGAAATCTGTCAGGCGTCGCGCGCCGGGCCCCCGGCAGGTAGCCATGGCGCTGCGCCATATCAAGGGGCTGGTCACGGGCCCGGCAAGCGCTGTTCGCTGGGGTCTGCCCCTCAGTTCAGCCGCATCGGCTGGTGGGGGCTGTCCAGCGAGAAGGCGGGGATGTCCACGTCGAAGCTGCCGCCGTCGTCCGTTTCCATGCCGTAGCTGCCGACCATGATGCCCGACGGGGTGGGGAGCGGGGTGCCGCTGGTGTATTCGAAGGATTCGCCCGGCTCCAGCACCGGCTGTTCGCCGACGACGCCGGGGCCGCGCACCTCCTGCACGCGGCCGAGCGCGTCGGTGATCCGCCAGTAGCGGGTGCGCAGGGTGACCGTCTCCTCCCCCTCGTTCTCGATCCGGACATGGTAGGCCCAGACGAAGCGGTTCTCCGCCGGGACCGACTGGTCCTCCAGATAGACGGGCTGGACGGTGACGCGGATGGCGCGGGTTACGGCGGTGTACATGGCATCCAAACTCCTGGGCCCGCAGAATACCGGCCGGCGTCGCCCACTGTCCAGACCCGGACAGTCGGCGGGGCCTCGAGAGCGGCGCTATCCTATGGCGCGGCCAAGGGAAATGGCCTGTCGGGCACAATGATCAGCAATGCAGGGACGAGGGTGCAACATGGTCTTGCGACGGGGGGAGTCGATGATATATGCCGATCCAGTCGCAACGGCCAAAGAGCCTTGTCCATGTCTCGTCCGCATGCCCTTCGCATCCGACGACGGTGCTTCGCCCCGCAGATCGCGGGTGCGGCCGTCCTTGGGTCGCGTGCGGACGCCAAAGGTGCCGGTCCGGTCTGACGGACCACCGGCTTCCCCCGGCGGCGGCGCGATCCGCCCAACAAGACCCTTCTTCCGCCGGGACCCAAGCCAGACATGATCATCACCCAGGAAGCGCCCAAGCACGCCTGCGCCATCGAAGCCCTGCTCGACCGGAGCTTCGGCCCCGACCGTTTCACCAAGACCGCCTACCGGCTGCGCGAGGGCGTCGATTCGATCCCCGAGCTGAACCTCGTCGCCATCGAGCATGACGAGTACGGCAACGAGATCGTCGAGGGCACGATCCGCTATTGGCCGGTGACGGTCGGCGGGATGTTCAAGACGATCATGCTGGGGCCGATCGCGGTGTCCGACCGGCTGCAGGGCGGCGGGCTGGGCAGCAAGCTGATCCGGCTGAGCCTGAACAAGGCGGCCGCACTCGGCCACCGCTCGGTGATCCTGGTGGGCGACGCCCCCTATTACGGCCGCTTCGGCTTCTCGCGGGAGCTGACGCTGGGCATGCAGATGCCGGGCCCGGTGGATTACAGCCGGCTGCTGGGCCTGGAGCTGGTGCCGGGCGCGCTGGCCGGCGTCGCCGGCATGATCGGCAAGGCCGAACCGGCGAGCAGCGCCGACAGCCTGGTCGAGGTGACCACCGCGCTGGCCGCCCCCCGCCCCTATACCTTCGGCCGGCGCTGCCGCGACCAGAACGCCTGACCCGGTTTGGCCACCGGCGCCGGGAGGGGAGACCGCGGATCGGCCGGTGGTCCCGGGCCGGCGATCCCGGCGGGATCTTTGGCGATCAAAGGCTTGATTCCGGCGGAACACCCCCCTATAAACAGGGGCGTCGCGGGTGTAGCTCAATGGTAGAGCAGAAGCTTCCCAAGCTTACGACGAGGGTTCGATTCCCTTCACCCGCTCCAATTTCCTGGCCATTGTCGTGACAATATGTGACACTCCCTCTGTCACGGAGGGTGCCCCATGGCCACGATCTGGGAACGCGGACCGTACCAGTACTGCGTCCGCATCCGCCGCAAAGGCGTTTCGGAAACCAAGACGTTCGAGACCCGCCGCGAGGCCGAGGAGTGGGCCCGCATCATGGAGGGCAAGGTCACCGGCGACGAATTCGTCGACCGGAGCAAAGCCCGTGACACGACGCTGTCACAAGCCCTCGACTGGTACGCGCGGGTGATCGTCCCCAAGACGCCACGGTCGGCCAAGGTGAAAATGAGCCAGGTCGCCTACTGGAAGGCGAGTCGATTCGCCGACTGGTCGCTGCTGTCGCTCCGCCCCTGGGACCTTCTGGACTGGCGCCGCGAGGTCCTGGACGAGGACAACGCCGAGGACGGCGGCCAGATCGGTCCCGAGGCAGCGTTCAGCGCGCAGACCTGCGTGCACCGGTTGAACCTGATCTCCCACCTGTACGGCCAGTGGACGCTCATCCATCAGGTCGCCATCGAGAACCCGGTGGTCCGGGGCGTCCGCCCGACGCTCGACAACGGCCGCAACCGCCGCCTGGACCCCGAGCCTGACCAGAACGGCAAGACCGAGGAGAATCGCCTCTACGCGGTGTGCGACGCGTCCAAATCGACGTGGCTCGGGGCCGCGGTGCGGATCGCGCTGGAGACCAGCATGCGGCAAGCGGAACTGGCCGGGCTCACCGGCGACCGCGTTCACCTTGAGGGCCCTCACCCTCACGTCGATCTGCCGCGGACCAAGAATGATCGCCCCCGGCGCGTGCCGTTGAGCACGCGCGCCGTCGCGGCGTTCCGCTCGCTGCTGCCGGACGGCGTGAGCGCCATCGGCAAGCGCCGGGTCTTCCCCATCGAGACGCCGCGCGCCATCGGACACGCGTTCCGCACCGCCGTTAAGGAAGACCAGTTCCCCGACCTGCGCTGGCATGACCTGAGGCACGAGGCGATCAGCCGGCTGTTCGAGAACACCGACCTGCGTGACCACGAAATCATGGCCATCACCGGGCATCTCTCCCCGGAAATGCTGAAGCGGTACAGCCATCTGCGGTCCCACCGTCTGGCGTCGCGCCTTGGTTGAACCAATTTTCAGACGCGCAGCACGCGTAACTCAGGCACGGCTGCGCCGATGATTTGAACGAAATCCGTATCACCCGTAACCACCACCAGGTTCCGTTCGACCGCCTGCGCGGCAATCCAAAGATCGTTTTCGTCGATCTGCAGCATCGCCGCCGTCACATGATCTGCCCAGCCTTCGACCCATCGCGGTATCCGTCGCCTCACATCGAGCCGCTGCAAAGCCACGCTGGATTTGACGTGCGCGAACGCTTCCGCCGTATGGCGCCCGATCTCGGCAAGCGGATGCTCCTCCGCCTTCTCGATGCACGCTTCGATATGGGACAGAGGCCGTCCAGCCGCCCGCGACAAGGCGAGGCCAAACCGAAGTTCCGCGATCGTGACGGCTGACACAAGCTGTGGAGCGCCCGCATCCAGGTCGGCAATGGTCGTGCGAACCGCATGATGGTTCGGCCGGCCCGCGTCATAGAGGACCGAGACGAGGTTGGTGTCGAGCAGATAGGCGTCCATTCAGCCAAGATACCGCTTCAAAAGCACAACCTCCTCCTCCGGAGCTGGCGTGAACACATCGAGCACCCAGGGACCGCGATTTTGACCGATGAGCGGTCCAAGGTACTCGTGAAGCGGAATGAAAGCCGTGAAGTCAGCAGGAATCCACCCAGTGAAGGGGTGGGAAACCCTCCGCTCATGTTCATGGCCTCGGAAAAATTCGAAAAGCCGGCGTTCAAGCCGGGGCGGCAAATCGTACGCTTTCAGGACCTCAGCATCGACTTCGACGAGAAGTCGGTTCAGATAGCGCCCCTCATCTTCAGAAAGCAGGGCATGGTCGCGACCAACCGCCAGCGCTTCACGGTAGCGCTCAACCGCCTCCACCACGCTGCCGTACCTACCCCGCTTGGGTACGGGCAGCCGCTTCAAGAGTTCGTTCGTGAAGTGCTGGTTGGAGGCGTGTTCGCTCAGGAAAGCGTTTGCCAGCGGCCCGTTCAGGATCGCTTCCAACGCCTCCGCCGGTAACGACGGTGACGTTGGCCAGAGGCCAAAAAACGCTTGGGATGCGACAAGCCCCTCCGTGTCATAGGCCGCCGCAATCCGCCACGGCCCGCCGCGCGATAGGCGCGCGACGTTCATCAAGACCTTCGGCCTGTCCCAGGCTCGGGTCAACGGCCCGGGATACAACGCAGACTCTGGAGTCATATCGAGGTAGACGGGTCTGTTCAGCTCGAATTGCCGCAGGGAATCGGAAGGCCTGAAAACACCCCGAGCGAAACCACTTCTGGGCTGGGCGCTGACGCCAGCCCTTTGGTCGCGCCACTGCAAACCACGATAAACATCCGCGAACTGTCCAAGGCGGGGGTAGCGCTCCAGGTGTTCCCAAAGTTCGTCGAGTTCACCGATCCACAGGTCACCCTTTCGCACAGACTTGGTTCGACGCCGCTCCGCGCTGAGCTTCGCGGTGTTCAGGAACGCATCGCGATCACGATCTTCAACGACGGCTGACAGCAGCTTCGTTGGGCTTGGTCCTGTATCGGTCCGCCGTTCGCTCGCCACCAGCACGGCAGCTTCGAAGCCGGCCCGCTGGAACACGCGATCAGGCAAAGACGTCAACTCAACACGTCCGTAAAGATCAGCAACTTGCTGACGAAGTTCCGAGTACTGTTTTTGCCGCAAGAAACCTTGTGGCAAGACGAACCCGATGGCCTCCGGATGCGCGTCCAGCACCGTGCGAAGGACGGCCATCGGTTTGGAGTGGGATTTCGCAGCCATGTCCGAGTACGCGCTGCGCTCGTCGGCATCGAAATCCTCCCAAGGAGGGTTGCAGAGGATCACCGTGGCTCGCGCGGCTTCCTTGGCGAGCGCGGCGGGCCGAAACAGATCGGCCGGCTTGATCTTCCAACCGTTGGCGTTGGGGTAATCGGCCAAAATCAGCGAGAGGGTGGCGACCTCACAGGCGAAGGTGTCGATTTCGGCGCCTCGGATACGGGGCACCAGAAAGGCATGACGCTGCTCGCCGGTCAGATCTTCCGGAAGCAGATCGCGCAAATGGCGAAGCGCCGCGACGAGGAACGTTCCGGCTCCAGTAAATGGCTCGAAGACAGTCAGTTCGTTCAAGTCGAAACGGCCGAGATCCAGTCGCCCGACAACGTATTCGGCCACTTGACGCGGTGTGCTGTGCGTGCCGAAGCGCTTGCGTGTGTCGGCTGTTACAAGCGTGTTCTCGTAAACGAAGGCCAAGCTGTCCGATGAAATGTTCCGGAAACTGATGGCGTCGCGCAGCAGGACCCACGCGGCGGCCACGGACTCAACCGGGACGCCGGCTGCGGCCGACGATGCGAATTGGTCGAGATTGTAGTACGCCTCGATACCCTTCAAGACCTCGTGAACCGACGCCTTTCCCCACGACAAGGCATCCGGATGGCCACGATCAAGGAGAATTTTTGCCGCCAAAAGCCGGAAGGTCGTTCGAAACGCCGCCTCTTCCAGTTCGCCGTCCAGCCCCTTCAGAAGCTGCGTGATGACGCGCTCAAGGAGTCTATCGAGCTTCTCCTCAACTTCACGCTCGATGGCCGGAATCAGACCGAGGTCGACGAAATCGAGCTGGTAGGCGACTTGATTGTGGCCCAGCGACTTCGCCCGATGGACGGCCTGAGGCCGCCAGTGTTCCGCGTTGCGGTGAAAAAGGTCAGGAAGAGCATCGATGCCGACGCGCTCAATGAGACGTGGAGGACCTTTCGCGCCGACGCGCCACACGCCGACATCGGACTGCCCAATCGAAAAGAGAATGGGCGCTCCAAGAGCGCGACGGCTGGCGATGGACGCCTCGTCGTCCGCCGAGATGACGCCGAAAGCGGCGGTCCGGTAGGATTCGGGTACCTGGGTGAACGCTGCGAGGTCGACACGCCGCTGATCGCCACCAGCGGAGAGGACATCCGCGAAGCTGTAGTCACGGATGATCGCATCGGCACGGTAGCCGAGGTCCAGCAACGCCCTTTCGATCGTGCGGAGCGCATTCATGGCCGCCCTCCTTTGGGCTGGCGCACTTTGACGGCGGAGCTTGTTCCACCTTGAACCGCAAGGGCGGGGAAGAGCGGCAGCTGCGTCACCGGATCGGGCAGACCGATCCCCTGGGAAAGCACCGCCAGATGGCGGTCAAGCCGCAGCAGGATGGCGTCCTCATGCGCCGCGGCAACGTCCCGAGAGGACAGAAGTTCGCATCTTTGAAGGTCATAAATCGCAAGCGTTGCGCCCCACAGCATAGGAAACGAAGCCCCGTCCAGGAGCTCGCGCGCGGTCCCCAGGAGCTCGCGATGCGCCTGCAACTCGACATGAAACCTTGTCCTCAGGACCACCGCCAATCGGAGCAAGAGCAATGTCTTCCAAGAGAACTTTGCTTCGCTGCCGCGCTTTTGCGCAGGCACGTCCGGCTGGATCAGGGCACGCCGGACCGTCCACTCGCGGAGCTGATCCGCTGAGAGCCCGGTCAAAGCAGGCACCTCACGAGTTTTGACCAGTCGCACGCAAACCCTCCCAGGAATGGGTCTCAAACCCATTCTTCAGAACGGGTATCATGCCCGACCTGTTCCGTAAAGCTCGGCTTGCGCATGCAAGGCTTCTCGACCGCAGTCCCCTCAAGCCTTCGCTGTAGCGTAGGATCCGCACCCGCTATCGGTGACACTTCTCCGGACGCTCTGGCGCCGGTCATCCAGCGCTTTTCTTCAGGCGCCGCGCAACCTCTTCTGCCTTCGTCGGACGGCCAGGACGGCGTGGCACGCCTGATCGTTCGGATGGGTCAAATCGGGCTTGCCATTCCTGCACGATGCGCAGCGACCAGCGGGGGCCGCGCAGCTTGGGGACGCGCGTCGCCGGAGGCAGAGTTTCTGGGCTGGAGCTCAAGCGGTTGTAGATCGTCTGCTTCTTCAGGCCGAGGATGACGGCCAGATCGGCAACGGTGAGCCAAGTCATGTCTGGTGGAATTCGGGAGGCCATCAGACACTCCGTAACCTTGATTCGGAGGTGGTTTTAAGCCATGGCGACATGACGTCATCATCGGCGCGTGCAAGCTTGGCTTTATTCTTGGTTCGTGAGGCTCGGATTTGGAGGGGCTGCCATCACTGGGCGTGAAGAAAGAAGCCTTGCCGCTTAAAATCGCGAAAAAGGAACCGGCATCGCAGACACGTGTCCACATAGCCTCTTGGATGCGGACCCTATTCATTGAAGAGGCGAAACAATAGTTCCAAGACACAGCTTTTACATGGGAGTGTGCGGGCCTGCGCGTCCTTCGGACCGGGGCACTGGTAGTGCCATAAAGCCACGGCAGGCCGCGTTTCGACCCATGCAGGTGACGCTTGGCGTCGTACCGCCATGCCGTGGCAGGGCGCGCCTTCGGCCCATGCGGTCACAATCTTCTGAACAGGGCCGGATCCCTGTGTGCGGAGACCGCGGCCAACAAGCGGTTTCCGCCATTCGGCGCTCCGGACACAAACGCATGCGGCAGCCGACCGGGACGGTCTTCCAGAACCATCACGATGAATACCCGTGACGGTTGGTCGATCTTGGTGAACCGGTCGCCAATCAAGATGTTTGCCGAACGCCCGAACATCAACGACCCTCCAACAGGCGCGCGAGTTCGTCGATGAGATGACCGCAGCGTTCCGGCGGAAGATGCCTTTAACTGGCCGCCATGGCTTGCAGCGCGGCGTATCCAAACGCCGTGAAGTGGGCGTGGGGGAAAACCCGATCCGTTTCGACGATCGTCACCAACCCGCGCTCCAGCATGCTCTGCACGGCGGCGGTGAGTTTCGGTTCGCCCTTGCTCCGGCCGGTCACCCATCGCTTCAGAAAGAATGCCGTCTGCGAGCCGCAGCGGTTCCGACCAGCGGCTCATGAACGCGCGGCGGATCAGATCGCGTTCGGCCGGAGTGAATTCCACGGTGTTGGTTATGGCCGCGACCGATAACACTCGGGCGGCATCAGGTCCAGCGGCGCTCACAAAACCACCCGGTTCGGCAAAAGACAACGCGATAGACTGCCCAAGCCGCACCAGCGATTCCGCCGCGGAGCGCCGGCCGGGTCCGGCCGGCGCCGATGGAAGCGGCGCGCCGGCCCGGGACGTCGGACGGCCGCACCGCACCCAAGTGTTCATCTGGACAGTTCGCCTCGGCCAGATGGACTGACGCAAGGTGTCAGCGAACCGACTCCCGAGACGGATGGGCGCCGGGGTATCTCCGGGCAGCCAGGAGACGTTCGACGTGCCGCTTGCGCTCCGCCGGCGTCGGGTGGGTGCGCGTCAAGCGCCAGACGCCGTGCCGCACCACCTCCGCACCCGGAAGGCGCTTCAGCGCGTCGGCGCTCCGCCACAGCACGTCGCCGACGTGCACGCCGACCCACGCGGCCACGGCCAGCGTCAGGCGGGCGCCGTGCGTTTCGCCGCCGCGCGGCAGGAGCAGGGCCGCGACGGCGGTCAGGGCGCCCACCACCGCGCCGCGGTAGTGCTCTCGGGTGAGCGGCACCGGCCCCTCGCCGCTGGCGCCTTCGAGCCGAGCGATCAGGTCGATCCCCTCGTGGGCCGCTTCGGCGCCAGCGACGCGTAGCGCCGTCTCGTCGGCCTTCAGCTCCTGCCGGCGTCCGACCCAGAGGCGGTAGAGGACCAGTCCCCCACCGACGCAGGCCACGCCGACGGCGATCGTCGCCGCCCCCTTCACCTGCGGGATGCTCGGGATCCCGACGATGATCTCCGGGATCGCGGCCAGCACCGCGAGCAGCGGTCCGGCGTCCCGGACGACGGCCGCCATCACGGCGGCGAGCGCGACGGCCGCCGCGCTCACCGGAACGGCGACGACGATCAGGAGCAGCACGAACGCCGCGCACAGGGTGCCAGGAAGCCGGAGGAACAGCGCGATGAACGCGCTGACGACCTCGTGGATGAACCCATCCCGGTGCAGGACGTGGGACAGCTCGTGGCCGACGACGAAGCGCAGGGCGCGCGGCGTCGGCCCGTGCAGCCACGGCTCCGGGATGCCGACCCGCCCCCCGTCGACCAGTCCGGCATGGGCGAATGGTCCCCGGTCGAAGACCTCGGGATCGCAGGCGTGGACGGCCGGCGGGCGCGCGATGCCGAGCGCCCGGCACTGCTCGGCGACCTCCCGCAGCATCCGGTCCTCCGCCACGTTCCGGCTGCCGTCCAACGGCCTCCCGTGGGCGCGGAACCGTGTCTCCAGAGCCCGGCGTCCGGTGTCGATCCGGGACCACAGCACTCCCACGTACACGGCCGCCGGTGTTCCGGTGGCTACCAGCCATGGCGGCGGGTTGCCAAGCTGCCCATCCGTCGCGGCGCTGACGGCCAGCCACGCCAGGAGCGACGACGCGAGCCCTGCGGCCGCCACGACGAACAGGAGCACCGGCCACGTCCTGGGCATGCTCGCCTGCACCCGGAGCGCGTGGAGGACCTCGCGGCACGAGGTGCCGGAGCCGCCGGTCGCGCCGTGTGGACGGATTCCGCCCGCTTCCTTTCCGATCGTCTGCGGCATGATGCCCCCAGGTTGCCGTGTCCGGCGACGATACCCGATCGTCGAAGGGGGGTGAAGCGGCTCCGTAACGCGCCTCCGACAGACGCCGCCCTGAGGCCCGGAACACCGGTGCTTGAGGCGCCCCGATGGGGGGCGGCACGGCACAACGGCGCGGCGGCCACTGGGCTTCCGATGACCGGGTTGCACAACCGCTGCTTCCTGGCCGCGATCCAGCCGGTCCTGATGGGCAGCCCCGGCTTGGCTGGCGCGCCGCTGACGGCGGTGTTGCTCGACCTTGACCTCTTTAAGGCCCTGACCGACGCTTGGGAGCGCGCTGTCGGCGACGACGTGTTCGGCGCCCTTGCCCGCTTTCGCCTGGCCCAGGTGCGTCCGTGTGACATCCCGGTCCGCCTCGGCGGGGAGGAAATGCTGGTCCTGCTTCCCGGCGCCGCGGCCGGGCACGCCGAATCCTGCGTGGATCGCTGGCGCGCCGGCTTCTCCGTCCAGAGCCTGAAGACGCTGGGAAAGCGCCTGTCCGTCACATTCTCGGTGGGAGCGGCGGCCGTCCCGGCCGACGCGCAGGACTGGAACGACCTCGTGCACCGGGCCGATGTGGCGCTCTACCAGGCAAAGGCGCTGGGCCGGTGTCAAACGACATCAGGAACCGGTCCTTCCGCGTTTTCGGTGCAGCGTGAATGCATTTATGGGCAGCAGTGAGCACATAGAGGAAACGGTATCCCTTTTCTGAGTGCTCTGATTTCCTTGTCAAAATCGCTGCGATCACTGCTCCCGCCCGGTCTCATCGTCGATCTGGAACGCAACTGCCCCATCGACCTGCTGCCCGACCGTCACGCGGAGACTGTGGCGGCATGGTGGAAAGCCCATCCCGAGGTGGAGGTCGTAGCCCGCGACCGCGCCGGCGCTTACGCCGACGGCATTCGGGCCGGCGCTCCGAACGCCGTCCAGGTCTCTGATCGCTGGCATCTTCTGCGCAATCTCGGTGATGCTCTGGCCGGGGTTCTCGACCGCCATCATCATGATCTGCGCATGGCCAGCAAAGCGGCAGCGGGAGCGGCCATGGGAAATTGGCCTCCGCGCTGTGACGGGGTCGAAGCCGTCCTGGCCGCTCCACGTGTGGGCCCTCATTGTTCCTTGTGCAGCGGGGCGGCGTACACCCGTGCATTGGCGCATCCGTTCCAACCGCCTCGTCCAAAGCGTTGTGCGATGATAGGCGCCACCGCCGGAGCTCTGGGAGAATTGCAATGCCCGTATACCGCCGCCTTCTGCTGGTCGTGCTCGCGTCCATGGTCCCGTTGCTGGGCATCGAGATCGCCAATCTCGCGCACGGCCGCGCCGAGCGCGAGGCGGAGATCGGGCAGCAGGCGATGCGGTTGCTCGACCTGCTGAGGAGCGAGCAGGAGCGGATCGTCGCGGGCGCGCGCGACGTCCTCGTCACGCTGGCCGAAACGGGGCTTGCCGGCGACGGTCTGGCCGCCTGCCAGCCGGTCATGGACCGGCTGCGGCGGCGGCTTCCCGCGCATCTGTCGATCGAGGTGGCGGATGCGGCCGGCGAGGTCCGCTGCGCCACCGACGCGCACGCCGGCGGCGCGTCCATCGCGGACGAGCCCAGCTTCCACGAGGCGCTGCGCTCGGGCCGGCCCGCCATCGGCGTCGGGGAGGTCCGCCACTGGCGCGGCGGCGGGAACACCCTGACGCTGCCGTTCCGCATGGCCGTCGGCGCCGGCGGCGGCGCGCCGGACGGGGTGGCGACGGTCCGGCTCGACACGCGCTGGCTCGAGACGAGCCTGGCCGGCAAGCCCATGCCGCCGAACGCCGCGATCCTCCTGGCGGACGCCGGCGGCACCATCCTGGCGCGGGCGCCGGTCCGCCCGGAACTGGCCGGGACACCGCTTCCCGAGCGCTACCGGGTCTTTTACGAAGGGGACCGTCGGGCCGTCTTGGAGACGACGGGCTTCGACGGCGTCCGGCGCGTCGTTGCCTACGCCCCGCCGGCCGAGGGCGCCTCGGGGCTGATGCTGGCCGTCGGCCTGGACAAGGAGGCCACGCTGCGTCCGGGCGACGTGGCGGCGCTGTGGTCGTTGGGGCTGTTCGCCGGCGTGCTCGTGCTCGGCGCGGCTGGCGCGGCCTGGGGGCTGCGCGCGCACGTCCGGACACGCGAACGGGCGGACCGGGCCACGATCAAGATGGCCAGGGTGCTCGAGAGCACCACCGACGCGGTGTTCGAACTCGACGGCGATTGGCGCTTCACCTTTGTGAACGCGCGGGCCCGGGCGCTGCTGCCGGCCGACGGCGAACCGATCGGACGGACTCTCTGGGAGGTGATGCCGGCGGCGCGGGACACCCCGGCCTGGGCCGCGCTGCACGACGCGGCCGGGCGCCAAGCGCCGGTGGCGTTCGACCTGTTCGGGCCGTGCGACGGCCGTTGCTATGCGGTCCGCGCCTTCCCGTCGAATGGCGGGCTGGCCGTCTTCTGCCACGATGTCACCCACCGCAGGGAGGCCGAGGCGGAGCGCGACCGCCTGCTGGCCGACCTCGAAGCCAGGAGCCGGGAGCTGGAGCAGCAGCGCCGGCTTCTGCAAGCGGTGCTGCGCGCCGTCCCGGTCGGGCTGATCGCCGTCGAGGCGCCCTCCGGACGGCTTCTCGTCCACAGCGACGCCACGGAGCGCATGATCGGCCATCCCGTCTCTGCCGACGGAGGCCTCGCCGGATCCGCGCGCAGCGGCGCCCTGCACGAGGACGGCACCCCGTACCGGCCCGCGGAGTACCCGCTCGCCCGCGCTCTGCTCGCGGGTGAGGACGTCCATCTCGAGGAGATGGTCTACCGGCGCGGCGACGGCCGGATCGCCACCTTCGCGGTCAGCGCCCTGCCGGTCCGCGACGAGCGCGGCGCCGTCGTCATGGCCATCAGCGCATTCGTCGACCTCACCGAGCGCAAGGCGGTGGAGAGCGCGCTGCGCCACAGCGAGGAGCGTCTGACCCTGGCGCTCGACTCCGCGCGCGCCGGCACCTTCGCGTGGGACCTCACGACCGGCGCCATCGTCTGGTCGGCGGAGAGCTACCGGCTGCTCGGCCTCAGTCCCGACCGCGACGAAGCCACCTACGCGAGCTGGGAGCGCGTCGTGCATCCCGAGGACGTCGGACGCGTCATGGGCTACATCCGGCGGCGCCTGGCCGAAGGCCGCACCGACGCACAGGCCGACTACCGTGTTCTCCATCCCGACGGCGCCGTGCGCTGGATCGAGATCACCGGGCGGATCAGCTATGACGCCGCCGGCGCGCCGGTGCGCATGGTCGGCCTGAACATCGACGTCACCGAGCGCAAGAGCGTCAACGAGGCGTTGCGCCGCAGCCGCGAGCACCTGCGCCTGGCGCTCGCCGCGATCGGCGCCGGAGCGTGGGAGTGGGAGCCGCGCACCGATCGCTGGCTCTGGTCCGAAGCGGTCTTCGCGCTGCGCGGCCTCGACCCGGAGCGGGATACCCCGTCGCACGCGCTGTGGATGGCCGGCTTCCACCCCGACGACCGGTCGATGATCCAGCAGGTGGTTCAGCGCACCTTCGCCGAGCGGCGCACCGAGTGGACCGCCGAGGCGCGCATCGTCCATCCGGTGCGCGGCCTGCGATGGATGCTCAGCGTCGGCGCGGCGCTCTACGGCGCCGATGGGGAGCCCGAGCGCCTGCTCGGCGTGTGCATCGACATCACCGAGCGCAAGGCCGCGGAGGAGGATGCACGGCTGGGCCAGCAGCGGGTTGGCCTCGCGCTGGCGGCGGCGCGGGCGGGAACCTTCGACGTTGATTTCGCGACCGGCAGCTCCGTCTGGTCCGAGCAGACCTTCCGCATCCTCGGCCTTGATCCAGGCCGGGACCGGCCGTGCGCCGACACCTGGGCGGCGCTCCTCCACCCCGACGACCGGGCCGAGGTTCTTGCGGCGCGCAGCCAAGCACTCAGGGACCGCGTTCAGGATCTGCGCATGACGTACCGAATCGTCACGCCGGCGGGCGATGTCCGCTGGATCGAGGCGGCGGCGCACGTCCTGTACGGGACCGACGGCGCGCCGGCACGCCTGACCGGCATCGACGCCGACGTGACCGAGCGCCGCCGGATGGAGGAGGAGCTGCGCCGCGCCAAGATGGCGGCGGAGGAGGCCGACCGGGCGAAATCGCGCTTCCTGGCGGCGGCCAGCCACGATCTGCGCCAGCCCCTGCAGTCGCTGTTCCTGTTCGCGGCCGGACTGCACGGCCGTGTGCAGGACGAACGCGGCCGTCACGCCCTGACCATGATCGAGCGCAACCTCGAGGCGCTCAAGGGGTTGCTGGACAGCCTCATGGACATCTCGCGGCTCGACGTTGGCGTGATCCGCCCGGTGATCGAGGACTTTGCTCTGGGGCCCCTGCTTGAGCACAGCGGCGCGTCGTTCGCGCCGGCCGCCCAGGCCAAGGGGCTCCGTCTGGTGGTCGAGGGCGCCGGCGACGTCGTGGTGCGCAGCGACCGCCATCTGCTCGGCCGCATGATCCGCAACCTGGTGGAGAACGCCATCAAGTACACCGACGCCGGAACGGTCCGCCTCGGCTGCCGCGCCGACGGTCGGCACGTCGCCATCGAGGTCGCCGACACCGGAGTCGGCATCCCGCTCGAACAGCGGGAGCGCGTGTTCGAGGAGTTCCACCAGCTCGCCAACCCCGCCCGCGACCGGAACCGGGGGCTGGGTCTCGGCCTTTCGATCGTCCGGCGCCTGTCGACGCTTCTCGATCACCCGGTGTCCGTGCGGTCCGAACCCGGACGGGGATCGGTCTTCAGCATCCTGGTGCCCCTCGGGGAGCCCGCTGCCGTGCGCGCCGCGCCGGTGCCGGACGCGGTTCTGGTGAGCGCCGGCGGACGGCTGGCGGTGCTGGTGGACGACGAGCCCGACGTGCTGTGGGGGCTGCGGGAGATGTTCCGGGACTGGGGATACGACACCGTGGCCGGCACCTCGATCGCCCAGGCGCTCGAACGGCTGGCCGAGGACGGCCGGACGCCGGCGGTGGTCGTTGCCGACTACCGGTTGGGCGAGGACGGCACCGGCCTCGACGCGGTGCGCCGCCTGCGCGAACATGTTGGTTCCGCTGTTCCGGCGGTGATCCTGACCGGGGAGACCACCGAGGCCGTGCGGCGGGAGGTGGCCGAGGCCGCCGCCGGGCTTGCGATCAAGCCGGTGACGCCAAGTCAGCTTCACGAGACCCTGCGCAGACAGCTCGGTGAGGCCGCGTAAGCCCATCGGAACCGTGGTGCGTGTCGCACCGCTTCAGCGTCCGGTCGGTGCCATGTCGCCGTATCCACGAGCGTCGTGACCGCTCCAGCACGCTGAAGATCCGGCGCAATGCCTCGGCATCGCGATCAACGCGCAGCCGCCCCCCGCCGAGGCCGGTGGCATCATGCCGGAGACAGCCGGCACGGCCCCCGCCAGTTCCACCGGCGCGAACACGGGCGTGGCTTCGATCGGGGGACCAGCAGCCGGCGGCGCCAGCGGAACAACAGGCTGGGATCGACGCCGCAGCGGCGCGCGACCAACGACACGCTCATCCCCGGCGCGCAGGTCTCCGCCACCAGCCGTTCCTTCTCCGCCTCCGGCCAGCCCCGCCGGCGCGGAGCCGCCTCGACGATCTCCATGATCAACGGAGCGCTCGCCGTCATAGGGACAGCACCAGGGCTATCCCCGGAACCAGGAGCGCTCACCCCGTCCTCTCCGGCAAGACGGCGCGACCACCGCCCCAACGCCCAGCGGTCGATCCCAAGAACCTCAGCGTCAGCCCGCTCTCCGGCTACACCTGCACACGCTGCCGCCAGAATGCCTTCCGATCCGCCCCCGACATGCCGTTCTTCCGCTGATCTGCGGCCAGCGGACTATTTCATGAACCCGCACGGGCAAGGACGTGGCGTCCGACACCGCATACCCTTAAGCTGGGTTGCGCCCACGATCAACGTGATACTGGTTGCCCCTGACATGGGCAGGTACGATGCGGCCAACGTTGCTCTCGGCGGCAACCGAAACCAAGGGGACCCAAAGGGACGATCAATGCTTCCAGAGTGCGCACGGATCGATTTTGAAGCTGTGATCGAGGCGTCACCCAATCCCTACATGCTCCTCGACCGTGAGTTGCGGTGCGTCTGGGCCAATACCGCGTATCTGCGGGCCACGGGGCGGGAGCTCACGAGCCTGTTCGGCCACACCATCTTTGACGCGTTCCCTCCCGGCTCCCATGACCCTGATGGCGCGAGCGAGGCACTGCTCCGAGCCTCGCTCAACCGGGTGCTTCAAACCGGCCGACCCGACGCGCTGGCCCTGATCCGCTACGCCATTCCAGCCGCCGGTGATGCCGTCTTCGAGGACCGCTACTGGAGCGCCACCCACACCCCCATCCTCGACGGGCAGGGCACTGTCCGCTTCATCCTCCAGCAGACGAACGACGTTACCGAGCTCCAGCGCCTGCGTATGGCCGCCGGAACGGAAGCCGCCCGTGGAATGCCGGCCGGGGCGGCGGTGATCGAGGCCGGCCTCTTTCAGCGGGCGCAGGCTGTTCAGGAGGCCAACCTCACGCTGGACACGGAGCGCCGGTACCTTCGTGAGCTCTTTCGCCAAGCTCCGGGTTTTGTCGCCGTCCTGAGCGGCCCCGGGCACATTTTTGAGCTCGCCAACGACGCCTATTGCCGGCTCATCGGGCGCACCGACATCATCGGCAGGCCCGTGCTCGAAGTGCTGCCGGAAGTCCGGGAGCAAGGCTTCATCGCGTTGCTCGACAGCGTCCGGGAAGCCGGTCGCCCCTTCGTTGGACAGGACATGCACCTCCAGCTGCGGCGACGGCCCGATGCGCCGCTCGAGGATGTCTACCTGGATTTTGTGTACCAGCCCATCGTCGGGCCGGACGGGGCCGTTTCCGGCATCTTTGTGCAGGGCAACGACGTGACGGAGCGCTGGCGATCGGAGAAGGCGTTGCGCGAGAGCGAGGAGCGCGCCCGTCTGCAGCTGCTCGAGGTGGAGACGCTCTACCGGACAGCTCCCATCGGCTTGGGTCTGTTTGATCGCGAGCTCCGCTTCCTGCGGGTCAACGAGGCGCTCGCGGCCATGAACGGGCCGTCGGTCGACGAGCATCTCGGACGCTGCGCCTGGGAGGTTGTTCCGGCTCTGCGCGCTGTGGCCGAACCACTGTTCTGCCGTGTTCTGGAAACCGGGGAACCGGTGCTCGGGATCGAGCTGCGCGGCACAACGCCAAGCCAGCCCGGCGTCGAACGCGTTTGGATCGAGGATTTCTATCCGGTGAAGAGGCCGGACGGCACGCTGATGGCCATCGGTGCCATCGTCCGCGAGGTGACGGAGCAGAAGCGCCTGGAGGAACGGGAGCGCCTGCTCACGGCCGAGCTGCGGCACCGGTTGAAAAACCTGTTCATGATGGTCGAGGCGCTTGCCCGCCAGACCGCCCGCACCACGTCCGCGCTGCCGGAATTTCTGGACCGCTTTCTCGGGCGGGTCCGTGCCCTCGCTGCCGCGCAGGATCTGCTGGCCAGCGGTCCGATCAACGCGGCCGTATCCTTGCAGGCCTTGATCGGCACGGCGCTCGCCCCTTTTGTCGGTGCCGACGGGCGGGTGCGCATGGAGGTGAACGACACGGCCGTCGCCGCGGACGTCGCCTCGAATTTGGCCTTGGCGTTGCACGAACTGGCGACGAACGCGACCAAGTACGGCGCGCTGTCCGTGCCCGGCGGGCGGGTTTCCCTAAGCGCACGCGTCGAAAAGACGGAGGGCGGGCACGAGCTCTGCATCGAATGGCGAGAAGCTGGAGGGCCGCCCGTGCGGCGTCCACAAGGCGCGGGTTTCGGCTCGCAACTGCTCGAGCGCGTGATCGTTGCCCAGCATCGGGGGCGCGTCGCGAGGCACTGGGAAAATTCAGGGCTGATCTGTTGCGTCTGCCTTCCGGTGCAGGATTGAAACCGCCACAACCGCGTCGCGCGGCGGCCCGTCGCAGGCGGTGGCCAAGGGATCGGATCTCTCCCGAAAGACGATGAGGCCAGCCGTCATCGGCCACCCTGTGCACCACGCCGTGATCCTTGAGATGACCGTCGAGAGCGACCACTGCCGCCCCGCACCGACGCGCGTGTCGGCGGTCAGCGAGATCGCCATGTCTCGGGACGCTGTCGCGCCGGCGGCAAGCCCGCCAACACCGGGACGATGCCGGTGCGGCGATCACCCTTGCCGCTGACGAGGAAGCAACTCACCATCCCGCCATGGCCGACCCCTTCATGGTCCTGTCATGCGCTTTTCATGTTCACGGACGCTGAACACTGAGAGCCTGGGCAAGGCGGAGACGCGGATCCATACGGACCGCTCCTTCGAACACGTGCCATTCCCCGTCGCATCAAGCGGCGACGGAAAATCCGGTCCGCCGGTGCAGCGGTTACCGGGCGCGTGGCGCCGGCTGCGCACCCCGCTGCCGTCGGCCGCCATGGTGATCGACTCCGCCGTTGGGGCGGTAAGGGCTTTCGGGCATGTCGTGTTGCGGGCACAGCCGGGATCGGAAGGGAACCGCGGACGCCATCGTGGAAGCTGTCCGACCCACGCGGCCGGCCGTGTTCAACAGTCGTCCGGCGCCGCACCGCGGTCACCGGTTCTGCATGGATGAGGTATAGATCGACAAGGCTGACGCAGGATTGGCAAGAACAGAATGTTAACGAGTTTTAACGTCGACAGCGTAGGCGTTGGTTAACGACTGCATTTCTTGCATATTTTTGCCGCAATCGACGATATTGTTTGCGCCTTGGTTCATTCTATGCTAGAGTTCTTCTGGCGATTAGGTTGGAGGTTCTGCGCGATGTCAATGGATAGCCTGCGCCTTTTGCGTGCCCCCCCCGCACACGCGCGCGGCCACGCCACCCAAACGCCGGGCCGCCGGTAGCGATCGGGCAAGGCTTCGTTCGAGCGAGCCGGCCGGTCCGTCCGGAGCCGGTCCTCGCGGCATCGTTCCGTTTGCGTGTGGGTCGTCCACATGCTGAACACCCCTCGGACCATCCGCCTTGCGACGCGCGTGACCGGCACCGCCTTGCTCAGCCTTCTTTTCCTGTCGGGAGTGGTCGTCGTTGTGGTGAGCCTCACCCTCCAGCGGCACTTGACCGTACTGGCAAGCCAGCGCCTGGAGGAGAACCTGAAGGTTGCCCGTGAACTGCTGTTGTCCCAAGGGGACGGCTTCCGCTCCGAAGGCGGGGCTCTCTGGGTTGGCACGCGCAAGCTCAATGGCGACAGCGCGCTGCTCGACCGCCTTGTGAGCGCGGTGGGCGGTGTCGCCTCACTGTTTCATGGCGATGTCCGCGTGGCCACCACGATCATGAATGAGGGAAAGCGTGCGGTCGGCTCCCAACTCGCGCAAGGCCCCGTGTACGAGACCGTGATCAAACAGGGGCGGGGGTTCCGCGGTGAGGCCGTCGCGCTTGGCACGACCTACATGACGGCCTACGATCCCATCCGCGATGCGTCCGGCTCGGTCATCGGCATTCTCGTCGTCGCCGTCGCGAAGGACCAGTTCTTCGCCGCCATCGACGATGTGATCGGGACCGTGGTGCTGGTCGCCCTGCTCGTGACGGTCAGCGTCGCCGCCGCCGTCTTCCTGGTGATGAGGGCGACCTTCCGGCCGTTCGACGCGATGCGCCGCGTCATGCTCGACATCTCGGAAGGCCGAACCGAACGGATCACACCGTGCCTGGAACGCGGCGACGAACTCGGTGACATGGCGCGCACGGTGGAGGTTTTCCGGGAGAACCTTGTGCGCATGGAACGTCTGCGCGCCGAACAGGAAGATCATGAGCGGCAGGCGATCATCGAGCGCAAGCGCGCGATGCTGACCATGGCCGATGCCATGGAGCAGCGGGTCAAGGGCATGATCGCCGCCATCGGGCGTCAGATCGAAAGCCTGCGCCTGGCCTCCGGCTCGATGTCTGCCGAAGCGCAGCAGACCAGCGTCCAGAGCACCGCCGTTGCCGGCGCTTCGCAGCAGGCCTCGGCCAACGTGCAGACCGTGGCGGCCGCCACGGAGGAACTCAACGCCGCCAGCCATGAGATCGGGCGCCAGATCGAACGGTCGACCGACATCGCCCGTTTGGCGGCCGACCGCTCGCAGCGAACCGACGAAATCGTCAAGGGATTGTCCGTGGCCGCCGGCCGCATCGGCGAGGTGGTCACCATGATCCGGGGAATCGCCGGGCAGACCAACCTGCTGGCGCTGAACGCCACCATCGAGGCGGCGCGCGCCGGCGAGGCCGGCAAGGGTTTCGCCGTGGTGGCGCACGAGGTGAAGAATCTGTCCAGCCAGACCGCGCGCTCCACCGATGAAATCGCTCAGCAGATCGCCGTGGTGCAGGAGGCGACCGAAAAGGCGGTGGCGGCCATCGAAGAGATCGCGGGCACCGTCCAGGAGGTTCATCAGACCTCCTCCTCCATCGCCGCGGCCATTCAGGAGCAGCATGCCGCCATCTCCGAGATCAGCCGCAACGTCCAGCAGGCCGCCGCCGGAACCGAGGAGATCAACAGGCGCATCGCTGGCGTCTCGACCGGCGCGCAAGGCACGTTGCAGGCCGCCACCATCGTCACCTCCGCAGCGGATGAACTGGTCCGGCAATCCGAACGGCTGGAACGTCAGGTCGAGGACTTCCTCAACGAGGTCCGCCAGTCCAATCGCCTGAGCGAGGCGGCGTAGCCGGGGACGACAGCATGATGGCCAAACACGCACCCTTGACCGGCTGTGAGCGGACCTTCGATCCCGGAGACGTGATCGTCACAAAGACCGACCCGAAGGGCCGGATCACCTATGCCAACCGCGTTTTCCTGCGGCTGTCCGGGTATGAGGAGCGCGAGGTGATCGGAGCGCCACACAACCTCCTGCGCCACCCGGAGATGCCGGCTTGCGTGTTCAAGCTGCTGTGGAGCACGATCGCCGCCGGCCGGGAGATGTTCGCCTACGTGAACAACAGGGCCAAGAACGGTGATCACTACTGGGTGTTCGCCCATGTGACGCCGAGCGTCGACGAGACCGGCGCCATCGTCGGTTATCATTCAAACCGCCGGGCTCCCCGCCGCGACGCGATCTCGGTGATTCGGCCGCTTTATGAACGGTTGCTGGCCGAAGAACGCCGCCATGGCCACCGGCGGGACGCCATGGCCGCCTCCACGGCTGCGTTGCTCGACTTTCTCACGCAGAACGGCACGACCTATGACGCGTTTGTCTTCTCTGTATAGGTCAGGGATGCTCACCGCCGCCACGGCGGCCGTGCTGCTGGGTGCCGCCCTGTGGGGAGCGGCCTCGAGCGCCGTTCCTTTGCCGATGGTCATCCTCAACGTCGGCCTCGCCGCCACGCTGCTCGCCGCCTTTTTCTTCCAGTGGCGGGTGGGAGAGGCGGTCAAGGCGGCGACCGCGGTGTGCCGCCAGGCGGCCCGCGGGAGGTTCGAAGCGCGCCTCGTCGGCATGCGGGAAGGCGGAGAACTCGGCGCCCTGTTCGACGCCATCAACGACTGCCTCGATCCGGTGGACGCCTTCGTCCGCGAGGCCACCGCCTCGCTGGAGGCCAGCCTTTCTTGAAACGACTCCTTTCTGTGCTTTTGTAAGGAGTGCGTGGGACTGTGATCTGCTTCACATGAGGCTGTTGCGCTGTGAGGAGTGGAAATGCCGGTCAAACCGGGGCGAGGCGGTGAGATGGGCGAGATGCCGCGGCCTGCGGACGCCCGCGGCACGCTCGGCGGCCGTGGCGGCGGCGCCGGCTCCAACGAAGCCGATGTCGGTGAAGCCTTGTCCTCATTGATTGCATTGTGCGAGCGCGTCATCGCGGAGAAGCTCCGGGCCGGCGCGGATGCGGCCGCGCTGGAGGACGCCCTGGCGGTGCTCAAGACGCGGCTCTCTGCCGTCGTGCGCCTGTCAGGAGAAGGCACCGATGGTGAGGACGCCACGGCGAGATCCGGGACTGAGTTGTAGAGCGCCACAGTCGCGGCGTCGCGCGACGTCCCGCCCTCGTGGATGTCAGCGGGCGTCCGCACGCCACTCCGTTTCCGGGTGCCGCCACGCTCCAGCTGTTCCAGACCAGCGCCTGTGTCCGAAGGAGCGCGGCGGGCTCATCGGCGCGTAGCCAGCACCTCGGACGCGCCGTCCCCGAGGGCAACCTCTTGTCGGCCGGCCGGAGTTCGGGGAAGGTCGGGGAATGATGACATTCCAAATGGATTTGCTTATTCTGCGCCGCCGGCTCCGTCTCGGTGACCGATCCGGCAACACCGAAGAACCATCATGCTTCAAGCCCTTCACACTGGGACGCTCAGCGTGACCGCCGCCATGGTCATGACGGCGGTGGCCGCTTTGATGGTCCTGATCAGCGCAACCAGAAAATCATACCCCGGCTTTCGCCTTCTTTCGTTGGGGCATGCGCTTCTCGCCATCGGTTTCATTCTATCGGCTTTCCGGGATGGCGTGCCTTCTTGGTTGCCAGTCATCGTGGCAAACTATCTGATTCTCACAAGTGCGGCTTTAAAGTTCGACGGTATCTGCCTGTTCTACGACGGGTGGTCCGCGCGCTCCAGCACCATAAATCATGCTGTTTCCGCCGTGGCAACGCTCGTTCTTGGTTACTTTCTGTACATCGACCCCAACATCAATGCCCGCATAACGGCCGTCAGCTCGGCATATTCCGTCATTCTGGCCCGCACCGCCGCTGTCCCCTTCCGCCAAAAGAAAATCGAGATATCGGCGGTGGACTGGGTGATCCCTTTCGCTCACTCTCTGCTGATTGTGATTCTGGGGTGGCGCACCTACATGGCCGCGACAAGCGATCAGATCATTGACTTCATCAACGGCGATTTGCTTTTCAGGCTGACACTCATGGCGGCCATATTGGCTGCGTTCATGAGCTTTGCAGCATACCTCATGTTGGCCCATCGCCGTATTGAACGCGAACTGATCGAAGCCCGGAACCAAGCGGAAACCCTGTCACGCACGGACAGTCTGACCGGCTGTTGGAACCGGCGGCACTTCGAAGAGCAGTTGCAGCGCGAGTTCGAGCGCGCGGCCCGTTATGGAACCGCGGCCTCCCTTCTCATCTTTGACATCGACCACTTCAAAGCCGTGAACGATGGACACGGGCACGACATCGGCGACGTGGTGCTCGAGGAGGTGGCCGGGCGGATGCGGCATTCGTTGCGTGCAACCGATCTGCTCTGCCGATGGGGGGGTGAGGAATTCGCCATACTTGTTCCGACCCCGCTCCCCAAGGCGCGTGCCCTCGCTGAGAAAATCCGAGCCCGGATCGCCGAAGAGCCCGTCGCTCCGGTCGGTTCGGTGACGGTCAGTGCCGGCGTTGCCGAGCTTGAGCCAGGTGAAAGCACGGAGCGCTGGATGCGCCGGGCGGACCGGGCGTTGTACCGCGCCAAGGCGTTGGGCCGCAACCGCGTCGAACAAGACCCAGGCGAAGAGAGCGTGGGTTCCTTGGACCGTTTGCAATGGTCGGCCAGCTTTCACAGCGGAGAACCCGCGCTGGACGCTCAACACAAAAGTCTCTTCGAGATCACCAATCGCCTCATGGCCGTCGGCTCTGATGACACATCACATGCAGCGGCCGCTGCCATCTTCGATGTGCTGTCGGACGACTTGCGGCGTCATTTTGCCTATGAGGAAAGCCTGCTCGTCAGGATCGGCTACAAATATATGGACGCGCACAAGGCCGAGCATGAGCGACTGCTGTCACTGATAGGCAGCATTATTGCCCGCCACGAGGCTGGACTTGTAAGCACAGCGGACGCGGCTCACGCGATTTCCAAGGACGTGATCTTTGGGCACATACTGTCTGAGGATAGAAATTACTTCTCGGCGCTCTGCGACGCGGCCGAAAAAAGCGCATCGACCGTCTGATCCGGATCAGAGCGGGTCGGGGATGCGTGACGCCTGACGACGGGCGGACTGGGTCCAGAATGCCCGTTGGTCCCACGGCCGCCGGGCGAGCTGACCATGACAACGCCGCCCGCGTTCATCGCCTGGGCGCGGGTGGCCACGGGCGGCAACGCCCCAACAGTTCGGCTGGGCTGAGCGCGTCCGGCAAGCAATTTCGTAGGCGAAGGGAGCCTTGCGCGCTCGGGCCGCCGCTCCGGACAGCCCGAATGGCCGGCTTATGGTCAAACGGTTCCCCCGGTTTCCTGGGACGTTCCAGGGGGCGGCGCAGCGGTTCCGCCCACCACGCCGCCAAGGGGATGTGCCTGTCTGTCGGCCGCGTGGTCCGGATCATCGGCTTCGGGATGAGATCGTCCCAACCGAAGCAACGTGCACGCGTCCTGGGGAGAACCGCCACGCCGGTTTGAGTGCGCCTCCGTTCATGGAACGTCGGTCCAGGGTGGCCGGATCCACGCGCGCCGGCCATCTGGACGTTCGACCATCGCGTGGGCTTCACCCTCCTTCCCCGCCGCCCGGATCAGGCGGACGGTTGCCGAACCGGGGGATGATGGCACGCGGTGGTCCGGCCGCCGCACGATGATCCCGCCAGATCAGGGTCAACGTGTCAGCCGCCACCGAACCCGTGTCTCACGGGTGGGGCGGCGTGGTCAGCGCACAGGCCCCCTTGCGCACGATGGTTTTGCCGGCTGACGCCGACTCTTGTGATCCGGTGCCGGCATAGGCCGGCGCCGGCTCCCTTGTGGGGGAAAGAGGGCGTTGCCGCTCTCTCCCCCGCGAGGGCCGCCTGTTGCCGGGCAGGGCCGCCGGCTCAGGGCACGGCACGTGCCCCTCGCCCAGGCAACCCGGCCCGGCGCGCCGTCCCTCGCCCCCCACTCACCCACCGCTCGCGCGGCCCCGGGAAGCAGCAGCGGCAGTGCTGCTGCTTCGCAGCTTCAAGAGAGGGAAGTGAACCATGAGCACCCAGCAAGTTCCCCTGTCCCAGCTTCTTCCGCCGACATCCAACCCGCGCAAGCGCATCGACCCCGCCGGCATCGAGGGGCTTGCGTCCTCCATCCGAACCGACGGCGTGCTCCAGAACCTCGTGGTGCGGTGCCTCAAGGGCGACCGCTTCCGCGTCGTGACCGGCGAGCGCCGCTACCGGGCCTTGAAACTGCTGGAGAGCCGGGGCGAGATCGGCGCCGACTACCGGGTGCCGGTCGAGGTGCGGCACGGGCTGAAGCCCGCCGACGCCCGGCGGATCGCCCTGGTGGAGAACGTGCAGCGCGAGGATCTCGACGCCATCGACGAGGCGGACGGCTTCGCGGCCCTGCTCCAGAAGGGCGCCACGCTGGACGACGTGGCGGCGCAGACGGGTTTGAGCACCACCACGGTGAAGCGCCGGCTCGCGCTGGCCGGGCTGTGCGCCGAGGCCAAGCAGGCGGTGCGCGAGGGCTCCATCGGGCTCGGCATCGCCGAGGCGCTGACGCTGGGCACCCACGAGCAGCAGCGGCGCATCCTCGCCGACATCGAAGACGGCATCTGGTTCGACGCCGACGATGTCCGCGCCCGGCTCATCGAGGAGAAGCCGTCCGTCGCCATGGCGGTGTTTCCGCTGGAGCGCTACAGCGGCACCGTCACCGCCGACCTGTTCGCGGAAGCCGAAGCCACCTACTTCGATGACGCCGAGCAGTTCCACGCCTTGCAGCGGCAGGCGGTGGAAGAGATGGCGGCGGAACGGGCGAAAACCGCTGCCTTCGTGGACGTGTTCGACACGCATGGGGTGCCGTGGTGGCACTACCGCGCGGCGCGGGATGGGGAGAGCGGCGGCGTGGTGATCAACCTGACGCCCGCCGGCCGGGTCGAGGTGCGCGAGCGCTTGGTGCGCCATGAGGTGCAGCGCGCCGTCGCGGCCGAGACGCGGGAGAGCCCGCTGACGGTGCGTCGGGAGCGCTCGGAATACCCGTCCTGGCTGGTGCGCCACATGGCCGCGCACAAGACGCTGGCGGTGCAGACGCTCCTGGTCGCCGCCCGGCGCACGGCCAAGCGGGTGGCCGTGGTGCTGCTGATGCGGGGTGTCGACGGTCATCACGGCCGGGTGTCGGTGGAGGCGCACCCCGCCTTGGCGCTGTTCGCGGGCGAGGACGGCCGCCCCCGCAGCCACGACGCCGTCGAGGCCGCGGCGGCGTACTTCGAGCGCCTGCTGGGCCTGGAGCCGGCCGGGGACGACGAACCGACCTACGGGCCGCGCAGCCGGGGCGCCTGGGAGCGGCTGGTCGGGGATCCGAAGGACGGCGCCGACCTGTACGAGCGGGTCAAGCGGCTGAGCGACGAGGACCTGGATGGCCTGCACCTGCTGCTGACCATTCTCGCCTTCGGCCAGGGCGACCTGGACGCCATCGATCGCGGCGACAGCCTGTTCAACCGGGTGGCCCGCGACCTCGGCGCCGACATGCGCGACTGGTGGCGGCCGGACGAGACGTTCCTGGGCGGGCGCACCCGCGACCAGCTCAGCGCCATCGCGGTGGAGAGCGGCGCCGCCGCCACTCTGGGACGGCTGTCGGATTACAAGAAGGCGGGTCTGGTCGCCGCTCTAGCGAAGCACTTCGAGCGCTCCGCCGCGGTGCCGGACGGCGCCCCGGACTGGCAGGTCAAGGGCCGCGACTGGCTGCCCGACGCCATGCGGTTCGGTGCCGAACCGGATACGGAAGGCGACACCACGCCGGATCGCGCGCCGCCGGCCCTTGCCGCTGAATGAGCCCTCGCCGCCGCTCCCCGCGCGGGAGCGGCGCTTTCCCAACACCTGCCAAGAGACGAGGTGTGCCATGGCGAGGATATCCCGCCGTACTTTGCTGGTTGGCGCCGCCGCGACCCCGGCGTCCGCCTTGTTGGACTCGGCCCCTGTGGTCGGGAGTGAAGACCCCGCCGTCGCGCTGTGGCGGCAATGGCGCGCGGCGTGCGCCGCCGCGGACGCGGCGAACGCTGCCGCCAGCCGGATCGAGGCCGATCTGATCGCGCGGGTCGGACCGCCGCGCGTGCTGTGCGCCGTGCGGCGCATGGAGGTGCCCGGCGGACCAGCGGTCGAGGCGCCCCTGTACGCATCGAGCGAGGCCGACATCGACCGGGCCGTCGCCCGGGGGCTCGTCCCGGACGAAGCGGCGGACGCTCTGAAGGCGGACTTGGCGGCGCGCCGCGCGCGGTGGGCCGCGGCATGCGCCGCGAGCGGCCTGGAGGCTGCGGCCGAACGGGAGGACGAGGCGGCGCGCCGCGCCGACGCGCTCGCCGCCGCTCTCGAACGCACGCCCGCCGCCTCCCCGGCCGGGCTCGCCGCGAAGCTCGCCGTGGCCGCCAACCTCTGCGAGCCCGCCGGCGGCGGCCGGGGCGAGCCGCCCTGGGCGCTGATCGTGGCGGCGCTGTCCGACCTGGACGCCCTGATGCTCGCGCCGCCCCGCGCCTGAAGCCGGGACCCGGGCCGGTTCCCCGGCCGGCCCGGGCTCCCAAGAGCGCGGGCATGGGCGGGCATGGTGAGACGGACACCAAGCCGGAGGGCGCCGCCCCCGAAGGCAGTGTCCGTGGGCCGGCAATCGTCGCGGCTCCCGCACGGAGCAGACTTGCGCCACCAACAAGGACCAGCGAAGGTTCCTTGGTGTGCAGACATCAACCAGGACGGGCAAAGGTTTGGCCCGTCGCAGCACCGTTCACGAAATCATCACGATTGCACCACCAAAATGACGCGGCCCCATCGGGCACGGCGATGCGGCCGGACGAAGCTGGGAGGATGCATGCGCCTTCTGAAGGATCTTCCGATCTCGCGCAAGTTCGGCCTTGTGGTGACCGTGCTGGCGCTGGTCGCTCTGGCCATCGCGGCGTTGGGCGTGCAGGCGATGCGCACCTACGACGGGTACGTCGCGGCGATCGCCAACGCGTCCGCCCGCGCTCTGGCGGGCGAGCGGATGAACGGCCTGGTCTGGCGGTGGTGATGGACTCGCGCGGCATCTACATGGCCCGCGATGCCAAGGAGGCGGAGAAGTACGCCCCGGCCCTGCTGGCCAACCTGGCCGCCATGGAGCGTCTGATGCAGGAATGGACGGCGATCACCCCCGCCGCGGAACGCCCCCGCCTCCAGGAGATCACCGTTAAGGTGCGCGAGTTCATCGCCTTCCGCACCGAACTGGTCCGCCTCGCCCGCACAGTGGCCACCGCCGACGCCCGTGCCTACGGCGACAACGACGCCAACCGCGCCAACCGGCAGGCGCTGAACGTCCGGCTGCAGACGCAGGCGGCGGCCGACAACGCCGGCATCGCCCGGCTCAGCGCCGAGTTGGAAGCGTTCCAGGCCGTCATGAAACGGCTGCTCATCGCGGTACCGGCGGTCGGCATCCCACTGGCCATACTGCTGGCCAGCGTGCTGGCGATCCGCATGATGGTCAACCCGATCCGCCGCATGACGGCGGCCATGCAGGAACTCTCCGCCGGACGGCTGGAGGCCGCGGTGCCCGATGCCGCGAGCGGCGATGAGATCGGCGCGATGGCGCACGCTTTGTGCGTCTTTCGCGACGCCATGCGGCGCTCCCTCGATCTCGCACAGGAGCAGCGACGCACGGCGGAGGAGCGGCTGGCCCGCTCGCAGGCCATCGTCGCGCTGGCCGACCGCTTCGAGCGCGAAGCCGGCGGCGCGCTGAGGGCGGTGCGCACCTCGGCCGAGCGCATGCGCAGCACCGCCAGCGGTATGACCGCGACCGCCCAGGACACCAGCGCCCGCGCCGAGGACGTGGCGCGCGCGTCGGAGCAGGCCTTGGCCAACGTGCAGGCGGTCGCCGCCGCCACCGGGGAGCTGTCGGCGTCGATCGGCGAGATCGGCCGGCAGGTCGCCACCTCCACCGAGATCACCCGCCACGCCGTCGGCGAGGCGCGGCGCGCCGACCGGCAGGTGCACGGCCTGACCGCCGCCGCCGAGACGATTGGCGAGGTGGTGGAACTGATCGCCTCCATCGCCGGGCAGACCAACCTGCTGGCGCTGAACGCCACCATCGAGGCGGCGCGGGCCGGCGAGGCCGGCCGCGGCTTCGCCGTGGTGGCGAACGAGGTGAAGTCCCTGGCCACCCAGACGGCCAAGGCAACGGAGGAAATCTCGACCCAGATCGCCGGCATCCAGCGCGTATCCACCGAGACGGCGGCGGCGATCCGGTCCATCGGCGAGGTCATCCACCGCATCGACGGCATCGCCACCGCCATCGCCTCGGCCATCAGGCAGCAGGAGGCCGCGACCGGCGCGATCGACTGCAACATCCAGCAGGCCGCGCAGGGCACCGAGCGGGTGAGCGCCACCATCGGCGGCGTCAACGCCGCCGCCCGCCAGACCGACGCCGCTGCGCGCGAGGTTCTGGACGCCGCCTCCAGCCTGTCGGCGCAGGCCGATGCGCTGCGCGGCTTGGTGCACGGCTTCCTGGACGGCGTAAAGGCCGCATGACGCGCGTGCCCTCCCGCCCCGGCCCGCGCGCCGCCGACCGCCCCCAGCGGCGTGGGAAGGCTGCCGCCCGGCGCCGCCAGCAAACGACCGAGGAGACCCGTTCGATGCGTCAGCTTCCGATCGACTGCCGAATCCTGTTGCCTGGCCCCGACGGCGCCGTCACGGTGCTCATCGACATCCTGGCCGGAGCCGACACCGGGGTCTGGTTGCGCGCGCAGACGGGACACGGTCCCCGCAGGCGCCATTGCGGCGCGGCCGTGTGGCGGCGCGGTCGCTGGTGCTCCGTCGCAAGCGGTCCGGGGTTCCAGCCGGGCGCCGTGCTGCGCGATGCCCTCACTCGAGGATCGTGGGTGAAGGCGCCGCCACCGCAGAGTGCCGGGAGCGTTCTGGCGCTGCTGCGTTCCGTGGCCGCCCTCATCCCGGCCGACGCGCCCCGCTGACCGCCGCTCCGGACGGTGCGGCCGGGCAGACCTTTTCCCTCCCCTGAACACGGTCATGCGTG
Source organism: Azospirillum thermophilum (assembly GCF_003130795.1). Lineage (NCBI taxonomy): Bacteria > Pseudomonadati > Pseudomonadota > Alphaproteobacteria > Rhodospirillales > Azospirillaceae > Azospirillum > Azospirillum thermophilum. Next base: position 96,006 of record NZ_CP029353.1, read on the forward strand.
TTCGGGGGCGGATCGACCGGGCACAGCCTCCGGCGGCTGGAACCGAACGGTGTGGCGCGCGCTCCCTTGGCGGCGGCATTCGGCCTTTGGACAGCCCGTCATGGCTGTCAGCGCCCGCCCTGCGCTCGTCGTTCCGCAAGCCCGTCCGACGGCGAGCGGTCGCCGCTGGCCGGCGTCCGCCCCAGCGTCGTTCCGCGGCCGCCGTCTTGGACCGCGTCTCGTGCGCCGCGCGGACGGCATCGAGGCGATGCCGTCCCTCACCCTTCCGGGGAGCCGGGCGGTGGACGCGGGGCCTCGGCAAAACCCGCGATCAGCCGCGCCCACCGCAGCGCTTCGGCCTCATCGTCGGGCGCGAGGAACGGAAAGATCCGCCGCAGCGCGGCCAAGGCGGCCGGGCCGCTCTCGGCAACGGCGGCCCGGATGGTTCTGGCTTCGTCCTCGGTAACCATGAACATGGTCGGTGTTCCGCTGCTGATGATCCGCGTGGCGGTGTTCACGCCGCCTGGCGGCGCCGGATGTGCAGGGCAGCATCCTTGTCGTGCTTCATGATGTGGTCCTTCAACCAGCCGGTGACGACACCGAACAGGGCGGTGCCGGCGGTTCCGTCCTTGGCCTCGACCCGCCGCTTCACCCCCTCCAGGGTGCGCAGGAAATCCTCGTGCGCCGCGCGGTGCGCGGCGTAGTCCGGGCAACCGGCCTCGCGCATCGCCCGTTCCTCCTGCTCGAAATGCGCCGCCATGAGGTGCGGCAGCGTCTCCATCAGGTCGCGGGCCACGGCCTCGCCGTCACCGACCATCGCGCGGGCGTAGAAGGCGTTGATCCGCTCGAACATCTCCCGGTGATGGCGGTCAAGCTCGGGAGAGCCGACGCACAGGGTGTCGTCCCATTCGACGAGGCGCAGGTCCGCCGTGTCCGACCGCACCTGGCCGAGAAAGCGGCGGACCTCCTGGTCCAGCACGTTGCCCTGACGGGCCAGTTCGCTCGCCGCCTCGAGGGTCTGCTCGGCCGCGCGCCCGGTGTCGCGCGACTCCGCCTCAACGTCGCCGATGGTGCGCGACACCTCCCGGGTGCCGAGCGCCGCCTGCTCGACGTTGCGGGCGATCTCGCCCGTGGCCGCGGTCTGTTCCTGCACCGCCGAGGCCACCGATGCGCTGATCCCGCTCATGTCGGCGATGACCGCGGCGATCGCCGCGATGGCCTGGACCGCGTCCGCCGTGCCGCCCTGCACGGTGGCGATCTTGGCGGCGATCTCCTCGGTGGCCCTGGCCGTCTGCGTGGCGAGCTGCTTGACCTCCGACGCCACGACGGCGAAGCCCCGGCCGGCCACGCCGGCGCGCGCCGCCTCGATGGTGGCGTTCAGCGCCAGCAGGTTGGTCTGCCCGGCGATGGAGGCGATCAGATCGACGATCGCACTGATGCCCCCGACGTTCGCCGACAGCGTCCGGATCAGCCCCGTGGTGCGCCGGGCCTCGGCGTCGGCTTGGTCGGCAACGCACCGGGAGCGCTCCATCTGGCGGGCGATCTCCCCAATGGACGTCGCCAGCTCTTCGGAGGCGGCGGCGACGGTCTGCACGTTGCCCGACGCCTCCTCGGCGGCGCCCGCCACGGTGGTGGCCCGGGCGCTCGTCTGCGCGGCGCTGGCCGCCATCCGCCGCGACGTTTCCTGGAGTTGCACCGCCGCCGCTGTCACCGCCTGGACGACCGAGCCGACCTGGGCCTCGAACGCGTCGGCCATGGCGCGCAACGCCGCCCTGCGCTCCTCCTCGGCCCGGCGTTTCGCCTCCTCCTGCTCCTCGCGCAGCCGCTCGTTGGCAAGCAGGCTGTCCTTGAAGACCTGAAGCGTCGCGGCCATCTGCCCGACCTCGTCGCGGCGGCCCACGCCGGGAATGACGGTGGACTTGTCCCCGTCGGCAAGGCACCGCATGGCCGCGGTGATGCCGACCACCGGCGCGGCGATGCTCCGGCCGATCAGGAAGGCCAGGAGTCCACCGGCCGCGGCGCCGGCAAGGGACAGGACGAGAATCAGCGCCTGCGTGGCGCCGATCAGCGCGTCGGTCTGCCGCTCGACCGTGCGTTCCTCCGCGATGCCGCTGTCGCGGATGAAGCCGACATCCGCAGCGATCTCGTCACCGGCCGTGCGCATCTCGGTGTTGACGAGCCGGTCGAGATCGCCGCCCAGCGCCACAGCCCGCTGAAAGGCCTGGCGGTACGTGGCGGTGAGCGCCACGGCATCGCCGGCCAGCGGAGCGTGCGCCGTGTCCCGCGTGGCAGCGCCAAGCGCCGCGAGGGCGCGGCCGAGGTCGGCGAACCGCTGTTCCGCCGCCCTGGCCGAGTCGCCGTCGTGGCGGGCCAGCGTCTTGTTGGACGCAAGCCGCGCCAGCAGCGAGGTTTCCAGTGCGGCCGTGGCTGACGCCGCGGCGTCGGCATCACCGCGCGTCTCGGCCGCCGCGCGCAGCGACTCCAGCAACTCCTGCAACCGCGCGCCCGCGGGGTCGAGCACATCTTTGATGAGCGCGTCCTGCTCGCGCCTCCAGGCGACCACCCGCTCGAAATCGGCGGCGTAGGTCTCGAACCGGGCCTTGCTGGCCCTCAGCCTGGACAGCCGGTCGGGGTTTTGGACGCTGGCCAGCCCCGTGTCGTAGTCCAGATGCAGCTGCGCGATGGTCCCGCGCGCGGCCTGGGCCTTGTCCTCCTGGCCGGTGTGGGCGAACTCGCGGACGTTGCGGCGCATGTCGAGCACGCCGCGGTCTATGTCGCGCGCGACGGCGACGATACCCACCCTCTGCGCGTACGTGGCGAACCCCTCGTGCACGGCGGTGAAGGACAGGTACCCCTTTGCCGCCAACCCGGCCAAGAGCGCCAGCACGCAGGCGAAGCCGGTGAGGATCTTCACCCGGATCGTCAGGTCGGCGAACGTCGGCGCAACGGCACGGGAAGACGCGAAAGCCATGATCAACACTCCTGTGACCAACGGGGGCGCCTGGCAGGCCGTGGACGCTGCCGGCCCAGCGCGCGTCTGGCGCGGGCCGGGTTCGATGGCCTGCCGCTCGGTGGCCGGCGGTCTTCGGGGAAGGCCCGAAGCCAGGACGCATCGCCGTGCTCGGGACCCCGGTGCCTCTGCCGTTCAGCTGAGCGCATCACCTCTTACAAAAAGGTAAAATGCACCTTTCCGCCTATGCCTCGAAGCGTGCGGCGAGAGGCCGCAGCCCGCCGGCCGCACCCCGACGGCTCCCGACCACGCACGGAAACGGTTGCCCTCCGCTTTCGGGGGTATGGGGGAGAACGCGCGGCGTCGCCATCCTGCGCCCGAGGGCGTAGGGGCACGCAAGGGGCCATTCTCCGGACTGTCCGGCCGCCCCGGCGGCGGCGGGCCGGACGGTCCGCGCCGAGGCCGGCCCGCTCCGGGGTAACGGTGGAAGGCGCCGCGTGATGTCCACCCGGATCGCCTCGAGACCGGCGGCAAGCCGCGAGAGGGCGGCGGGATCGGCTTCGTGCGCCTGCGTCCGGCGGGGGGGCCGACCAATCGCTGGACAGATCGGCCCCGGTCAGGCGGACCAGGCGCGCCCGCGTGCGGGGCGTCGGGAGGCGGGGATCCGGAGCGGCATGACCACGGCCTCACGCCGGGCAGCCCTGCGGCGTGTTGGGAAGGGGCATGGCGCCCGGCCTGGCGTGCTCGCGGGCCTACGGCGACGCGGTCTCCGGTGGCCCGTCGTCCAGCAGGCGCCCCGGGCCGACCCCGAGCGCGTCGGCCAGCGCCCTGAGCACCGTGACCGTCGGGTTGCGCGCGCCGCGCTCGATGCCGCTGATGTAGGTGCGATGCAGGCCCGACTCGAAGGCGAGCTCCTCCTGCGACCAGCCGCGCGAACGCCTGATCCTCTGCACGTTGAGCCCGACCTGCCTGCGGATGTCCATCCCCGCAGGAAGCCGGCGTGCAGCCTATTGGTCTACAGACTATGAGTAACATTTTCTTAGGAGCCGCACGCTACGGTCTCGCCGCGCACAGCCATGGCGGGTATAAGGGGTGACGTGAATCCCGCGCGGTCTGCCCAACGAAGGAGGTCGTTCGTGCCCACCACACCGGAGCGCAAGCACAAGGGGCGCGGCCGGGTGCCGAAGGCCGGCAGCGGCCTGGACCGGGTCGACGCGCACATCGGCGGCCGGCTGCGGCTGCGCCGCACGCTGGTCGGCCTGTCGCAGACGGCACTCGGCGAGCGGGTTGGCGTGACCTTCCAGCAGATCCAGAAGTACGAGCGCGGCGACAACGGCATCGCCGCGTCGCGGCTCTGGCAGTTGGCCGAGGTTCTGGACGTCCCCGTCGGCTTCTTTTTCGACGGCATGCCGGCGGGAGGCCGCCACGCCGCGGCGGATCCCGTCCCGGACACGCCGATGCCGCCGCTGGGGCGGCGGGAAACCCTGGAGTTGGTGAAATGCTATTACCGGATCAAGGACCCGCGCGTGCGCCGGAGGGTGTTCGACCTCGTCAAGGAACTGGTCGGCGCCCTGGAGGGCATGCTGACGCCCGACCCGCCCTGACGCGCGGGCCCGATGCCCGGGCCGTCGCCCGCTCCGGCTCGGCCGAACGCCGGCCCATGCCGAACGGAGGCGGCCGTGTCCCCTAACGGGCGTGCCCCGCGCCGGAGCCGGGCGGCCCACCGCGCCGGGCTGGCCGCGGCGGCCCGCCTGCTGGCCGCCGCGTCGGATGGACCGCCGGCGGATCCGCTCGTCGCTCTGTGGCAGGGATGGCGGGACGCCTTCGCGTCCTCGAACCGGTTGTGCCGGCGGGCCCAAGCCCTGGAACGGGAGCTGTTGGGCCGGATCGGCTTTCCGCGCGTCGAGATCCCCGTGGACGATCCGGAACGCCCGCTGGTGCCGGCGACCGACGCCCGCCAGATCGATTGGGTGCTGGGAAAGACGCCCGCCACCCGCGCCTTGCGCCGCCGGCTGAAGCGCGAACTCGCCGCGGCGCAGGCGCGGTGGGCCGCCGAAGCCGAGGCCTGCGGCCTCACCCGGGCCATGGAGCAGGAGGCCGACGCGGACCGGCGCGTGGCCGAGCTGCTGGCGGCGGCGGCCGGCACGCCCGCGCGCTCGCTCGCCGGCGTCGTCGCCAAGCTCGCCATCGCGGCGCAATGGAGCGCGCGGGAGCCGGAGGCGGACGGCGGGCCCTGGGACGTCATCTGCGGCGCTCTCAGCGACCTCACCGCGTTGATGACCGATCGGCGCTAGAAGGCCGCGCCCTGGCGTTGGGCCGGTGCCCGCGCGTCGCGGCGGGAATACGGTTGGGGTTGGGCCGCCGCGGCGCGGGGTTGGGAGGCACGGACTCACGTGGTGGGGAACACCTGCGGCCTTGTGGCCGTGCTGGAGGGGGCGGCGGTGGCGGTGACCGTCGCCGCCCTGAGCGCGACGGCCTTTCTCGATCACCGGGGCACTCGGGCGGCCGCCGAGCGGGATCTCGCCCAGCGCACCGTCCTCGTGGCCGAGCACGTCCGGGCCGTGCTCCGGTCCGACCTCCTTCTGCTCGGGCGGGTCGCCGACCGCTTCGCCGGGCGGCCCTTGCCGGTGCCCGGGACGGCGGACGCCGACCGCGACGCCCTGCGGGCGATGCTCGGGGAGGCCGGCGGCATCGACGCCCTGCGGGTGTACGACGCGCGTGGCGACGCGGTGCTGTCGACCGCCGAAGACGATCCGGAGCCCATCACCCTCGCGGCCCCCGCGTGCGCCGCGGCGGCCGCGGCTAGGGATCGGGTGTGCCTCGAGGCCCCCGGACGGGGCATGAGCGGCGCCTACGTCGTGGTGCGGCGTCTGGAGGACGCCTCGGGCGCCTTCCACGGCTTGGCCGCCGCCACCGTTGCGGCGACGCGGTTCGCCGCCGTCCATCACCGCATCGCCAGGGGCGAGGGCGCTTCGCTCGCGGTCTGGACGCGGGAGGGCAACGCGATCGCCCGCGCCGCGCCGCCCGAACCGGACGCGGCGCCGGGGTGGCCGGACGCGCTCTGGGAACAGGCCCGCGTGGCCGGGGAGACCGGTGCGTTCGAGTTCGCCTCCCCGACCGGCGCCGCGGCATGGCTGTATGCCGTCCGCCGCGTCGAGCCGGAGGGTCTGGTGGTGGCCGCCGGCCGGCCGCTGGATGCGCTGTTCGCGCCCTGGCGGTCGCGGACCCGGCTGCTCTGGGGATTCGCCGGCGGCGGCGTGGCGCTCAGCCTGGTGCTCAGCGCCCTCGTCCTGCGCAGCGCGCGCCGCGAAGCCGACGCTTTGCGCGACGCCCGGCGGGCCGTGCGGGAGAGCGAGGAGCGCTTCGCCGTGGCGGTGGCCGCCACGACGGACGGCATCTGGGACTGGGACCTGCGCACCAACAAGGTCCGCCGGACGGCCCGGATGAAGGCGCTGTACGGCTTGGCCGACCATGAGATGGGCGAAAACCCGCGGGAGTTCTGGGAGCGCCTGCACCCGGTCGACGGCCCGAACCTCCGGGCCGCCGTGCAGGCGCACCTCGAGGGGCGCTCCGAGCAGATCGAGGTGGAATGCCGGGTCCGCCACAAGGACGGCTCGTGGCGGTGGCTGTTCGTCCGCGGCCGGGGGCTGTTCGGCGCCGATGGGGCGCCGTTGCGCTTGGTCGGCATGATGACCGACGTGACCGAGCGCCGGGAGCGCGAGCTGCGGGTGCAGGCCGCCCACCGGGAGGCCGAGGCGGAGCGGGAGCGCGCCCGGCACGCGGCCAACCACGACCCGCTGACCGGACTGCCGAACCGCGCGTACCTGAGCGAGCGCCTGAGCGCCCTGGCGGAGGCTGCGGCGCCGGATGGCGTCCGGCAGGCCGTGATGCTGCTCGATCTCGACGACTTCAAGGCGGTCAACGACACGCTGGGGCACCCGGCCGGCGACGAGCTGCTGCGGATCGTCGCCGACCGCCTGCGGAGCTGCCTGCGCGACGGCGATTTCGTGGCGCGGCTGGGCGGCGACGAGTTCGCCGTCCTCGTGCGGACCGTCTGCGGGCCGGCCTGCGGCACGCGGGCGCTGGCGGAGCGCATCGTCGCCGTGGTGGGCCGGGACGTCGTCGTCGCGGGCCGGCCGGTGCGGGTCGGATGCTCGCTCGGTGTTTCGGTTTGGCAAGCGGCCGACCTGGAGCCCGAGGAGGCGATCCGGCAGGCTGACGTGGCCCTTTACCAGGCCAAGCGCGCCGGCAAGAACCGTGTGGTCTTCAAAGGATGCGGCGACGTCGCGCATCCCGGGGGCGGCAAAGGCCCGGCCTGACCGGCGCCGCACCTCCCGTCCGCTTGTCCGTCGCCCCTCTATGGGGTGAGCGGCGCGTGCCGGCGGGTTCGGCCGAGCCCTCGCGCCTTGGCGGCGGCGGACCGTTCCGCCGCGTAGGTCGGGGCGGTCATCGGGTAGGTGTCGGGCAGGTGCCAGCGCTTCCGGTACTCGTCGGGCGTCAAGCCGTAGACGCTCCGCAGGTGGCGCTTGAGTGTTTTCAGCGGCTTTCCGTCTTCCAGGCAGATGATGTAGTCCGGCGTCACCGACCGGCGGACCGGCACGGCCGGCGTGCGCTCGGCGTGCGCCGCTTCGGCCGGCGTGCCGAGGCCTGCCAGGGTCCGGCGCACGGCCGCGATCAACGCCGGCACGTCATCGGTTTCCACACGGTGGCTGCGCACGTAGGCGGCGACGATCCTGGCCGCGTGCTCGATCACTTCGGTCATGGGGCGGTGCTCTCCGGGCAAAGACGGCATACCAGGGTATAGCGGTGTGCGTGCGGATTCGACAAGACCATGCATCAAGAACGGCTTTTGGCTTCGGCGAACGCGTCGTCGCCACGCGCCGTCCGGGCTGCCGGGGGCCGTCGGACGGCGTCATGGCCTGTCCAGCACGGCACGCAACGCGGCAAGGACCGGCTGCGGGCGCATCGGCTTGGCCATGATGACGGTGGTCCCCGGCGTGCCGTTCTCCAGCCCGGTGAGACGGCCGTCGTCCGGGTTCGCCGTCATCACGATCACCGGCAGGGATGGGCGCGCGGTGCGCAGCCGGCGAACCAGCGCCCCGCCGTCCAGGTGCGGCATCTGCAGGTCGGTCAGCAGCACGTCGGCCGGGTCATCGGCCTCCAGCGCGAGGGCGCGCGCGCCGTCGGGGACCACCGTCACCCGGTAGCCAGCCTCCTCCAGGATGTCGCGGAGCGCCCAGGCGACCAGCGCATCGTCTTCAGCCACCAGAACATGAACGGGCTTCGCGTCAACCATGACCATCACCTCCAGTCCCGATCGGGAGGCCGCGTCGGGGATCGTGGAGCGCCACCCGTGACGGGCCATGCAGCGCGCATGGGCTCACGGCCCTCCGCGTGCCGGGAGACGCCACAGCCGCAAGGCGCCGCTCCGCCGCCCGCGCCGAGTATAGCCGCCCGCCTTTGTCGAGGCGACTAAAATAGTCGTCTCTGTGGCGCCTGGCGCGCGCATCGGGGATGTGATCCGGGATGATCACATCGAGACAGATCCGAGCCGCGCGGGCGCTTCTCGGGTGGACGCAGGAGACGCTGGCCGACGCGGCCCTGGTCGCCCTTACGGCGCTCAAACGGCTGGAGTCGGACCGTCTTGGCGTTCGCGACACGACGCGCGATGCCGTGCGCAAGGCGCTCGAGGAGCACGGCGTCATCTTCCTGTCCTCGGCCCGCGGCGTCGGCGTCATGCTGGTCGACCAGCATGACGATGCCTGCGCCACGCGCCCCACCGAGCCAACCCTCCCGGGGCGACAGCGCGGCTGACCGGCCACCGCGCTGGCTCAACGCCGACGGCAACGCTCGGTCGATGCCCGACGCGGCGTTCCGCAAGGCCGCAACGCCACGGACGCGTCTTCGGTCCGATTGGTGCCGCCGTTCGAATCCGGGCCGGATGCCGTGCCCGTCCCGAACGCCGCGCCGTCAGCCCGGACGCGCTGCTGGCGGCTTTTCGCCGCAGGCAAAGGGCGAGGGGCCATGGCACCGGCGTGCCCGGTACAAATAACGGCTCGCGACGGGCGTCATCGCGCACTGTCGTTTGTGCACATACACTGCGGATATGCCGTTTGTGAGCCGCAAAGCCAATCGGCGTAAAACCAATGTTAAGAGTCTGCGGCAGATGATGCTGGGCAGAGCTTCACGCCGGTCAACATGGTGGCCTTCCGGCAATCGTGCACCCGATCGTCGTTTTGGTGAGTCCTCTGAAGCGGTCGCGCGCCAGTTCCCGCATGGCCTCGAAAAGCACTGGTGATTGCCCGGCCCTTGTGGCGGCGGATGCGAAGAAATGTCGTTCTTTTTCGGGAGGCATCGAAGAATGGGAAAGGACTGCGGTCCGCAAGAACAGCGCAAGACCATTCTCGTCGTCGACGATGAACCGGACGTCCTCGGCGTCGTCGCCGCCGATCTGCGCTACGCCGGGTTCGAGGTCCTGTGCGCCAGGGGTGGGGACGAGGCAATGGCCCTTCTCCGGACGCACCCGGTGCAGGTCGTCGTCTGCGACATCCTGATGCCGGGCATGAGCGGGCTCGATCTCCTCAGGGCCGTCCGGGCGCTCGGGCCTGGCCGCGCCGCCGTTCCGTTCATTTTCCTCTCCGCGCTGGACTCGCGTGAGGACGTCATCGCCGCCCGGCGGTTGGGCGCCGATGGCTACCTCACCAAGCCGGTCGACTTCGACCTGCTCACGGCCACCGTCGAGTCTCACCTGGCGGCGGTGGAACGGATCGCCGTGGCCGAGCGGGCGGCGGCCGACGCGGTGGAGAATCGTCTGAAGGAGCGGCTGCCTCCGGACGCGCTCGCGGCACTCCGCCTTGCCTTGGCGGAGGCGTTCACGCGGGCGGCCGACGGCACGGCACCCACATCACCCGCTCTGGTCGACGACGCGCCGGTGTCGGCGGCCGTGCCCGGCGGCGACCCGGTCCACGTTTCCCTCCTGGCGCCACGCCGTGGGAAATGGGAGCGGCTGTCCTTGACCTATCTGATGCACCTTGCCGACGCGATGGCCGAGGAGGACGGCATCGACGTCAGCATCGAAAGCGACGGGGTGCGGGTCTACACGTCCAAACCGCACGACCACGAGATCGAGCTGTTCTGATGCCGCAGGCGCAGAAGGTGATGCCCGCCGCCCCGGATGCGGGCGCAGGATGGGCGATTCTCGACGCGATGTCCGGTCGGGTCTGCCTTGTGGACGCCGACGGCCGCGTCGTCGCGGCGAACCGGGCCTGGCAGGCCGACGGCGGGCGGCGGGATGGGGCCGCCGGGTGGCCGGTCGGCTCGCGCATCGCCGACCTTGATGAGGCCCATGGCGGGCCGGACGTGCGGGACGCGGTGGGGCTCGTCCTGACCGGCACGCGGGAGCGCGCGACGCTGGAAATCGACCATTGCTGCGGAACCGACACCTGCTGCCTGTTCGTCATCACGGGCGCGCGTCTGGGCGGCGGTCCGGCCGCGGTGGTCGAGTGCATCGACGTCTCGGAGCAGAAGCGGCTCGCCCGCGACCTCGCGCGGCAGAAGACGTACCTGCGCCAGATCATCGACCAGATCCCGCACTTCATCTTCGTGAAGGACGCCGAGGGCCGCCACCTTCTGGCCAACCGGCCGTTCGCCGAGGCGATGAACCTGAGCGTCGAGGCGTTCGAAGGGCGCCGCCACGACGACTTCCCGCACCGCCCCCGCCACGAGAACGCGGCCTACAGCAAGGACGACCTCACCGTCCTCGACACCGGGCGCCCCCTGGTCGTGCCGGAGGAGGCGTTCACCGACGCCTTCGGCCGGCACCGGCTGCTGCAGACCACCAAAGTGCCGTTCCGCGGCCTGGAGGGCGAGCCGACCTGCGTGCTCGGCATTTCCGTCGACGTCACGGAAACCCGCCGCATCGAGCGCGAGCTTGCCGCGTACCGCTCGCGCCTCGAACGTCTGGTGGAGGAGCGGACCGCCGACCTGGAGCGCTCGCGCGCCGTCTTGCGCTCCCTGCTCGATTCGATTCCGGACATGATCTTCTTCAAGGATCGCGACGGACGCTACTTGGGCTGCAACACGGCGTTCGCGGCCTTCGCCGGACGGCCCGAGGCCGCGCTGGCCGGGAAGGACGACGCCGAGCTCTTCGCCCCGTGGATGGCGGACGGATTCCGCGCCGCCGACCGCGAGGTGCTCGCCCAGGGACGGTCGGAGCGCCGCGAGGAGTGGATCGCGTTTCCCGACGGCAGCCGCCGGCTCGTCGAGACCGTCAAGGCTCCGTTTTTCGGGCCGGGCGGCGATGTCCTCGGGCTGGTCGGCGTCGCCCGCGACGTCACCCTGCGCCATGAGGCCGAGCTCCGCCTGATGGAAAGCACGCGTGCCCTGGAGGACGCCCTCCGCCGCCAGAAGGAGCTCAACGAGACGCAGCGCAAGTTCGTCGCCATGGTCAGCCACGAGTTCCGCACGCCGCTGGCCATCATCGACGGGGCCGCGCAACTGGTTCTGCGCCATGGCGCCCGCATGGGGCCCGGCACGGTCCGCGACCATCAGGAGACGATCCGGGCGGCCGTCGCCCGCGCGCGCCATCTGATCGAGACGACGCTGGCCGCCGCCAGCCTCGATGCCGGGGCGATCCGCTTCACGCCGGGGCCGGTCGATCTGCACCGGATGCTGGAGGAGCTCGTCGCGCAGCGCGCCTCGCTGTCCAAGGATCACCGGATCGCCCTTCGGATCGAGGACGGGCTCCCCGTCATCCAGGGTGACCAGCGTCTGCTGCATCAGGTCTTCAACAACCTGCTGAGCAACGCGGCGAAGTACTCTCCGGCCGGCGGCGGCATCGAGGTCACCGCCCGCCCCGACAGGAACGGCGCCGTGGTCGAGGTCAGCGACCACGGCGTGGGCATCCCGGAGGACGAGCAGGGCAAGGTCTTCGAGCGCTTCTTCCGGGCCAGCACGTCCGCCGGCATTCCGGGCACCGGCCTCGGCCTCAATGTGGCCAAGGAACTCGTCGCCATGCACGGCGGTGACATCGCTCTGGCCAGCGGCGGCGGCACGACCACATTCCAGGTCCGCCTGCCGCTCGCCGCGCCGCGGCGTTGACGCAACCCCTAAACCACCAGGCCATCATGGATCTTGCATTCCCCGCCGACGACACGGGTTCCAACCTTGATGAGGGCGCTCCCCGGCATCCGCCGCGGACCATCCTGGTCGTCGACGACGAACCCGATCTCGTCGCCGTCGTCGCCACCGAGCTCCGCTGCGCGGGCTACCGTGTGCTGACCGCCGCCAACGGGCGCGACGCCCTGGAACGCCTCGGCCGCGAGCCGGTCGATCTGGTGCTGGCGGACGTCTCCATGCCGGTGATGGGTGGCCACGAGCTGCTCCGGATCGTGCGCAGCGAGCACCTGGGTCTGGCCGACCTGCCGTTTCTCTTCCTGTCGGCCCTGGCCGACCGCAACGACGTCATCGCCGGGCGGCAGCTCGGCGCGGACGACTACCTGACCAAGCCGGTCGACTTCGACCTCATGCTGGCCGCCATCGCGGCGCGCCTCGCCGCGGCGAACCGTGGCGCCGAGCGGCGGCGCGCCGAGGTTGAGGAATTCCGCCTCGAGATCCTGAGCCTGCTGCCGCACGAACTGCTCACGCCGCTGACGCGGATCCTGGGATGGGCGTCCTTGGGCAAGCGCTCGGCCGAGCGCTGCGCCTGCGACATCCCGGAATGCCTGTCCATTGCCCAGGCGCTCCAGGAGATCGACCTCGGCGCGCGGGCGCTGCACCATCTGGTGGAAGGCTCGATCGAGCTCGTGCGCATCCACGGGCAGCCCACCCGCGAGCGCCAACCGACCGAGATCGGCGACCTGGTGCTCGGTGCGGTCAACGTCGCCAAGGCGCACGCGGCGGAGGCCGGCGTCCACCTTTCCGCCGAGATTCCCGACGGTCTGCCCGAGATCGACACCGATGCCCACCTGCTCGGCAGTGCCCTGTGTGCGCTGCTGAGCGAGGCGAGCAAGGGCATGCTGCGCGGCGATACGGTTGCGGTGCGGATCGCCTGGGCCGATGCCCGGCTCGACATCGTGATCGAACGCCGGAGCACAGCCTACCCCGGCCGCTGCGGCATGACGTCTCTCGGCATCGGCTCGGCGCTGGCCGCCGCCGCCGCCAAAGCCCTCGGCGGCACGTTCGCGACCACGCCCGTCGAGGGTGGCGATGTGTCGACGCTGACGCTGCCCGGGCCGTCCGGTGCGCCGCTCCGATCCGCATGACCGTCCTTGCCGGCGACCGCCGGCTCAAAAGACGGCGAGCATGGCGGCCTCCGGCGCGAACCGGCGCCGGTCGCTTCGAATTCGGGTGTTGGCGACGCGAATGCCCGGGCAGCGGGCTCACCGCGGCGGACCGGCTCATGGGCCGCCGACGGCGCCATGCGCAACGCAAGGGCGGCGGACGCACCCGGCACCTGATGAGAACAATGACCATCATGAGGGCCCACCTGAGGACAACCAACGGAGGGCGCGCCCATGCGGGGCTGATCACGCCGCCCTGGTGCGCTGCCAGTAGCCGCAGAAGTCCACCGAGGGGCCGTTCCTCGTCACCAGCCCGACCACGGCGCGGAACTGTTCGCCGTTGCTCTCCCGGCGGTGATCCTCGCGGAACGCCGCTTCCTGGGCGTAGCGGTACAGGTAGATGCCGCTGATGTGGTGGTAGTGCCCGATCTCGGCGCGGCGGATGCGCGAGAAGAAGGCCTCCGCGCCGTTCGTGCAGGCGCCGTCCGCGCTGTAGGCTTCCTGGTGGTTCACCCGGTGCATGGTGTAGCGGGCGTGCAACTCGTTCCAGGCCGGGGACTCGTCGGCATGGACGGTGGTGCCCTTGGCGACGCGGGTGCGGATGAACAAGGTGGCCGCGTCCTCCGAGGGGAACACGCCCGTCACCGTGCGGCCGTCGCGCTCGCGGATGGTCACCACGCAGCGGCGCTTGCCGGTCTGGTGCTCGGCAAGGCGGCGGTCCTTGCGATCCTCCTTGCGGTTCTCCGGGCGGATGTGCCCGCCGAAGTGGGCGCCGTCGATCTCGGCTTCCCGATCCGGGCCGCCGACCACGGCGCCGCGGATCTCTGCCGCCATCGCCTCACGGATCTTGTGGGCCAGCACGAAGGCGGTCTTGTACTGCACGCCCAGGTCACGCGACAGCGCCAGCGCGCTCTTGCCCTTCACCTCGTTGACGAAGATCACCACGGCGGCGAGGTAGAGCTGGAGCGTCAGCTTGTTGGAAGGCGAATAGGGTGTCGGAGGTGAGGGAGAAGTCCTTGCAGCGCCAGCGCGGAGCGCCGTTCGGCCGGCGGCAGTCGTACACCGCGTCGCTGCCGCAGGCCGGGCACACCGGGCGGCCCTGGGTCTCGGGCCAGCGGATCGCCGCGAAAACCACCTCGGCTTCCTTGTCCGACAGGCGCAGCACCTTCGCGAGGCTCAGCGTGCGGGCGGCGGAGAGGAGGAAGTGCTGCGGCATGGATGTCATATTCGTCGATTTGATAACGAATGCGTTATCCTTTGAACGCACGCTTGTCAACGCAAAAAGCAACGGATACGTTATTCAGAGAACGGATTCGTTGAGGTGCCGCGATGGACTCGAAGGACGATTGGGCCGACCGCAGCAAGCGGTTCTTCAAGGCCGAGTTGAAGCGCCGGGACGTGACTTACGACGAGCTGGCCCGCCGACTGTCGGAGATGGGCATTGAGGAGTCGGAAGGCTCGGTTGCCATGAAGATCAACCGCGGGACCTTCCCAACGTGGTTCTTCCTCGCTAGCATGAAGGCGATAGGGTGCCCGGCCGTGCGGGTGGAGGACGTTTGAGCGTTCGCGTTTGTTCCGGTTCCCTCTGGACAAACGGACTACCTTTGTTCACCCTATTGACGTGTCCGGTTGGATCTGTCAAATTGACGTCAAGACGTCAATGGCCGGAGGCCGAAATGGGCAGCCACACACCCAGCGAAGCGTGCGCTTCCACCTTGAAGCCGACACTCAACCTGAGAGTTGAGCCGGAAATGGCGCGAGAATTCCGTGTCGAGGCCGCCCGGCGTGGCATGCAGCAGAACGAGCTGTTTGAGGAAATGTGGAAGCTCTACAAGGATGCCCAGCATGGCGCCGCTTGATGCTGCCTTCGGCGCGACCGCGCCGGTTGCAAAGCCCTTTCGTCACGACACCGTCCGCCATGCCCTTCTGGAACGTGAAGCCGAGGCGTGGGACGCCTTGCGTGAAGTTGACAGGTTTCCCGTGCGTCGCCCCTGCGATGGGGTGGCGCTGGCCAATGGCAACGCGCTGGAATGGCTGGACAGGGTTCCCGAAGACTCCATCTCCGGCATCGTCACCGATCCGCCCTATGGTCTGATCGAGTACGAGGACAAGGATCATTCCAAGCTCCGTGGAGGCCGGGGAGGTGTCTGGCGCATTCCTCCCGCCATCGGCGGAGCTGAACGCTCGCCGGTGCCGCGCTTCACCGTGCTCACGGATGCCGACCGAAAGCGCCTGGAAGGGTTCTTTCAGAGCTTGGCCGAACGGGCGCTCAAGGCGTTGGCTCCAGGCGGGCACGTCATGATCGCGTCCAATCCGCTGCTGTCCACCACGACCTTCGCCTGCTTCGAGCGGGCGGGCTTCGAGAAGCGCGGCGAGATCATCCGACTGGTGCAGACCTTGCGCGGGGGTGATCGCCCGAAGGGAGCGGAAGGCGAGTTCTGCGATGTGACGGTGATGCCCCGGTCCTGCTGGGAACCTTGGGGACTATTCCGCAAGCCGATCAGCGAGAAGACCGTTGCCGCCAATCTGCGGCGCTGGGGAACCGGCGCCTTGCGCCGCGTGTCGCCGACCGAACCTTTCCGCGATGTGATTGAGTCGGCCCCTACCCGCGCCAGCGAGCGGGAGATCGCCGACCATCCATCGTTGAAGCCACAGAAGTTCATGCGGCAGGTGGTGCGGGCGGTGCTGCCCCTTGGGATCGGCGTGGTCTACGACCCCTTTGTGGGAGGGGGATCGACGCTCGCCGCCGCCGCACGCGTCGGATACAAGGCTATCGGCACCGAACTGGACCCGGATTACGCGGTGCTGGCGTGCCGTGCCATTCCGCGCCTGCGCAGCATCCATCCCGAAGACTGAGGCCGAAGGGCCGGGATCATAGCAAGGTCGGTTCCGCCCCCGCTTTCCCCTTCTTCTTGGCCTGCTTCGGAGGCGTCAGGCGATAGATCCATTTTTGCCGGAGCGATGCGACGCCAGCCTTGTGAAGGGTGGCCGTGCGGGTTCCCAACTTCCCTCTGGCATTCTCCCGAAAATCAGCCTCGGTGACGTAGGCGAGGTAGACTTCCGTGAACCGCATCGGTGCCCGCTCGACCGCCGGTTCCGTCTTGTTGTCCGTCTCATAGATGAAGACGCACATCCATTGCTCGCGCGCGCCATGGGTATCGACAGCGCCGCCCTTCTTTCGAGTGCTCTTGATCTCAATGCCATGGACGCCCGATTTGGTCGAGTCGTTGGGGTACATGCCCCGCTGCACGAGGTCCGGGTGCCCGTTGAAATACTTGTTCTCCACCAGCACCCGAGAATGGCGGGCCAAGCTGGCGGTGATCATGTCCGAGATAATCCCCGACATGGCAGCGGGCCGGAGCATATCGTCAAGCCTGCTGAGCCCCTTGCCCTGCAATCGCTCGTTCACGTCCTTGAAAAAGTCGTACACGTCCTGCATCGCCATGGCGAAGTCTTCGACGCGCAAGGAGTAAGGCAGGTCGGCATGGTGGTTGAGGGCGTCGGCTACGACCGTTTCGCGTTTGATCGGCATCTGGCAATCGTGGAATGTGTGACGATTGCTCACCTTTACACTGACTCGCCGCCCGGTGGTAGGGGCTACTGCAGCTCGCCTTCGTTCGCAGCAGGCCCTTGGCCCCCTCGGTCAGGGGTGTAAGTGTAAGACACGTGCGTCGGCGGTGGCGGGTGCTACATAATTCCAGGCAAGACGGCCGGGCGACGGTGTGAACGATCGTAAGCGCTACGAGCGCGCCCTTCTTCCTGAGTCCGGTTCCGTGACCGAGATTGCGCGCCGGTTCACGGGACACGGAGGGTGCGATGGAAGATGGCGTCAGGCTTCATCCCCGACTTGAAGCCATGGATGAAGGCAGGCCGTATCGGCGGGTCGAGGTGATCACGGGACGTCGGCAGCGACGCTCGTACACGGTGGAGGAAAAGACGCGCATCGTGGCGGAGAGTGCGGCGCCGGGCGCCAACATCTCCGAGGTGGCGCGGCGCAACGGGGTGAACCGTGGCCTGCTCACGGTCTGGCGTCGGGAGGCGGGCACCGTCCCGGAAGCGGCCCCGGCGCAGACGCCGCTGTTCGTCCCGGTCACGGTGGGCGACGCCCCCATGCCCACTTCCCCGGAGGACCGGCGTCCGGCGGCTCGGGAGACGGCGCCGGACCGCATCGAGATGGACCTGCGCAGCGGGCGGCTGGTGTTCCACCGTTCTCCCGATCATTCAATTCGGGAGACTCGCTCCGCCCTGATCCCGCCGGAAGGTGAGCCAGAACACCGCTTACGACGTAGAACAGGCCGTCCAGCATGCGCCGCATGTCGGTGGTGCGCGGCCGACCACCGGGCTTGGGCGGCGGGATCAACGGTTCAAGGAGACGGAACTGGTCATCGCTGAGCGCCTGGCCGGCCCCAAAGTCCCCAACCAGAGCGCGATCCGAGGGTGTCCACATCGGCGGTCTCCAGACGGGAAAATCCCTTTCCGAACAGCCGACGCCACCAGCCGTCACCGTCGCTCAAACAAAGTGGGCGCGGCTTTCAAAACGGGCTGTGAGGCTTGCCCAGAGGTGCGGGACAGATTGTCCGTCTCTACATTGAATTGAAACAACCGATAAGCAAGCGCAGTTGCTGAGGGTGATTTGTTCTTTTCCTCCGTCATGGCTGGAAAGGTCCATGTCGTTGTTGGCACCCCAAAACTCATAAGTGTAGTTTTTATCGACAGGAACATAATAAAGATTTTCTTCTAAGTTTTGTCATTGTGGACATTCGGAAAACGCGCGCTATTCACGTATGCGCGACCCCGATTTGTATCTCGATGCGGTTATCCGCAGATTCCGGACCGTGCCAGCCGTGGTAAACTTCACGGCTTTCGCTGCTGGCGCGTAGCCCGGCCACCGCCATAGCTTGCAACAAGGGTTGATAGCCGCCAGTGAACAGCTTGGACAGCGGCCCTTCGTACATCAGGCGAGCGCAACGCAATGCCGGGAGTGCTGGCAGTTCGTCGCTGACCACGGGCAAGCAAAACTCCAGCTCGAATACAGTGTGTGCGTCCTGGGGCATGGACTGCGCAACAAAAAGCGGTGGCCCGTTGATCACGAGCTGGCGCGCCATCGCCTCGGCGCACAAGGCTTCGTAGGCCAGCGCGGCCTGCTCGCCAATCTGTGGAATGGTCATCCGGCCTTTGCGCCGTAGCACTGCAATGGCTTCGGTCGTATGAATGTCCATGATTCTCTCCTTATTGATATGATTGCAAGGTCATGGCCGGCCTCGGTTCAGCCGAACCCAAGCTGGCATGCGACCAGGGCCACATGTGATAAGGCACGGAAGGGCCTTGCGCGGCCCGAGCTCGCCGGCACGCTGGAGGCAGACGGGCGCACACCGACCGGCCATAGCGCCATGGTCCAGTCCGAACCCTGAGCTACCATAATCTGACCGGCTGTCTCATTCGCGTTGACACGTACCGCTACGTCTGCTGGCTGAGCAGTTCGGCGCCGAGCCCACGGAGGTCCGACAGTTCCTGCGTGGCGAACTTAATTCCGCGCGCACCCACGAGTTGGCCCAGGGCATGCGAGCTGCCGGTCTGCCGGTCTGCCGATCGCGCCGGAACGGCCCGTCTCACGCAATTCTGTCCGAGCCCGATGATTGCAGGCCGCCACACCTACTCCTCTTGTTCGAGGAAGACTATCACGCTCCGTGTGATGTTGGTAGGATCGGCTCAATCGGGGAATGGGAGTAGGAGCCGTGACCGAACCTCTAAAGCTCTCACAGGATACGGACCTCTCCGTCGTAATGCCCAGGCTTGGGAGGTTGACGGGCTTCGATCTCGCAAGGCTCTGGGGGGCCAGTCACTTGGCCCTATCGCGCGAGACAGACCCCGCCGAAGCCGACCAACTGTCCAGGGGGCTTGATGCCATACGGAAGGCCATTGAACAGCGCCTCCCTCCATAATCGGTTGCAGGCTTTCCCGTTCCGACGGCCCTTGGGACTCCGGCAAGTTGGAGCGAAAATCCGAGAGGGCATGACCGTCGCCGCCGGATCGTGCTTCGCCCGTCCCCACCACCGCCTCCGGAATGCGGAGCGCAGCACCCGGCTCCGCTCCGCACTACAGGCGAGGAACAACTACTCGCCTTCCATTCGGCGGGCCGCCAGCGCGGCCAAGTCGCTTTCCAGCATCGCATGAAAGCGCCGAAGAACGGCCCGGCGCTGTGGCTGCACGTCAGCCTCGATGATGGCCCTCGCGATCATCGGCAGCATCGCCCGAGCGTCGTCTTCTGGCATGGTCCATCCACACAGCGGCTTCACGGCTTCCACCTCACTGCTGCAAGGAAGGAAAGCCTCCTCCGTGAGGAGGCTGCCGGTTGCGCATGGCTTGGATGGGGCTTGGTCGTCTCCTCAATTGCTCGGCAACTGGAGCAATGACCGAAAGCACGTCGTCCCGTGACAGGCCGTCCCTGCGCAGAATGGCTTGACCGACGGGATCGTTCAGAAGGTCGAGGACGCGGGAAAGCCACGTCATCGCTGTGTCCTCCTCGTGTTCTAATTGCAGTCTGCTTCCGAGTGTCTGCCAGAAGACCGGTTCGGTCTCCGCCAGCAGCGGGCCGAGATGGGTAAGCCTTGAGCCGGTTTCAACCTTCTCGCCTGCGCGAAAGCGGTAGAGGACTGCAGGAGGGCGTTTTTCTCCCATCGTCCCATTGAACCGCGCCCCAGTGTGTCGTTTCACGGCCATGCCCACGCTGTTCCTCACGAGTGGGTCTGATGTGGTGGTCCCCGTTTCCCGGACAGTCGGCTAGGCTTGGTTCGCCCAGGATGAGGAACGGACCCGATGACGGGGAAACGGAAGCGGGATTCGGCGGAGTTCAAGGCGAAGATGGCGCTGGAGGCGATCTGGGGCGAGCTGACGGTGTCGCAACTGGTCGCCAAGCCCGGCGTCCGTCATCTCACCGTGATCACCCGCCTGCACCGCGATGCCGAGCGGTACGAGCCGGCACCGGCACGCACCGCGCGGGCCATGGGGCGACGTGGGTGAAGGGGCGCGGCTGCCCACGCTGAACGAGCGGCTGGCCGATCCGGCGACCGTGTGGCAACGGGCAACGAAGCGGCGTTGCTACGGCAAAACGGAGCGCCGCCTCGACCTCGACTCGGGCACGGTGCTCCGGCACCGCCTCGGTCGTCAGCTGGCGATCCGTTGGGCGCTGGTGTGCCGGCGACGGCGAGAAACCGCCGCAGGCGTTTTTGAGCACCGATCCCGTCGCCGACCCGGTGGCGATCCTCGGCTGGTTCGTCCAAAGGTGGCGGGTCGAGGTGACGCTGTCCGAAGTCCGTCGCCACCTCGGGGCGAGACACAGCGGCAATGGTCCGACCTGGCGATCCTGCGCACCACGCCGGCCCTGCTCGGCCTGTTCTCGCTCGTCACGCTGTGGGCGGACCGGCTCGCCGCCGACCGGACGGCGTGCGCTGGTATAGCAAGGCCGAGCCCACCTTCCGTCATACGCTCGCCTTGGTTCGCCGCAAGCAGTGCACCGAACCGACTTTCGCAACGTCAAGGCAGAACCGCGACAACGCCGAAATCCCGAACAGTAAGCGGTGTTCTGGCCCCACCTTCCGGCGGCATCAGGGCGGAGCGAGTCTCCCGGATCGAATGATTGGGAGAACGGTTTGTGTCTACGCTCGACCTTACGCTTGACCCGGAGCCCGTGCGGGTGCGCCGCATGGAGGTGATCACGGGCGATGTGGGCCGCCGGATCTGGTCGCCGGAGGAGAAGGCGCGGATCCTGGCCGAGGCGGCGGTGCCCGGGGCTGTGGTCTCCGAAGTGGCCCGGCGTCATGGACTCCGGCCCCAGCAGGTGTTCGGTTGGCGCCGGGAAGCCCGCGCCGCCGGCCGCTTCCAGGAGGAGAGCATAGTGTTCGCGCCGGTGGTGCTGGACAGCACGCCGTCCTCCGCCACGCCGATGCCGAAGGAGCCGCCCGTTATTGAGGTGCAGATCGGCGATATGGTGGTGCGCGTGCCCGCCGGCATGGACAGCGCCACCGTCAAGGCGGTGCTGCGCGCCGTGAGGGCGACGCGGTGATTGGCCTCGAGGGCGCGGTGCGGGTGCTGGTCGCCGCCAAGCCGATCGATTTCCGCAAGGGCATGGACGGACTGGCCGCCCTGGTGCAGCAGCAACTGGGAGCCGATCCCTTCAGCGGGGTCGTCTACGTCTTCCGCGCCAAGCGAGCGGACCGGGTGAAACTCTTGCACTGGGACGGCACCGGCCTGGTCCTCATCTCGAAGAAATTGGAAGCCGGCCAGTTCCGCTGGCCGGCGATCCGCGACGGCGTGATCCGCCTGACCCCGGCCCAGCTCTCGGCGCTCGTTGAAGGTTTGGACTGGACCCGGGTGCGCGGTGTGCGGGTGCCCCGGCCGACCACGGCCGGCTGAGCTGCGACACAGCGACTCGGCTACCGCTTTGGGGGCGAAGACTGCGAGTGGCGCCGCTATGCTGGTGGCCGTGACGACCGCGCCCGACCTCCTGCCCAGCGATCCCAACGAGCTGCGCGCCCTGCTGCTGGCCGAACGTGCCCGGCATGCCGCGGAGCTGAGCGCGGCCCGCTCGCGAGCTGAGGAGGAAATCGCCCGGCTGCGCCAGATCATCCGGGAGCTGCAGCGCCATCGCTTCGGCCGCCGGGCCGAGCGTCTTGATCCGGACCAGCTGGCCTTGGCGCTGGAGGACCTGGAGCAGACGCTGGCCGCCAAAGAAGCCGAGCCCGCTGGCTCCGCGGCGAGCAAGCCGGCACCGTCGCCGGCACGGCGCACGGTGAACCGCGGCAACCTGCCGGCCGATCTGCCGCGCGAGGAGATCCTCATCGACGTCGCCGACAAGACCTGCCGGTGCTGTGGCGGCGCGCTGCATCCCATCGGCGAGGATGTCTCACAGCGCCTGGACCTCGTCCCGGCCCGCTTCCGGGTGCTGGTGACCCGCCGGCCCAAGTACGCCTGCCGCCGCTGCGAAGAGGGCGTCGTGCAGGCCGCGGCGCCGGCGCGCATCGTGGACGCCGGCATCCCCACCGAGGCGCTGATCGCCCACGTGCTGGTGTCCAAGTACGCCGATCACCTGCCGCTCTACCGCCAAGCCCAGATCTATGCGCGCCAGGGCGTCGATCTGGACCGTTCCACCCTGGCCGACTGGGTCGGACGGGCGGCTTGGTACCTGCGGCCCCTGCACGAGCGGCTGCTGGCCAACCTGAAAGCCTCGGGCAAGCTGTTCGCCGACGAGACGACGGCGCCGGTGCTCGATCCCGGACGGGGCAGCACCAAGACCAGCCAGCTCTGGGCGTACGCGCGCGATGATCGCCCCTGGGGTGGACCGGAGCCGCCGGCGGTGGCCTACGTCTATGCCCCGGATCGCAAGGCGGAACGCCCGGTGGCGCACCTGCGGGGATTCACCGGCGTGCTCCAGGTTGACGGCTATGCCGGGTATCGCAAGCTGTCCGAGGCCGGGGCTGTGCGCCTCGCGTTCTGCTGGTCGCATGTCCGCAGGGGTTTCTACGATCTCCAGACCGGCGGCTCGGCGCCGATCGCCAGCGAAGCCCTGCTGCGCATCGCCAAGCTGTACGCGGTGGAGGCGGAGATCCGCGGCCGTGACGCCGAGGCGCGCCGCCGGGAGCGGCAGGCCCGCACGGCGCCGCTGGTTGCCGAGCTGAAGACGTGGCTGGAGAAGCAACTCGCGGCGGTGTCGCGCAAATCGACGCTGGCCGAGGCGATCCGCTACGCACTCAGCCGCTGGGAGGGGCTGACGCTGTTCCTCGACGACGGCCGGGTGGAGATCGATAGCAACAGCGTGGAGCGCTGCATCCGCCCGCTGGCCCTGACGCGCAACTATGCGCAGCCGATGATTATGTGCAGGTCGCCGGCGGAACTGATTGCAGGGTACGCCGGGACCGGAGTCTGCTGCGCATAATCCTCGCGTTCTCCTGGAGGTTCTTCCCTCCCAGGAGATGATCATGGATGACGACGCCGTCCTGCACCCGCAGACGCGAGCCATGTTGACGGCAGCGTACTTGAGCCGTTCATCGCGGACTACCGCACCCACCTGCGCCAAGGGCGCTACGCGCGCAACACCCGACGCGTCTATCTGTGCTGCATCGCGCATTTCGCCCGCTGGCTCGGGGCCGAGCGGATCGAACTGAACGCCATCACCGAAGAAACCGGCGAGCGCTTCGTTGCCGATCACTTGCCGCGGTGCGAATGCCCGCCGCCGGTCCGGCGGACACCCCACGAGATCAAAGCCGCCCTCGCTCATCTGCATCGCATCCTCCAGGCGAGTGGAGCCGTTCCGGCCGGTCATTCCCCGGCCACATTGAGGCCGAGCTTGCAGCGTTCGACCGTTACATGGATGCGCTCTGCGGCCTGGCCGCCAGCACGCGCCGGCAGCGAGTCCAGATCCTCGCCCGTTTCCTGGTATCCCGGTTCGGCTCCGCCCCGGTCGATCTGAAGGCTGTCAGCGTGAGCGACATCCGTCGGTTCGTGTTGGAGAGCGACAAAGCCCGCAGCACCGGGACCGTCAATGTGATCGCGGGGGCGCTGCGCTGCTACCTGCGGTGCCGGACGCTGGCCGGGCAAGAGGTCGGAGCGTTGGCCGCGGCGATTCCCCGTGCCGCGAACTGGCGGCTCGCCGCGCTGCCGGACGTGTTCTCCCAAGCCGAGATCGACCAACTCCTCGCATCCTGCGGCAACGGCGTCCCATCGGGCAAGCGCGCCTATGCCATGCTCCGTTGCCTGATCGACCTCGGGCTACGGAGCAGCGAAGTCGCCCGACTTCGCCTCGACGATATCGACTGGCAGGCGGGGACGCTGCGGGTGGCCAAGGGCAAGTCCCGCCGGGCCGACGTTCTCCCACTGCCGCCGGCGACCGGCCATGCCATCGCCGACTACCTGCAGGCCGAACGGCCGCAGACGACCAACCGGGCCGTGTTCGTGCGCCACGTCGCCCCGTTCGACGAACCGATCAAGGCGAACGCCGTGCGCAACGCCGTCATCGCGGCCTACCGCCGATGCGGCTGGACAGCATCGCGCACCCATGTCCTTCGCCACAGCATGGCGAGCCGGCTCCTGCATCGGGGAACGCCGCTCAAGGAAATTGCCGACCTCCTGCGGCACCGAAGCCTCGACACGGTGGCGATCTACGCCAAGGTGGACTTGGTGCGGTTGGCCGCGGTGGCCCTGCCCTGGCCGGGGAGGGCACCATGACCGCGTCCATGCAGTCCCTGGTCCAGGAATATTTGGATGAGCGTCGGCGCCTTGGATACGCGCTCTCCGTGCCCGGAACGCAGTTGATGGCGTTCGCCCGGTTCGCCGACCGGTCCGGCCATCGCGGCCCCTTGACCGCCGACCTCGTTCTTGCCTGGGCGCGGGGCGAGGCGACGCGCGCCACCCCGATCACCTGGGCCAGACGCCTGGAGATCGTCCGGCCATTCGCTCAGCATCGAGCCCGGATCGAACCCGGCACGGAGGTGCCGGATGCCGATGTCTTCGGCCGCGGGCACCGCAGGCTTGCCCCGCATATCTACACCGACGCGGAGATCGTGGACCTGCTGGCCGCAGCCCGCCGTCTGCCCCCGGAAGGAATGCTGCGGCCGACCACCTACGAAACCCTCTTCGGACTGATCGCCGCCACGGGGCTGCGGCTGTCCGAGGCGCTGCACCTGTGCTGTTCCGACCTGGACCTCGGCCAAGGCCACCTGACGGTACGTCGGACCAAGTTCTGCAAGTCCCGGCTGGTGCCCCTGCACCCGTCCACCATGGACGCCCTGACCCAATACCTGGCGGTGCGGCAACGCCACGTCCCGCCGGTTCCGGAAGCTCCCTTGTTCGTGTCGCTGTCCGGCAACGGCTTGCCCACAAGTACGGTTCACCACGTCTTCATGCGCATCCGTGCCGACCTGGGGTGGATCGCACGGGGTGGTCACCCCGTACCGCGCATCCACGATCTCCGGCACACCTTCATCTGCCGCCGGGTGATGCTGTGGCACGAGCACGGGACGGACATCGACAACGCCATGCTGGCGCTTTCGACGTACGTTGGGCACGTCAAGGTGTCCGACACCTACTGGTATCTCAGCGGGGTTCCGGAGCTGATGGGCATCGCCGGGCAGCGCTTCGAGCGGTTCGCCTCGCCACCCGGGGGGGCCCACCATGGCTGAGTCCGCACCGGCCCCGTCATTCGCGACGCTTCTCCAGCGCTTCTTCACCGAGCATCTCGTGCATCACCGCGCCGTCAGCCCGCGAACGGTGGCTGCTTACCGTGACACGTTCCGATTGCTGCTTCGGTTCGCCGAGACGCGGCTCGGCAAGACCCGACGGCGATCACCCTGGCCGAACTCAACGACACGCTGATCCTGGCCTTCCTAGACGACCTGGAGGAAAATCGCGGCAACGGATCGCGCAGCCGCAACGCCCGCTTGGCCGCCATCCGAAGCTTCCTCAAGTACGCTGCCCACCATGACCTGTCCGCCCTGGCGGTCATCGAGCGGGTCCTGGCGGTGCCCATGAAACGCTTCGACCGCCCGATGCTCGGCTTCCTGTCCCGCGACGAGATGCAGGCCATCCTGGCCGCTCCCGACACGCGAAGCTGGGTCGGCCAGCGGGACCAGGTTCTGTTCACCGTGCTCTACAACACCGGAGCGCGGGTGTCGGAGGTGCTGGCCGTGCGCGTCGGGGACGTTGTGCTGGACGGCTCGCTTTGCGTTCACTTTCACCAGGGCAAGGGGCGCAAGCGGCGCACGGTTCCCTTGTGGCGATCGACCGCCACCCTGGTCCGCACCTGGACAGGCCGGCTGGGCGCCGTGGCGGCGAGCGCACCGCTGTTCCCGAACCGGGGCGGGACCGCGATGACCCGCTCGAACGTGACCCAACGCCTTGCGACGTACGTCGGAGCGGCGGGCAAGACCATGCCGTCGTTGCTGGACCAAGCCCGCTCGATCACGCCGCACACGATCCGCCACACCACCGCCATGCACCTGTTGCAGTCCGGAATCGACATCACCGTGATCGCGCTGTGGCTGGGCCATGAAAGCCCGGCGACCACGCACATGTACATTGAGGCCGACCTGTCGATGAAGGAGCGCGCCCTCGACCGACTGCAATCGCCGAACACCGACGGGCCGAGGTATCGGCCGCCCGACCAGCTGATGCAGTTTCTCCAGAACCTCTGATTATGCGCAGTCCGGCAGACTGAGAAATGCTGGCGGAGGCGGAAAACTCCGCAGTGCCGCCAGCGACCTGCGCATAATCATCGGCTGCGCATAGTTACGGTTATGCAAATGTATCCATAAGCGTAAGAATGCACTGTTCGCCGGCAGTGACGGCGGCGGCGAGCACTGGGCGACGATCGCCTCGCTGGTGGAAACCTGCAAGCTCAACGGCGTCGATCCGCAGGCGTGGTTCGCCGACGTGCTGACCAAGCTCGCCGGCGGCCACCCGATCACCAAGCTCGATGAACTCCTGCCCTGGGGCCATGCCCGGCAGGAACCCGCCGTGGCCTGAGAACACCGCTTACCCCGAACAAGCTCTTGGATCGGCTCATTCACGTCGCCGGCCGAACGCCCTAAACGTGCAAAGACCAGATAAGGTGCAACGGCACAGACCAGCATGTCGCCTAGGGTCCGGACTCATAACCAGTATGCGACGGTTGCCACGATGTGGACGGCGGCCATGAAGTTGGTGGCGGACCGGTCGTAACGGGTGGCGATGCGCCGGAAATCCTTGAGGCGTCCGAACATGCGCTCGATGACGTTGCGGTTCCGGTAGAGGTAGGGAGAGAAGCAGTTTTTCCAGCGCTTGTTGGCGCGTGGCGGAATGTTGGGCGCGGCCCCGGCCTCTTCGATCTTCCGGCGAACAGCGGCACTGTCGTAGCCCTTGTCGCCGTGCAGGAGATCGGTGGCGGGCATCCGGTCGAGCAGACGATCGGCGGCGGTGCAGTCGGCAACCTGACCACCGGTCAACAGGAAGGCGAGCGGCCGACCGCGCGGATCGCTCAGGGCGTGGATTTTGGTGGTTCGCCCGCCACGGGACCGGCCGATGGCCTGGGCACGCTCCCCCCTTTGCCGCCGCTTGCCGAACGATGGGCGCGCACCGCCGTGGAGTCGATCATCACCTGGGCCGGTGGGCCACCCGCCGCTGCCAACGCATGGAAGATGTCCTCCCACACGCCCTTGGCCGCCCAGCGGACGAAGCGGTTGTAGAGCGTCTTGCGGGGGCCGTAGACCGGTGGAGCATCCGCCCAGCGCCCGCCCGACTTCAGCACATGGACGATCCCGCTGATCACACGGCGATCATCCACGCGCGGCTTGCCTCGGGTGTCGCGCGGAAGGTGCGGCTCAAGCCGCTCAAACTGCTCCACCGTCAACCAGAACTGACCGTCGCTCATCACAAAGCCCCTTTCCAGGGCGTTGAATCATAACGGTGCCCTGCAGGAAAGGCTCTTTATGGGTCCGGACCCTAAAGCGGTATGGCGTTCGTTTTATCGATCTCATGTAGCCAATCAGCGATTCAATTTGTTCATTCACCTATCAAGCAAGGTAAGCCTATAAGCCTCCAATTGGGGATTAGGGACAAATCCGCCTTATCCCTTGGAGTTTTGTCGCGCTTGGAGTTCAGGCAATGGTCGTGCATGACCAACACATTCTTATCGTTGATGATGAAGCTATGGTGTTGATGAGCTTGGCGGATGTGTTGAGAAGCGCCGGGTACAGAGTCTCCATGGCTCACGACGGCCTTGAGGCTTGGGCTGTTTATCAGAACGAGTCTGTGGACTTGCTTATTACCGATATGCAGATGCCACATATGGGCGGCTACGATCTAATCCAGAGCGTCCGCGCGATCCGTCCTGACCAGCCAGTTATCGCCATGACGGCGTACTGCAACATGCTGCCCAGGGAGGAACCGGGCCGTTTGGCGATCCTCTGGAAGCCTTTCTCGTCCGCCAAGCTTTTTACTTTCGTTGGCAATCTGCTGAACGTCCAAAGTGCGGCCTAGATTTGGCAATGGGGAAGGGCTGTAACCGCACATAGGTCCAGAGGACTGGACTGTTGGCCCAGAAGCGGAACCGCTCCCCACCTCACCAAACCGGGTGGTGACGTAGGCAGGGAGGCATTCTGCGGACGCGCCGCCTGTCTCACGTCCGTAAGCGTCCCCCTTTGGGCTGTAACCTCGGCACTCTGGCCGGGGGTGAAGGCGGTGAGGTGGACATGCGTCCGGCAAACGCATGAGCCGGTGTGGTGCCTCCGGCGCCACCGTCGACAACAGGCACGCCGTGTGCGCGCCGGCCATCGGCCGGCGGTTTCGGGCCGTTGCCCCAGTCAGAGGCAGTCCCTCGCCTGCCGGCGGAGCCAGTCGAGCAGGTCGCGGTCCTCCTGGAAATGCTCGACGAGCCAGCAGCGCAACATCAGCGCCGCGTCGCACAGCGATGGCCCATCGGTCGCCTGCGCCCGCAGGCGCAGGACTCCGGCGAGGAACCGGCGATGATCGGCGAGGTGCTCGCCGGCCCGCGCGTATGCGGTTCTGCGGATCAGCCGCCCTTCGGTGCGGAAATGCAGGGCGGCGCTGTGATGCACGGTGTCGAGGAACGCCCGTTCCAGATCGAGCGAAGCCCGGCCGAGTAGGGCGTGGACGAGGTCGTTGTGAAGGGTGAGGAGCTCCCGGTGCTCGCCGTCCAGTTCGGACACGCCGCATTTATCGTCCATGGACCAGGCAATCGGCTTCCAAACGGCATCCAGAGCCAAGGCGGACGTCACAATTGCAGCGCCGCGTGTTTCAACGCGATCAGTATGGGCAACAATCGACCGGTCCGGCAATTCCGCGAGCGCGTTCCCGGACCGTACATGGCACCAAGCCGCGGTCTGCGCCGTGCACGATGTCCCACAGCTGCCCCGCACAACAAGACAGGGGCGGACCGTCCATCGCTACGCCCCCCACGATGGTTCGCGCAGCGGCGCGTGGCCGGCCAACGGCATCCGCATCCTCGGCCCCTGCGCCGGCATCCGGGTTCGCCAAGGCCATTGACACCACCGGCGCTATGGGCGAATTCGCCGCACCCGTTCCGCAGGGCCGGCCATCGACGGTTCGGCAATGTTTTTTTTAAAATGCTTCCAAATTCACCGCGGCGATGGAAGCGCACACGCACGCGAGCCATGCGTCTCAGCCATCGCCCCACCGGGAAGGCCGACGCACATCCATGTGGAGCATCGTACAAAACCTGCGCATCGCCACAAAGCTCGCCGGCAACGGCATCGCCGTGGTCGTCATGGTGACGGCGATGGCGGCCGGCGGTTACACCGCCTTCGACGCGGTCCGGACCGACACCGGGCTGTCGCAGCGCGCCGCGGGCGTGGCCGTGACCACGCAGGAAATCCAGGCGACGTTCCAGGCGGTGGCCTACGCCAACCTGACCGTGGCAACCGCCGGCAGCGAGGCCGACGTCGCGCGTCCCGCCGAGACGGCCCGGGCGCAGCGCGCGCGCAGCCTCGAGCTGATCGACCGTCTGGTGGAGCTGGCCGCCCGTCCGGAACGGAAGGAGGCGCTGCGCCAAGCGCGCGGCATGCTCGTGCGCTACGGCGAACTGAGCGACCAGGGAACCGCCGTGCGCCTGGCCTACCTCAAGGCCCTGAACCTGGACTACCTCGCCGGAAAGGGAGCGCTTGAGCGAACGCTGGCGGGCCTCGTCGCTGCCACCGATCCGGACAGCCCCGCCGGCGCGGCCGTCCGCACCTACGAACTCGGCGTCACCGGCGTCATCGACGCCTTCACCGCGTTCCTGATGGCGGGCGCCGACGGCGACCTGCAACGCACCGCCAACGCCCGGGCCGCTCTCGAGGCGCCGGCCGGGCAACTGGCGGCCCTGACCGCGACCTACCCGCGGCTTCAGGAGCTGCTGGACGCGCACCGCACGCTGGGCTCGGCCATCGACAGGACGGCCGCCGCCCGGCAGGACAGTGATCGCGTGTGGTTCGGCGAGGCGCGTCCCCTGCGCTTGAAGACTCAGGACCTGCTGGCCGACATCGCCGCCGCAGCGCAGGAGCTGTCCGCCGAACTGGCGGCGCGCACGGTCGCCACCGTCGACACCGCCTGGCGGCAGACGCTCGGCGCGGCCGTCGCCGCCGTCGCTCTCACCATCCTGCTGAACGGGCTCCTCTACCGCCTGATCGCCACGCCGGTCAAGCGTCTCACCGCAACGATGACGGCGCTGGCGCGCGGCGACACCACCGTCGCGGTGCCCGCCGTCGGACGCGGCGACGAGATCGGCGACATGGCGCGGGCGGTTGAGGTGTTCAAACGCAACAGCGTGGAAAACGAACAGCTCCGCAGCGTCCAGGAGCGCGAGCGCGAAGCCGCCGAGCAGGCGCGCCGCCGCGCGCTGGAGACGATGGCCGAGACGGTCGAGCGGGAAACGCGGGCGGCGGTCAACGAGGTCGCGGACCGCACCCGCGACATGAACGACAGCGCCGAAACCATGGCCCGGTCGGCCGCGCAGGTGAGCGCAAACGCCCAGTCGGTCGCCGCCGCCGCCGAGCAGGCGTTGGCGAACGCCCAGACGGTCGCCAGCGCGACCGAACAGCTGACCGCGTCGATCGGGGAGATCAGCGGGCAGGTCGCGCACGCCACCGCGGTCAGCCGGGACGCCGTCGAGCAGGAGCGGCAGACGCAACGCGCCATCCGCACGCTCGGCGACGCGGTGACCCAAATCGGCCAAGCCGCGACGCTGATCAACTCCATCGCCTCGCAGACCAACCTGCTGGCGCTCAACGCCACCATCGAGGCGGCGCGGGCCGGCGAGGCCGGCCGCGGCTTCGCCGTGGTGGCGAACGAGGTGAAGTCCCTGGCCACCCAGACGGCCAAGGCCACCGAGGAGATATCGACCCAGATCGCCCAGGTGCAGGCCGGCACCGCGGCCGCCGTGACCGCCGTGGACGCGATCGGCCGCGCCATCCGCGACTTGGATGGGGTCAGCGGCGGCATCGCCGCCGCCATGGAGGAGCAGGCGGCGGCGACCCGCGAAATCGCCCGCAACATCGCCGAGACCGCCCACGCGGCGCAGGAGGTGTCAACCCGCATCGCCGCCGTGTCGCGCGAGGCCGCGAGCGCGGAGGAACGGGCATCGACTGTGCACGCCGTCACCACGCAGGTGGCGAGCGGCATCGATGAGCTGCGGCGCGTCCTGGTCCGCGTGGTCCGCACCGCCACCGCCGACGTCGACCGAAGACGTGAGCCTCGCTACGCCGTCGATCGCCGCTGCCGTGTCGAAACCGGCGGGCATGCCGAGGAGGTTCTGGTGGAGAACGTCTCCAAGGGCGGCGCCACCGTCGTTGGAGCGCGGCTGCTCGCAACCCAACGCTCCGGCCGCCTCCATCTGTGTGACGGCGTGCCAGCCATTGCGTTTGAGGTGGTCGCCACGAACGGCGAACGCCAGCACCTGCGCTTCCTGGAGGACCAGCGCACCCGCGCCGATGTCGAGCGCTGCATCGCTGGGCTGGTCCGCGGTTTGGCGGGCGCCGGCGCGGCCGCTTAGGCATCGTGGGGCGGCGCGCGAGGGGCGTCCCCAGGGACGGCTTGCTCGACGCCGCTCTCCGCGCTCCGGGGGCAACCGCCTCCGGAGAGCACGCTCCGGCAACCCGGACCGTGCCCCGAACGGCCATGATGCTCATGATCAGAGACGTCTATGGCAAGCGTGCAAGGGCGGCGGCGGACGCGAGGCTACGCGTTCGACGAGTCGCTCGTGTTCGTGCTGCGCGACAAGATCGCCTCGGCCATGGAGTTCTGCCGGAGCCCGCGGTCTTCCGACACAACGCACGCCATGCACTGAACCGATGCCGGCGACCGTTGGCCGGTTTCCGCGGCGACGGTGCCGCCAGGATGGAACGCGAACCGCCGTCCCCGAACGGAGGCTTTCGCGTCGCTGGGGGATGGCCGGGGCCGGATCGGCCGGCACGGCCGGCCGCGTCCCGCGGTTCAGCCTTGCACGGGCACAGGGAAATCCGCGCCGCGGGCCGCCCGCCTCCACGCGGACCCTGACCGTCCTTGGCGCCCTTTTAGGCCGCCGAAGACAGCAGGGGCACCACCGCTCCCTCGAACATCCACCGGTGCGCCTGGGTGTAGGGGACGGAACAGGTCCGGGGAACAACGAAGATGCGGACCTGGTCATCGGCCTTGGCGGCGAGCATGGCGTCGGCGAAGGCACGGGCCCACGCCCAGTCCTGCATGAGGATCGCGCACCGTTCGTGTCCGCAGTCGCGCGCCAGCCGCATGATGTCGGTCACCACGGCGGGGCGGAAGCCGTCGGCATGGAAGGCGCCGATCTCGATGAGGCTGACCCATGGGCGCCCGGTCCGCGACAGCTCGAGGCACAGGGCCTCCACGGACGCCGCAAACTCATCCCGCTCCCGCAGCGCCGGAGCGCCGTCCAGGCGGATGCGCAAACCCCATGGCTCGCGTTCGGCGGTGCATCGGTTCATCCTTGGCTCGACTCCTTCAATCGAACGGCGCCGGGCAACCGCGGTCCGGGCCGGCGGCCCGCACGGCGGCTTGGCTGTGATGGCTCGCGGGCGGCGACCGCAAAGGCCGCAAGGAGGCCCGTCAGGGGATCGGGACCGTCCAGATCGCCTGGGGAGGTGCCGCCGTGCGCAGGCTGGCAGAACATTGCATAACGTTTGGTAAAACCGCCACCCTTGCCGCGACCCAGTGCCGAAAACGAAGCCATCGTGCGGTCGGGCGTCTCCGCCGGGCTGCTGTCGTCCCGCCGCGCGCAACACCGTTGTCGCGCGCGGCGACGGCTCCGGCGGAGGATCCGGTCGGCGCGGCGGCCCAGCCGTCCACAGCCGGCCGTTCCGGCAAGCGGTCAAGCCAGGGTGCTCATCCATGCTGGGCCGGAGGCCGGCACCGGGGTCCCCGCGCCGCCGCAAGGCGCGCCCACCGTGACGCACGGCGGCGGCGAATACGACCACCGGCGGGTGGAACCGGGCGCGGTCATCGGCTATGCCTGTGGCTTCCCTCCGCGGATGCACGGTGTTTCGTCATGAAGGAACCGGACAGGACCCCGCGCGCCTTGACGCGCATGCTTTCCGCCGCCGTGGTCATTCCCCTCCTGCTGGCGGCCGTCCTGGGCTGGCACGGGTACACGCAGGCGCAACGCGAGGCGGCGGCGGCGGCCGACCGCAGCGCGCGCGTCCTGGCCGACCATCTGCGGGCGCTCCTGCAGGTCCACGTCTTCGCCACGTCGCGCACCGCCTCCCGCCTGAGGGACGGCAGCCCGGACCGGCCGGCGACGCCGGACGCGCTGCACGCCATGCTCGTCCGCTTTGCGTCCGAGTCTCCCGAACTGGTGGCGCTGACGGTGATCGACCCGGACGGGCGGCCGGTCGCCAGCAGCGTCGACCGGGTCCAGCCGGATCTCTCCTTCGCCGACCGCGCCTATTTCACGGCGTTGCGCGACGGCGGCCCGCCCACCCTGATCGCCCGGCCGGTGACGGATCGCGTGACCGGCGTGACCATCCTGCCCTTCGCCCGCCGCATCCAGGGCCCCGACGGCGCCTTCGGCGGCGTCGTCCTGTCGGCCCTGCCGGTCGCCCCGCTCGTCGAGTTCTTCCGCACCACCGGGGAGACCGAGGGGCGCTCCGTCACCGTGGCGCGGTCCGACGGCACCGTGCTGCTGCGCGAGCCGGAGACGACCACCGGCGTCGAGGCCATGGACCGCGCCAGCGGGTTCATGCGGACTATCGCCGCAGCACCGCAGGGAGGCACCTACCGCACCGAGTCGGTGCTCGACGGCATCGAGCGGCTGCACGTGGTGCGCCCGGTCGCCGGGCACGACGTGTACGTCAGCGCCGGCATCGAGACCTCGGCCATCCTCCGTGCCTGGGTGCGCGACAGCGGCCCGCTGGTCGGGCTGACGCTGCTGGCCGGGCTGGCGCTGGCCGGGACGGCCGGGGTGGCGCTGCGCCGGGCGCGCGGCGAACTGGCCGCCTATGCGGAGCTGCGCGCCGAGGTGCGGCGCCGCGAGGCGGCGGAGCACGCGCTGCGCCAGTCGCAGAAGCTGGAAGCGGTCGGGCAGCTGACCGGCGGCATCGCGCACGACTTCAACAACCACCTCCAGGTCATCGGCGCCAACCTGCAGCTGCTGCGCGGCCGGGCGCTGGACGGCGACGCGCTGTCGCTGGTCGGCAACGCGCTGGCCGGCGTGGACCGCGCGGCGACGCTGGCCTCGCGCCTGCTCGCCTTCGCGCGGCGCCAGCCGCTCAGCCCGACGGTCGTCAACCTGGGCCGCGTCGTGCAGAGCATGACCGACCTGCTGCGCCGCACGCTGGGCGAATCCATCGAGATCGAGACCATCATCGCCGGCGGCCTGTGGAACACCAGCGTCGACGTGAGCCAGCTGGAGAACGCCATCCTGAACCTGGCGGTCAACGCGCGCGACGCCATGCGGGGCCGCGGCAAGCTGACCATCGAGGCCGGCAACGCCGAGCTGGACGAGGCCTACGCCGCCCGCCACGCCGAGGTGACGGCCGGCCAGTACGTGCTGGTCGCCGTCAGCGACACCGGCGCGGGCATGCCGCCCGAGGTGCTGGAGCGGGTGTTCGAGCCGTTCTTCACCACCAAGCCGGCGGGCAAGGGGACCGGCCTGGGGCTCAGCATGATCCACGGCTTCGTCAAGCAGTCGGGCGGGCACGTGAAGGTCTACAGCGAGGTCGGGCAGGGCACCACGGTCAAGATCTACCTGCCTCGCGTGAAGGCGGCGGAGCAGGAAGTGCAGGGCCGGGGCATCGAGGTGCGCGGCGGCACCGAGCGGGTGCTGGTGGTGGAGGACAACCCCGACGTGCGCGCCGCCGCCGTGGCGCTGGTGCGCTCGCTGGGCTACCGCACGATCGAGGCGGTGAACGCGGAGGCCGCGCTGAACCTGTTGGACAGCGGCGCCAGGGCGGACCTGCTGTTCACCGACGTGGTCATGCCCGGAACGATCAACACGCGCGACTTCGCGCGCCGCGCGCAGGAGATCTGCCCGGACCTGAAGGTGCTGTTCACGTCGGGCTACACCGCCAACGCCATCGTTCATCACGGCCGCCTGGACGAGGGCGTGTCGCTGCTGAGCAAGCCCTACAGCCGTGAGGCGCTGGCGGCCAAGCTGCGCCAGGTGCTGGACGCGCCAGCCCCGATGGGGCCTGGCGCCGCAGTCCCCGCCGCGCCGGGGCGGCGAACGGTCCTGGTGGTGGAGGACGACGCGCTGGTCCGTCTGACCACGGTGGAGATGCTGGGCGACCTCGGCCACGACGCGCTGGAGGCGGCCGACGCAGCCGAGGCGCTGGAGGCGCTGGGCCGGACGGCGATCGACGTGCTGCTGACCGACGTGGGCCTGCCCGGCATGTCGGGCAGCGATCTGGCCGACGAGGCGCGGCGGCGCAAGCCCGGCATCGCGGTGGTGATGGCCACCGGGTACGGCGGCTTCACCCACCCCGGCGCTGCCACTCTGCCCAAGCCGTACAGCCGTGAAGGCCTCCAGCGCGCCCTGGCGGAGGCCGTCCGATTGATCCGTTGGACAGCCTAGAGGCCGGTGGGCGCCATTCGGCAACACGGGAGCCCGGCCCGCCCGTGTCCGCGCCGTAAGGTCGTCGCCTGCGGCGGGGTGTCGCCGACGCACCCGCCCATGCCGGTCGACGTCATGCGACCACCGGGGCGACGGCGACATGGTTCCCCATTGCCCCGGCGTGGACGGCGAAGCCCGGCACCCACGGCGACACGACGCCCCACGCGCTGGCCGCCAGGTTCATCACCATCTCCCAGACGGCGAAACGTGCGGCGGTCGCCAGCGCGACAATGGCCGCACCGGTGATCCAGGCGGCTTTCAGCGGCCCACCGATGCCGGTTCCCGGTCGGGCCACAGCCCCGTCCCGGCGATGTCGCCGGTTCCCCCACTGCCGCCGTCCGGCAACACAGGCCGTGCGCACGCCGGCCGCCTCGAAGCCACGCGTCTGTTTTCCAGGCGCGGTCGCGTTTTTCAGGACGGCGCGGGGGCCGGCGCCGTTCCCGAGTCGGCGGCCGGCGTCGGCCGGCAACCGTGCGGCACCTTCAGCCAAACCCGCCCGCTGTTTCTCAGGCCGAAGCGAGGCGATGCGGACCACCCGTCCGCATCGGGCCCGCCGGCTTCCGCCCGGTGGGCAACGGCCCATCCGATGACCGCACCGCCTCTCAATCAGGCTCTTTCCTGAGGATTTCGCCGGTGCGGGCGTCCACAGACATCTCCCATCGCAGCCCTTCGGCATCACGCGCCGTCACCTCGTAGAGCTTGTCGCTCTTCCGTTCGATCTCCCTGACATCTCCAAACCCCAGAGACGACAGATGCTTGAGGAGCATGGTGACGTCCATGAACGGCGGTGCTGGGGGGACAGGCGCGGTCTGCGCGTGGGCGAACGTGCCCGAGGCCAGGACGGCGACCAACGCGGTCGCGAGGAGCCTTGAATTCGTCACGGTGTGTCTCCTGGTGGCGTTTGGATCAGCCATGGACACTACGGGTCCCAAGCTGAACCGACGATGAATGAGGAACGCCATCAAGCGAGGCCGGTTCGTGGCACGACGCGGCGGCGTGCTGGCGGTACTGCCGCCCCAGCTGGTCGAGCGCACCGATCACGCGGCGCGAAGACTCTTCGAGCCGGGACATCTTCGATGCGGCGAGGGCGCCGTCGCCGTTGGCCAACGCGCTCAGAACCTCCCGTCCAACCCTGTGAACCTCGCGGTGTGGCTCGGCCAGGGCCTTGAAGGCGGGCAGCTCCATCATGACAAGGTCGCTCACGTTGTCGTACCACGTGCCCAGGCGGCACGTGTGGTGGGTGCTCAGCGTCGCCGGCTCGATCTGAGCACGGCCCGCTGCGGCGGCGCATATCCTGTCCACGAACACCCTGTGGTCGTTCTTGGTCGCCTCGACGAGGCGGTCGGTGCTCCGCAGGGCGATCCGGTTCACCTCGGCGGTGGACAGGCCCTCGCCGTCGAAGCGGGCGTGTTGGAAGCCGTCGGAGACGGCGACCACGGTCGCGTCCACCCGCACCCCGTGCTCCGGGATCACGAGCCTGAGATGAGTCCCGATGCCGCCTACCCCCTCGGCAGCGAGCATGGCGCCCTGTTCCGACAGGTCATAGACCAGGGCAGGCACGGTCCGGCCGGCCATGTGGATCTCCGCGTCGAGCAGGACGGCGCGCCGGTTCTCGCGCCGCCGGTCGGCGATGGTGGACGAGGTGCGCACCGCCTTGATCAGCATCCCCCGCATGGAGTCCATCAGCTCGTCGAGGCGCGCGGCGCTGTCGCGCACGGCGCCGGCCGAGCGGTTTGCCTTGGCGACGCTCGCCTTGACCGACGCCATC
Source organism: Azospirillum thermophilum (assembly GCF_003130795.1). Taxonomy (NCBI): domain Bacteria; kingdom Pseudomonadati; phylum Pseudomonadota; class Alphaproteobacteria; order Rhodospirillales; family Azospirillaceae; genus Azospirillum; species Azospirillum thermophilum. The sequence goes on from NZ_CP029353.1 coordinate 133,583, forward strand.
TGGCGGTCGACGTCCTCCGCCCGGTTCGCCGTGACGCCGACGTTCCGGGCGATCTCGCTGGTGGCGGCGGTCTGCTCCTCGACCGCCGAGGCGATGGTCGCCGCGATCTCCTCCATGCTGCCGATGGCCGCCGCGACGTCGTCCATCAAGCCGGCCGTCTGGCGCGCCACCTCCTGAATCGTCGCCACACGTCCGGCAATGTCCTCGGCGGAATGGGCCGACTGGTTGGCGAGGCTCTTGACCTCCGACGCCACGACGGCGAAGCCCTTGCCGGCCTCGCCGGCCCGCGCCGCCTCGATGGTGGCGTTCAGCGCCAGAAGGTTGGTCTGCGCGGCGATGGCGCCGATGATCTGCACGACCTGTCCGATCTCCTCGGCGGCCGTCCCCAGCCGCCCGACGACGTCCCGCGCCCCCGCATCCGTGCCACCGCCTCCCGGGACGTCGATGCCGCGCCGCCGACCTGCACCGAGATCTCCGCGATGGAGGCGTGCAGCTCCTCGGCCGCCGCGGCGACCGTCTGGGCGGACGCGAGCACGCTGTTCGCCGCGGCGGCGGCGGCGTCCGTGTCCCGGTCCACGGCCGCCGCCGCGTCGGTCATGCTGCGCGCGCTGTCCGCCAGCGCCGCGGTGAACGCGGTCACGGTGTCGACGGTATCGGCCACTTGGCGGTCGATGTTCTCCACCATGCGCTCGGCCTCGGCGCGCTGGCCGCGCACCGCCTCGCCGGTGTGCGCGGCGATGGCGAACGCCATATCGAGCAGCGCGCTGCCGGTCAGGGCCTTCACCAGGCGCGCGCGCTCCGTGCGTCTCGTCTTCGTCTGAAACACGCGCGCGTCGCCGCGGATCACTCGGTCGAGAAGCTCCCCCAGCACGAAGGCGTGACTGGAAACGTACCATTCGATGGGCAGATCGATGGCCTGGTGCGCCGTCCCGATCCGCACGACCGATGCCCGGTAGGAACCGTCGAAGGCGCCGTCGAACAGCAGGTCCCAATGACGGATCTGGGCCGCTTTGACGGCATCGACCGTCGAGGCCCGGGCGAACAGCGGCGCCAGCTCGGGCCGTTGTGGCGTGCGGCGGTAGAACTCGTCCAGAATGTCGGCCAGCACAGGCATGATGGCCGCCTTCGATGAACGGACGAGGGCGGCCGTGTCCTCGTCGATCTCCAGGTAATCGAGAATCGCGCCCCAGGGAGCGCTGGTCTGTGTCCACATCTTCAAAGCTCAAATCCGGTGGTGGGTATGACTCAACCAATGCGCCGCGTTCACGGGGTGGAAGGCGCACGCTCCGTCGGTTCGGCGATCGTCAGCCGCGCCGGAATGACGGCGGCGAAGGTGGACATGAAGTGGTCGTAGCCCACCTGCTCCGGACGGTGGCCCTGCCTCAGCGTGTCCGCGAGGGTGTCGCCAAGGCGCCGAAGGTCTTGGCAGAGCTGATGGACGTAAGCGGCGCGGTTCAAGGCAATGACTTTGATTCTCTCGGTGTCGTCGTCCAATCGCTCGCCGTTCAATTCGAAAACCGGCATCGCCATCTCCCTGGACCCCGTTCACATGAATGATGCACGACCCGATTGCGCCGCAACGCAATGCATGGCGAGCTGGCGCAGATGTATGTCGAAAGAAACACAAATCAATTACTAATAAAAGAGTCTAAAAAGCTTGTTTCATTTATGGTTTATAATGGTGAACCAGCTTGCCTCCCCATCCGCAACCCCGGAGGCAATGCCGGGCAGACCGTGGCCCGAACGCCCTCATGGCCGAGCGCCCGCTCGCGTGCCGTCCTCCGGCGCTTCGGGACCGTGGACGCACAAAGCGTGAGCCAATCCTCCACGAGCCGGGTGCCGGGCACGCGCCGTGGGTGTAGGGAGGGGCACCGGGTGCAGCATGCCCTTTCGTTCCCAAGCCGCCGCGCCGGGAAAACGCGCCGGCGCTTGGACGACGGGGAGCGAGGCGCGCTGCTCGTGGTGTGGGGCACGGCCCTCCGCGCCTCCGAGTGATCGGGGAAGCAGGATCATGCCGGAGGAGATCTGGTGCCAGTGTGAGAACCGCTCCCCTTTTCCCCATGTGAGATCCGGAAGACCCGGCATGCCGCCGGGCGAAGCGTCCGGGCGCACCGTCGCCCTGCCCTTGGTGCGACAAAATGCTCCCACTCTTTCAAGTTGCGCTTAAATGGTCATTAACCGTCCCAGCGGTTTCATGGACGAAGACGCCGTCGCCAACGCCGAGGGCAACCAAAAGACCTCGTTCCGGGAGAGCCAGCCGGTCTTGCAGGAGCGTTTCCTTAAAGCAATTCCCGTTCGTGATGGTGCGAAAGCGGCCCTTCGTTGTCGCGTGGCGCGTTCCGCGTCGAAAATGCTTGGTTGGTTTCCTCTTGGCGCAGCGGGAAAGTCATGAGTACGCCGATGACCCGACCGGTCCGAGCCGAGGACGGCACGCGCAGCGGCGCCGGCGTCTTCGTGCCGGCACGATTGGTCGGGCCTTTCTGACGGCACCATGGACACGCGGCCACCTCGGGCACCGCTTCCCTGCCAGGAAGCAGGGGCACGGGATGCCGTTGTTCTGGTCGGGCGCCTGGAGCGGGGCCCCGGCGAGGGATGATGACCAAGTGCCCACCACCACACTCGATCAGGCGCCGGCCGACCGGAATCAGGCGCGCGCTCGGGCGGTAGAGGAGGTCGCCCTTGGGATGTGCAATCTTCTCCGATGCGGGCGGGCGTGGCTCGGCCCCGGCGCGCGGCGCCCCAAGGTGAGGCTGGGCCACGGTTCCCCGCGGGCGCCGGCCCCCGGCGTCCGTGCACAAGCTGTCCACCCCAACGGCATCCGCCCCCGACCGGCAAAGCCCAGAAGAAAAGGACACTCATGCGGACGCGACGTCATTGTGACGCGATATCGCCGATCCTGGAGCAGATTTTATACGGCGGATCCAGCGTATCGATGAACCTGCTGTCCATCACCCGGACCCTGCCGGACACGGCCCATCTGTTTCGGACCCGGGGCTTGAACCGGGCCATCCTGTTCAAATTTCCGAATTTCGACGAAAGCCAAGGCGACGGCCAGGACTTCCTGAACGGCGATGCCGGGAGCGCGCCGGGCAAGCGCCCGGTGGAAACCGGCATCTACATTCCCTACGACGAACACCAATGGGAAGCTGGCGGCTTTGCCATTTATCTGCGTTCCCGCAACAGCACCGTCCTTCTGGAAGAGCACTTCGGATCCGAAGCGGTCGAGCGGACAATCGTTCACAACGACCTGAGTCTCCTCTCCCTGATCGACGACATCCCCTCGTTGGACGCCTTTTTGCTGAAGACCTGTTTCGAAGCCAGAAAGATCCGGGTCGACGGGCGCTACTGGCAGATTGCCGCGGAAGAAGAGGCCCAATTGCGCCGGCTGATCAGCCGGCGGGTGGAACCGATCGTGCGCAAGGCCCTCTGCGGCGGCCATGACGCCACCATCGACCGATTCCTGAACGCGATCTGGGCGCCGGACCTGGAGGAGGCCGGGCAGTTCGTGGCGGCCTTCGGCATCGATCATTCCGAAGCCGACGCCATCTTCAGTGCCTGGAAAGGAATCACCTTCTACGAATACCAGCTTCGCCGCATCGCGCCACGGGTGCGCACGATCATCGCATGGCTGAAATCCCGGGATTGCCTGCCGGCCGACCTGAAGACGCACCGCCCTTACGATGAACAGCTGCTGATGCACATCGAACGCTGCGGGGCCATGCTGAATACAACGCTGCTGGACATCCGCCAGATCCTGGGCGAGTACGAACGGAGCTTCAACGCGCTGCTGCATGGACACCCGGCCCCTTTCCGCGAATTCCTGCGCGCGATCCGTTCACGCTATTGGCTGCTGGGCTACTGCGTGTCGGCGCTGACCAGCGTCGTGCATCTGGACAACCGCTGCATGAAGAACACGCCATCCGGCTGCGTCCCGCGAGGTGGTGTACGAGCTGTGGGTAAGCGGCCCGCCGAAGCGCCCCCAAAAGCTGGCGTAGGCGGGCCGCTTATCCACAGCGGGGCGGTCATCGAAGATCTCCGGTAGGTTCGGGTTGCAACACCTTGAACGCTGCTGGAGAGAACCTCGATGACCATGGACAGAATGGCGCTTCACGAGCTTCTGGAGAAGGGCTCGGATACGGATCTTCTGCGCGAAATGATCGGCTACGTCGCGCAGAGCTTGATGAACCTGGAGGTGGACAGCCTGTGCGGCGCCGAGCATGGCGAACGCACAGCCGAGCGCGTCAACCAGCGCAACGGCTACCGGGAGCGGGCCTGGGATACCCGGGCCGGAACCATCCCCTTGCAGATCCCCAAGCTGCGCAAGGGCTCCTATTTCCCTGGCTTTCTCGAGCCGCGCCGGACAGCGGAGAAGGCGCTCACGGCGGTCATTCAGGAAGCCTACATCCAGGGCGTCTCGACGCGCAGTGTCGATGAGCTGGTCAAGGCCATGGGGATGACCGGCATCTCCAAGAGCCAGGTCAGCCGCTTGTGCGCTGACATCGACGAGCGGGTGCAGTCCTTCCTGAACCGACCACTGGAGGGTGACTGGCCCTACCTGTGGATCGACGCCACCTACGTGAAGGTGCGCGAAGCCGGGCGCATCGTCTCGGTGGCGGTGATAATCGCGGTGGCCGTGAACACCGATGGGCGGCGCGAGGTGCTGGGCATGGACATCGGGCCTTCCGAGGCTGAGGTGTTCTGGACCAAGTTCCTGCGCGCGCTGATGCGGCGCGGCCTGCGCGGCGTGAAGCTGGTCATCTCGGACGCGCATGAGGGCCTCAAGGCGGCCGCCGCGAAGGTGTTCGGGGCGGCGTGGCAGAGGTGCCGGATCCATTTTTATCGCAATGCGATGGCACACGTGGCTGCACCGCAACGCGCGATGGTGGCAGCGGCGATCCGCACGGCTTTCGCCCAGGAGACCGCCAAGGCCGCCCACCGGCAATGGCGCCAAGTCGCCGATAGCCTGCGCGAGCGCTTCCCCAAGCTTGCCACGCTGATGGACGAGGCCGAACACGACGTCCTCGCCTACATGGACTTCCATCCCGACCATTGGACCAAGATCAGCTCGACCAATCCCCTCGAGCGCGTCAACGGCGAGGTCAAGCGGCGCACCGACGTCGTCGTCATATTCCCCAATGAAGCGGCGATCTTCCGACTGGGAGGGGCCATCCTGCTGGAGCAAAATGATGAGTGGGCGGCCAGCCGCCGCTACATGAGCTTGGAGACCATGACGCCGTTGGGGCATACTGACGTCTCCAGGTTGTCCGCTGTGGCAACCTGATCCGGCCCAACCTGCCGGAGAGCGATGACAAACCACTTCGCTCGTACACCACGTGCCGGGGCACGATCCGCCATCCCGTCATGTCGATTTTGAAACCCTGAATCGCCTGCTGCACCAATTCGACGTGGCTTTGGATCGGCGCCGGGAGCAGACATCGATTTTTTAGGTGGTAGGGAGCGGGGCGGCGCCGAGGCTGGGCGGACGCCGCCCCAAGGCTCAAGGACCGTTCAACCGCGGTGCGCGCTTCGTCCCCGCTTGACGGACACAGCCCTGCCGGGCACTGCCGCGGCGTGCAGCGGCCCTTCCACGCTCCGGCCTCCGCACGCCCAGAACCGATCCCACGCCCGGCTCGCCGATGCCGCCACCTCCGACGGGCTTTGGGACGTGCGTCGGTCGGGCTGATCCGGGACACCGGCGTGGCGAGCGCCACAACCTAAGGCTGCACCGTGCAAGGCTTGTTCGGCCACTCGTCGCGAGCCGACCGGCCAATGGCGGCCCGACGGTGCGAGGCGAGCGGGACCGCGCCGGCGGGCTGGGCGCTTTCCGGCCAGTCCTGCGACTCCTTCGCGATGACGGGGGTTCCGCCGTGGGCCGGTCGGGCGCCTCCGCCGCTGCGCGTCGGACCGGGCTCTAGGGGCTGGCGCCCCCCGAGCCGCGGCGGAGCCGCGTCTCGGCGCCGGCGCGTGACGATCCCTGGCGCAGGTCCCAAGGATCGGCGCCTCCGGTGCCGCCGAAGCGGGGAGCCGAGGGGCGCCGCCCCTACGCCCCGCCGGCCCCGCCGCCTACGGCGGAGCAGGGCTGCCCGGCCCTGCCGGGGCTGGAAGCCCGTCCGTGCCGCGCGGCCCGGCCCCGCCCGCCGGCAGGGCCTCCCCCGTACCCCGGTCTCGCCGACGGGCAACCGTGCAGCAGCCAGCGCGCTGCACGGCAGCCCAACGAGGGGAGACCGACATGACCGCTTCCGCACACGACCGCACCGACGTTTACACCCGCGTCACCAACCGCATCCGCGCCGACCTGGAGAAAGGCGTGCGCCCTTGGATAAAGCCGTGGGACGCCGGCCACGCCGCCGGCCGCATCACCCGGCCGCTGCGCGCCACCGGCCAGCCCTACCGGGGCATCAACACCGTCATGCTGTGGATGACCGCCATGGAGCGCGGCTATGCCTCGCCGTTCTGGCTGAGCTACCGGCAGGCGCAGGGGCTTGGCGGACAGGTGCGCCGGGGCGAGCGCGGCACGCTGGTCGTCTACGCCGGCACCGTCTCCCGGCCCGAGCCGAACGAGGAGGGAGAGGACAGCGAACACGAAATCCATTTCCTCAAGGGTTACACCGTGTTCAACGCCGAGCAGGTGGACGGCCTGCCCGAACACTTCCGGGCGCACGTGCCGGAGCCGAAGGAGCCCATGCTGCGCCTGGAGGCGGCGGAGCGCTTCTTCGCCGCCACCGGTGCCGACATCCGCACCGGCGGGACGCGGGCCTACTACGCCATCGGCTCGGACCACATCCAGATGCCGCCTTACGAAACCTTCCGTGACGCCGAGAGCTTCGCCGCCACGCTCGGCCACGAGACGGTGCACTGGACCCGGCACCCGTCGCGCCTCGACCGCGACCTCGGGCGCAAGCGCTGGGGCGACGAAGGCCACGCCGCCGAGGAGCTGGTGGCGGAGATCGGGAGTGCCTTCCTGTGCGCCGACCTCGGCATCACCCCGGAGGTGCGCGAGGACCACGCCGCCTACATCGCCTCCTGGCTGGAGGTGCTGCGCAACGACACCCGCGTCATCGTCAGCGCCGCGGCGCACGCCCAGCGCGCCGTCGATTATCTGCACGCCCTCCAGCCGCCGGTGCGGCCGGCGGCGTGACCGCCGGCCCGGGAGTCGGCGTGATCGGCACGCCGGTTCCCGGCACCGGGCCGGTGTCCGTTCATCACGTGATGCTGAAGAATACCCAGAAAGTTAAGCTAAACCCTGCCGAATGCGCCGTTGGCGGCGGACCGCCGGACAACATTTATGGAGACGGCGCAACGCCGCCGTTTCGGATTCAGGGGCTTCTGAACGCGGGGAATGGTTGAGGTGGTTGGAGGGCAAGTCCACGAGATCGCGCCGACGCACCGTGCGCGCCACCGCCAGACGGCCGACCATCACAACCGGAGCCTTGCGCTGGCCCCGTTCCTCCTGCGGGATGCCCTTGGCTCGGCGCCGCCGGCGGGTGTCCCTGGCCAGGCCGCCGGGCATCTGTCCATCCGCGGGAGGGAGCCGGATTGCGGGGCACGTCTCCACGGTCTACATCTCCCACGCGGAGCGAGCCAAGCCGGCAAACGGTGGCGGGCTGCCAAGCCGCGGCCCCGGTTCGGGGCGTGCCCACATGCACAAGCATGACAACCACCCTCACTCCGGTGCAGAACCACACGCAAAGGGGAAAGACCAGCCGATGACGACGCCGCAGCTCGAACCGCCGGTCACCGACACGCCGCCCCCTTCGGACACCCTGACCGACTACGACCGCCTGCATCTGGTCACCTATCTGCGCCTGCTCGACGCCGAGGCGGACGGCGCCGACCCCGACGAGGTCGCCCGCATCGTGCTGCGCATCGACCCTGCCCGTGAGCCGGAACGCGCCCGGCACGCCCACGCCACGCATCTGGCGCGCGCGCAATGGATGTCCCGGGTCGGCTACCGGCACCTTCTCCAGCAAGGCATGCACTGATCCGCATCGCCGCTTTTTTGCGGAAAGCCGGCGTTCCGGACCGCCGGATCGGCCGCTCCCGTCGAAGTACGCCGTTCCCGCCGCCGCGCTACGCCATCGTCGCCATCGCAATTTGATGGTAGGTGCTCACCTTTCGAGTCGAGCGCAACCAGACGCTGCGCGCGAGCGACGACATCATGACGGCAAAGAACGACTGGCGCACATCGGCCGCTTACCAGTATGCCCTGCTGATGCCTGTTTCCTGCTGGGCGTGGGAGTTCCTGCGCCGCAACCGGAAGTATCAGGCGGACGCGGCCGCCGGCCGCCGGCGCGGCCCGGCCGGCGAACCGGACCGGGCGTGCGACTGGGGGTTGCACTGTCCTGGAAGACCCGGACAAGAGCGGCGCTGACACGCTGGTGTTCTGGCGGCCCGAGATGATGCCGGCCCTGGTCCGGCTGTCCCCGGAGCCCGGCCCCTACGCCGGGCCGCTTCCCGGCTTCGATCCCTGGTGGGGAGCGTCGCGCCAGGCCATCCTCGACACGGGCAACGGCTTCCACGTCGCGCTGGCCGACGGGCCGCGCGAGCGGCGCTTCTGGATCGAGGGCAAGCGGCTTCCCAAACGCGGCACGCCGCTGCGGGCTCTGATCGCACTGGATCGCGACCTGGACGCCCAGGTGGCCGCGCTCCGCCGGTTCCGGGACGCGGTGGCGGATCCCGCCGCGGCGCCCGACCTGACGCCGTACCAGACCCGCATGCTGATGCGCATCCTCCAGGCGCTCGACGCCCACCTCGACGGCGCCAGCGTGCGGCAGACGGCGGAGGCGCTGTTCGGTGCCGCGCGCGTCAAGGACGACTGGTACCGAAACGCCCCCTTGCGCGACCAGGTGCGCTACCTGATCCGGCGCGGGCATCACCTGATGGACGGCGGGTATCGCGATCTGCTGCGGCGGATGTTGCTGTAGAAGAGCGTCCTCGTCTGGACCGGCAGCCTGCCTCCGCAGGCCGTCCCCGTGCCGCGTCCTTCACGGTCGACGTCCCTCAGCCGCGCAACCGGCCATGCCCAAAGTCCAAGACGCGGCACGGGCCGCGCCTCCAGCAGCCCCCACCAAAGCCGATCAGGGCTCAGACGAGGGCTTGGCCTGAGGTCTGCCTTCGGCTGAGATCGGATACGGCCTGTGGAAGGGCTTTCACTGGAATTGGCGTCGGCATGGGCTCGCCCTGTACGCGCTCGAGGAAGGTTTCCGGGGTGATACGCGGCAGTCGGCCGCTTTCGGCATCGGAAAAGTGAGGCAACCCCGCCCAAAGGGCTTCGTCTCCGATCATGAAGAAGCGGTGCTTGGCACGGGTCAGGGCGACGTTGAGCAGGTTGGGCTTGCTGGCGGCCCATCGGGCAGCCCCGACGCTGTTCCGGTCGCACCCCAGCACCATCAGGACCACGCTTTCCTCCTTGCCCTGGAACGTGTGGACCGTGCCGATGCGCGCCTTGCACCAGTCCTTGAGGTCCCCGGCGTTGGGCCGTCCGTCCGATGGCCATCGCTCCAGATCGGTGATCGCGTCGAACAGCGCCTGCTTGATGCGGCGGAACGGCGAGATGATGTAGAGGTCGGGCAGCGCTGTCGTCCGCCGGTACAGCGTCTGCACCGCCCGGCTGACAAGCTCCACCTGGTCTGGAACCACCTGCTTGGCGAGCGCGACGCCGCCCAGGCAGACCCACGCGCTCGGCCCCAGGTCCAGAGTGCCGGCTGGAGGCAGGCGGCTTTCCGGCGTGTCGGGGTCGAAGAAGATCATCTTGTTCTGGTAGGCGATGGCGTTGGCGACGGTGAACATCGGATCCACGCACCGCCGATGGACCCGCAGCGGACTGCCGATCCACTGCATCTCCCCGCCGACGGGCACCAGCGCCCCCAGGCTGTTGGCCGCGTCGGCCAGGGTCTGGACCGAGGCTTGGTGGGGCGCCATGCGCGCCGCGCGCGTCAGGCCGGCGTCCCGGGCGAGCGCATCGATCAGCCGGATCGGGACCGTGAACACGGGTTCGATCTGCATCGGGTCGCCGACGACCACCGCCCGCTTCGATCGCCACAGGGCGCCCACGGCCGCCTGGGGTACGGCCTGCCCGGCCTCGTCGATGAACAGCCAGCCTATGCTGTCCGGGCCCAACTCCTGGAACTGCGCTCCGATGGACGCAAAGGTGCTGGAGACCACCGGCACGACCATGAACAGGCTTTGCCAGATGGCCAGGGCGTCGTCGCGGTCGCTGGGCCGCGTCCCCGACAGCAGTTTGCTGACGGCGACGACATTGCCCCCGAAGCCGCCGTTCGGTTGCAGGACCTCCGCCAGCCAGGCCTCGTGCAACCCCAGCGCGGCGGCGAACAACCGCGAGCGCAGCAGGTTCAGGGTGTCGTCACGCCACAGCCCGTCGATCTGCCAGCGGTCCTGCTCCAGGTCGTCGTCGGTGGAGGGGAAGCGCACCCGCGGGAAGGCCTCGGCCAAGTCCCGCCGCTCCGCCTGCAAAGCGTGCCACTCGCCGCGCCGGTGGGCGAGCGCCGCTTCCGCGTCGGCAAGCTCCGTCCGGGCGGACGCCAGTCGCGCCTCGGCCCTGTCCTGGCGCTCCTGGGCATGGTACAGGCGGTCGAGCTGGCCTTTCATCTGCTGTCTTATGCCGTCCAGCTCGGCCTTGCGGCGGCGCTCCCGCTCGGGCCGAAGCCAGCGTTCCCACCACCTTGGGCGGTCCGCCTCGATCACGCGCTCGTTTTCGCGCAGCACCTCAAGCTGCCGGTCGCACAGGCCGATGTCCTTGCTCAGACGGCCCAGTTCGGTCTCGGCCCCGGCCACGGCCTCCCGCGCCTGCCCAAGCGCCGACTCCGCCGAAGCGATGAACGATTCCAGAGTCTGGCCGCGCAGCCGGACCTCGACAAGCTCCGCATAGCGCTCCAACGCTTCGACGCGCTGCGACACGGCCCGGTCGGCCGCATGGAACGCGTCGCGGGCGGCGGCGAAGGTTGTCCGGTCGGCGCTCTTTCGCCAGGTCCACACCGACTGGTGCAGCTCCGGGTCGAACCCGTTGGGACGGGGTTCCTTCCTGCTGCCATCCTGGCCGAGGCCGTTCGAAAAGCGGCTGCGGTTGGCCTTCTTGCCCAGGGCCCCGGCGATCAGGCCCCACGGGATGTCGTCGCCCCGGCCGTCCTTGCCCGAGAGGTCCAGGTAGCCGCGCTTGCCCGCATAGGCCGCCATGTTGTGGGCGATGGTCTGAAGATACCGGACCTTGGCGCCGCCGTTCTCGTCGCGCCACGCGGTCCGCCCGAGCGCCTTGGACTTGGGGAGGTCGCGGGACAGGTTCTCGACGGCGGCGTTGTTGGAGGAGGCCACCACCATCTCGAAACCGGTCAGCTCCTCGCACAAGGCGCTCACAGAACAGCTGGTGCGGTCACGGAATTCCACCCGCCGGCTCCCGGAGAAAGCCATCTGCGGCGACGGCAGGTCGGCCAAGGCCCGGGCGCGGCGGGTGATCACGTCAGCGAAGACGTCGCGCAGCAGCGTGGTCTTGCCGGTTCCCGGCGGGCCGTTGACCGAGAAGACCCCGCCCTCGTCCAGCCGGTCCAGCAGGCTGTTGACGGCGAATTGCTGCATCAGGCTCATGGCGTGGGCGGGCTCGTCCGGCCAATGGCCCGCGGGCAAGCGGCTGGGCGTAAGAGTCTTGCGGATGTGGGCGCGGCCCTTCGCGCTGTAGAGGTCGAGGCGGCGCTCCTCGGGTATGGGGGAGAGATAGGCCTCGAGCGCGGCGCAGGTCTCCTGCCGCTCCAGGGATCGGATGGCTCTGGCGATGTCCCTGGCGAAGAAGCTGTTGAGGATGTCGATCTCCAGGTCGGCCTCGTCCCCCTCGGACTCGTCGTCCTCATCGGCGCGCACGGCTTCGCGGGATGCCGCGGCGGCACCCTCCTTCTTGCGGTTCTCGACGCTTTTCGCCCGGATGACCAGAATGGGTCGGTCCGCCCCCAGCGCGTCCAGGCTGAAGCCGGCCCAGCGCTGAAACAGCGCCAGCAGGGTCTTCAGCTCCTCGCCCGACAGGGGCGCCGCGGTCGGCCCGCCGGCCGGGCCGTCCGTCCCGTCCTCTCCGCCCGGTGGGGGCGCCCCGCCCGCCGCCCGCGCCGAGCGGAACTGCTGAAGGTCGAGCTTCAGCGTTTCGGTGCTGCCTTGGAAGGCATCGAAATCCAGGCCTGTCAGTCCCTCCATGCGGACACGGCCCAGCGCCCAGGGGGCGGTCGAGACCGACACCTCCTCCAGCAAAGGCTCGCCGGACGGGCCGGCCTTGACCTTCGCCATGCACGTCGGGCCTTCCAAGTCCCCCCGTTCGTCCTGGTCGAGCTCTTCCTGCTCGGACAGGGCACCGCGGACGACACCGGTCAGCACCGATGTGTCGAAGATGCCGAGATAAACGTCGAAGCCGACCAGCTTGCGCCCACGTGGAACCCTGAATGACCAGAGACCGTCCGTTCCGTGCGGCAAGTCTTGAAGCGACCAGCTCCGCACCGCCCAATCGGCATCCCTGGCCTCCAGCACCTGCTTCTGCAGGTCGAACGGGATGAAGAACTCGACCTTGTGCCAGAAACGGAGGACGCGGACCATGTCCAGGGCGGTTGGGCGATCTTTCGGTGAAAGCATCTTTGTTCCAGTCATCCCTTCTACTCATCCCGGAAAACAGTGCTCCACCGAGCCAAACCTCAGCCGCGAGCGTCCATATGCCGGAGTATGCGCCTGCGATCACTTGCCAGGCTCCGAACGTCTTGAAATTGCTTGTCCGAGGCAGGCGTCACGTTCTTGATCTGCCTCGCCATACTATGCAACTTGCCGGAGACGGTAAAGCCGCGATGGATATCGAGGACGGGAGTCGAATGGGCCGGCTTGAGCAGTTCGCGCAGCACTGCCAAACGCCATTCCCGATCCTGATCCGGAAATCCGGATCGCCGCCGACCCGTCGGCGTCTCGCCGTCCTCCGGGCAAGATTGTTGTCCATTATGCCTTGCGCCGGCGCTTGGGAGGCCCCGACACCAAGCGTTTCCAAGGTGTTGGGTACGGGCCCGCCGGGGGACTCGCCCTCGCAAGGTCTTTCCCCTCCCTGACCATGCGTCCGCTTCGCCATCGTGCTCCACGACGCGCCCGCCTGTCCGGTGGGCGCCCGCAGCACACGGAGACGGACGAATGGACGACAAGACCGGCGGTCTGCCGCCGCGCTTCCTGCGCACGCCCGAGGCCGCGCGCTTCCTCGGCCTGTCCGGCCGGACCCTGGAGAAGCACCGCGTCTACGGCACCGGCCCGCGCTACCGCAAGATCGGCGGCCGGGTGGTCTACGCCGTCGAGGATCTGAGGAACTGGGCCGACCAGGGCCTGCGCACCTCCACCTCCGACCCCGGCGCCGGCACCGTGCGGCCGGCCAAACCGGCGAACCGTTGAGCCGCGCCATGGACGGGGTCTTCCCGATCGGTGACCGGCCGATGCAGCTCGACCTGTTCGTGGCGCTGCCCGGCGACATGGCGGTGCGCGACCAGCAGGACCTGATGGCGCACCCGTTCTTCTCGCTCGCCAAGTCGAAGCGCACCGCGCCCATCGACTACGCCGCGGGCGACGTGCGCATCCGCGTCGAGGGCACGGCCGAGCACGGCCTCGCCACCATCTGGGACGCCGACGTGCTGATCTGGGCGGCCAGCCAGCTCGTCGAGGCGCGTGACGCCGGCCTGCGCACCGCGCGCCTACTCAGCGCCACGCCGCACCAGATCCTCACCTTCACCGGCCGCGGCACCTCGCGGCGCGACTACCAGCGCCTGCGCGCCGCCCTCGACCGGCTCCAGGCGACCACGGTGGTCACCAACCTCCGCCAGCCCGACCTGCGGCGCCGGCACCGCTTCTCCTGGATCAACGAGTGGAAGGAGCGCGCCGACGCCGCCGGCCGGCCGCTTGGGCTGGAGCTGATCCTACCGGACTGGTTCTACCAGGGCGTCCTCGCCGACGCCTTCGTGCTCACCATCGGGCGGGAGTACTTCGGCCTCACCGGCGGCATCGAACGCTGGCTGTACCGGCTGGCCCGCAAGCACGCCGGCCGCCAGCCGGACGGCTGGGCCTTCGACTTCCGCCACCTGCACGCCAAGTCGGGCAGCCTCGCCCGTTTCGCCAACTTCGCCATCGACCTGCGCACCGTCGCCCGGCGCCAGCGGCTGCCGGGCTACCGGCTGGCCGTCGAGCGCCGGCCGGACGGCGGCGAACGGCTGCGCTTCGCGCCGCAGATTTATCCACAGACGCGGGGGATAAACCGGTGACACCGCTCGTGCTATCGGGTGTGCAAACGCTCGTGCCATCGGGTGCACGGCACTCGTGCTATCGGGTGCACGGACCCCATCCAAGCCCCTGGTCTACAGGGCCGATTCGCGCCCTTAACCTATCTAACAGAGAGTCTAACAAGTCTTTGTTGGTGGGCCGCGGGGATGCCGGGGAGAACCGGACCCACGCCACGGCCCGGGGAGCGGCGTCATGATCGTGGCGCTCGTGAACCAGGCCCGCGGTGCCGGGCGGACGACGCTGGCCGTCCATCTCGCCGGCGAGCTGGCGCTCCGGGGCAAGCGGGTGGCGCTGCTCGACACCGACCGGTGCTCCGGTGCCTTGGAGTGGGCCGAATGCCGGCGGCGCAACGGTCTGCCGGCGCTGTTCGAGACCATCGGCATCCCCAGCCCGCACCTGCGCTGTGGCGTCTGGGGCCTGCACGCCCGTTTCGACCACGTGGTCATCGATACCCCGGCGGCGTCCTCCGCGGCCCTGCGCGCGGCGCTGCTGGCGGCGGACACCGTGCTGGTGCCGACGCACCCCGAACGGGACGCCGTGGGGCGCTGCGCCGCCACCCTGCAGCTGGTGATCGAGGCGCTGGCGGTCGAGCCGGCCCTGACGGCGTCGGTGGTCCTGACGCATGCCCCCGCGGGCCTTGAGATCGAACCGGGCACCGAGATGACCGTCTGCGGCCTGCGTCTGCCCGTGGCCGCCGCGGCGGTGGGCGAGCGGATGAGCTTCGCCATGAGCCGGGGCACCGGGCTGCTGGTGCAAGAGATCGACTTCGTCGGGCCGGCCGAGGTCGATGTCCGGCGGCTGGTCGATGAGGTGTTTGGCCGCGTCCCGACGGGGAAAACGGACTGAGCGGGGCGGGGCCAGGGTGGTTTCGGAACCGGGCGTGGTGTGGCGTAGGAACGGCGGCAAAGACAGGCGACTGGCGGTCGCCGGAAAGAATAGGAAGTGGTTGTTTGGGAAGTAAGAAAGCAAATTCAGCAAGATAAAAGAGCGTCTACGCCGTCGTTTCGTCCCATTCCAGATCAGCGGCTTATCTGTATTCCAGAGATATTTGGGAATGCGGGCGCATTCAAAGCGTCGATCCTCTTAACTCATTCGAGATGTTGAGAAAGAGCGGCGCGCGGCTCAACGATGACCATGCCGGACGTGCGTTCGGTGATCTGTGGGGTGGAGCATGGGAAAGCGGTTCGGCCTGTTCGGCGGCATCCTCGACGACGACGGCTTCAAGGCGCGCATGAAGGCGCTGGCCGACCGCGGCCGCCGCCTGACGCGCGCCTACACCCGCCGGCCGATGCAGAAGGTCCGCGTCAAGGGCGCGCCGCCGCAGGCCGGTCCCTACGCCCGCCCGGTGATGGTCAAGGTGCTCTACCACGACCGCGCCCGCGGCGCCTACCCGAACACCGTCGCGGCGCTGGCCAACTACCTCGCCAAGGAGGGGCCGCTGTTCGACCGCGACCGGCTGGGCATCGACACCGCCGAGATCGTGGACGCCTGGTCGGCCGACCGCCGGGTGTTCCACCTCATCGTCAGCCCGAACGACGGGCACCGCATCGACGACATGGTCTCCTACGGCCGCGACGTCGTTGCCGCCTGGGAGCGCCGGGTCGGTCCCCTGGAGTGGGTGGCCTCCGTCGAGAGCAAGCCCGACATGGCGCACGCGCAAGGCAACCAGCACCTGCACATCATGGTGCGCGGCGTCCAGCACGACCGCGACCTCCACCTCGACCCGGACGTCGTCTCGCGCTGGCTGCGCCATGACGCCGTCGAGGTGACCACCGACCGCCTCGGCTACATGACCGAGCGCGAACGCCGCGACGTCGAGCGCCAGCTCGTCGAGATGCAGCGGCTGCGCGAACAGCAGCGTGGCCGCGAGGCCGGGCGCGACGACCTCCACGACCTGGGAGGGCACGAGCTGTGACCGCTCCCATCGTCCGCGTCGCAACCCTGCTGCTGGTCTGGCTCGCCGCCGTCTTCGCCATCACCGAGCTGACGGGATGGCTGTTCGCTTGGCCGGCCGCCTTCGGCGGGTGGCGCGTCGGTTCCATCGCCCTGTACGGACCCGGCCAGTTCCTCGGCTGGCGCGGGCTGCTGGCCCCCGGCCACCGTTGGATCATCGATGGTGCCGCCGTGGTGTCGGGCCTCTGCGCGCTGGCGCTGGCCGTCCGCGTCGTCCTCGACCTGCGCGGCACCCGCCGGCCGGGGTTTGGCTCCGGCCGCTGGGCCACGCGCACCGACGTGCGCCGCAGTGGCCTGCTGGGAGGGGGACGGCGATGACCGACCGCTCCTCCGTCATCCTCGGCGCCTATGGCCGGCACCTGCTGCGCGAGCGCACCATGCAGCCGGTCCTCGTCATCGGCCCGACCGGCTCGGGTAAGACCACCACCACCGTGCACCCGACGCTGCTGGCGGCCTGGGACGAAAGCGCCGTGGTCTGGGACTTCAAGGGCTCGGTCACCGAGGACACCAGCCGCGCCCGCACCCGCTTCGGCGACGTCATCGTGCTCGACCTCGCCCGCCGGGGTGGCTCCCGCTACAACCCGCTGATGGCGGTGCGGCCGGAGCCGTACCTCGTCCCCGACTGCCAGCACGCCGCCCGCGTTCTCACCGAGGGCGAGCAGGAGGGGCACTGGCGCAACGCCGCCTTCTCCTACCTCACCGGCGTCTTCGTCTACCTCCTCACCGCAGCGGCCGATTCCGAGAAGTCGCTGGCCGGAGCGCGGCGGCACATCCTGCTCGGCGACGACGGGCTGACGCTCATGCTGGCCGAGGGCATCCACCCGACCGCCCAGCGCGCCGCCCAGGAGCTGTGGGACAAGAGCCTGGCGCTGGCCGAGGAGCGCGGCACCGGCGAGGGCGAGGGCAAGGGGCGGCCGGGCGGCGGCTCCGCTCCCCCCGACAAGAGCCTGCACTACCGGAAGTCGGTCTACGTCACCGCCTCGGTGCTGCTGGCCGAGTTCGAGGACCCGGTTATGGAGGCCCAGACCGCCGTCAGCGACTTTTCGGTCTCCGACCTCGTGGCCGGCGAGCGGCCGGTCACCCTCTACATCGTCGCCCGCCCGCTCGACGCCCGGCGGCTTCGCCGGGTGTTCAAGCTGATTCTGACGCAGATGGTGGACTTCCTCACCATCGACCGGGCACTGGCTGATGACGGCCGGGCGCGGCGCTGGCGGCTGCTGGTCGTGCTCGACGAGTTCCTGCAGTTCCACCTCCGCGAAGCGGCGGAGTGGATCAAGTACGTCCGCGAATACGGCATCCGCCTGCTGCTGCTGGCCCAGAGCCTGTGGGAGGTCGAGGAGGAGTACGGCCGCGGCCTCACCGCCAACTGCCGGCTGGTGGTCTTCCGCCCCAACTCCTCGGACGAGGCCGAACGGATCAGCCGGATGGTCGGCGAGGCCATCGAGGAGGTGCCGACCCGCTCGACCTCCAAGGGGTTGCTCGACCTCTTCCCCACCGTCAGCCGCGGCGTGCGGGTGGACCGCCGGCCGGTGTTGCCAATGCACGAAGCGCTGGAGATGGGCGGGGACGACCTGATCGTCTTCGGCTACGGCAAGCCGATCCGCGCCACCCGCCTGCACCCCTACGCCGATCCGCGCTGGCGCCCGCTCTACGGCCGCGCCACGGCGGCCTGGACTCCCAACCCGGACGCCAACCGCTGGTTCGGCGCCGTCGGCCCGGCCGCCGAGGGCGGCATGCCCGACGCGCCAGCGGCGCCCCGGCGTCCCGGCAAACCCCCGAGGCTCTGGACATGACCGACACGCCCGACACCACCGCCACCCGCCCGATCTCCGCCCGCGTGCCGGTGCCGCTGGCCGACCAGATCGCCCTGGTGCAGACCCGGCAAGGGTTGCGCACGCTGAGCGACGCGGTGATCCACGTGCTCGACAAGGGGCTTGACGCCATCGCCAACGAGCGGGCGAAGACCGAGCGGCTGGAGGCCACCATCGCCCGCATCGACGACCTGATGATCACCGTGGTCGCGGTGCTCAACCTCGTGCACGACCTCGACCCGGCGGATGTCGCCGCGACCAAGGCGGCGGTCCAGGAGCAGCTCGGCCATCCCCGGCGCAAGGGTTCCGAGGTGCGCGACGGCTTCCACCCGAAGGAGGCCGGCGCATGACCGAACTGGTGGTGATCGACGAGCCGGCGCGCCGCGAGATGCTGCTGCTGGCCCTGCGCCGGCTGATGGACGGGCTGTTCGGCGACCTGCTGTCCCGCGAGGACGTCGCCAACGTCCTGGTGCTGCCGCCCCGGCGCGGCTCCACCCGCTGCCGTGTCATCGTGAAGAACGGTCCGTCCCCGGAGTTCGTCCGCGAGGCCGACCCTGACCAGGTGCGCCGGTTCCTGGCCTACGTCGCCGGCTTCCAGCGCAAGGAGCTGCGCCGCGACCGCCCGACCCTCGACGTCACCCTGCCGGAGACCGGCGAGCGCATCCACGCCGATATCGAGCCGGTCACCACCGGCCCGGCCTGCTCGATCCGCAAGCCCTATCGCGGCCGCATCACGCTCGACGACTGGGTGCTGTCCGGCGCCGCGACAACACTCCAGGCGCGGCTCCTCCGCCGGCTGATCGACGGGCGCCGCACCGTGGTGATCGCCGGCGACGTCGACACCGGCAAGACGACGCTGCTGCGCGCCTGCCTGGAGGAACCGGCCTTTGCGCACGGCCTGCCGGCGGTGCTCCAGGACCCCTATGAGTTCGAGCCGCCGTGCCCCTTTGCCTACGCCATGGTCGCCGACCCCTGGGCCGAGCCGCCGGTCACCCTGGAGACGCTGGTCGCCAACGCCCTGCGCGTGCCAATGACGCATCTGGTATTGGGCGAGGTGCGCCGGGCCGAGGCGCGGCAGATGGTGGTCGGCTGGACCACCGGGCACCCGGGGCTGTGCACCGTGCACGCCGGCTCCGCCTGGGACGCGCTCGACCGCATCGCCCAGATGGTCGGGCTGGGCGGCATCACCATGGACGCCCTGCAGATGCGCTGGATCGCCAAGGCGGTGCACGCGGTGGTGCACCTCGCCCGGGACGGCACGGGCAAGCGCTTCGTCAACGAGATCGTGCGGGTCGAGCGCTTCGACCCGGACCGGGGGTTCGTCCTCCGCCCGCTGGGGGCGGGGGAGCTTGACGGTGGAGGTGAGCATGCGGAGCTTGCGTGACGCGCGCCGGCGATTGGCCCTGGCGCTGGTGCTGGCGTGGGCGGCGCGGCCGGCACACGCCCAGGTGATCGCCAACCTCGGCGCCGAGCTGCTGTCCTGGCAGGCGGTGTTCGACGCCAACTTCATGCCGATCGCCGTCACCGCCGGGCTGCTGCTGGCGCTGGTCGCGGCGATGTTCTCCCGCATCGCCGGGGTGGTGGTGTTCGTCTTCACCGTCGCCGGCGCCGCCGCCTACGGGGCGCGTGACGCCATCATCGCGCTGGCGGGGGGCTGAGGCATGGGCACCCCGCTTCCGCCTCCGTCTTTCCCGGATGGCTGGGAGAAACCGGTGCGCCGCACCTCGGTGCGGCCGACCAAGATGCCGCTCGGCGTGCCCATGGAGCTGCTGGCCATCGCGATCTGGCTGGCCGCGGAGCTGTGGCTGGCGCTCGGCGCCATCCCGCAGGCGGTGGCGGGGTTCCTGCTGGTTTTTCTGACGGCGCGGTATCTCACCCGCCGCGATCCCTGGTGGCTGGAGATCGTCCGCCAGAACGCCTCGGCCTGGCTGCTGCGGGCGCTGCGCACCCGAGGCCGCTCGCTGTTCCTCTCCTCCTACCGCGCCCCGAGGTGAGGCATGCTCGACGTGACTGCCTTCGGCGACGGTTTCGACGCCTTGTCCCGGCACCTGCCATGGGACTGCTTCGTCTGGCCCGGCGTGGTGCTGCTGGAGGAGGACGGCGCGCTGATGGCCGTGGTGGAGTACGGCGGGCGCGACCAGGACGGCCAGGATCCGGCCGAGCGGATGCAGACGGCACTCGCCGCCGGCAATGTGCTGTTCCCTTTTACCGGCGGCTGGACCTTCCATTTCGAGATGCAGCGGCGCGAGGTCGGCGGCTACCCGCGCTCCACCGGAGCGCACCCCGTGTCCGAGCTGATCGACGGCGAGCGCCGCGCCCGGCTGGACGCGAGTGGTCGCCAACTGCGCACCCGCACCTTCGTGGCGATCACCTACACGCCGTCTCGGCCCACCACGCGCACCGTGGCGTCCTGGTTCACCCGCAACCCGCCGGAACGCGCCCGGCCGGACGTCATGCGTGACCACGTCGAACCGTTCCGCCAACTGGTTCTCCAGTTCGCCAGCCTGCTTGGCCGCGCCGTGGGCTGGGCGCGCATGCTGGACGACGACGGCGTGCAGACCGTGCTGCACAACTGCGTCTCGCCCGTCCACCAGACCTACGTGGCGGCACCCGACATCCCCGGCTTCCCGATCAAGGCCAATCTGGTGGACGTCGGATTCAAGCCCGGCTCGTTCCCGGCCTGGAGCAACGGCGCGGAGAATTGGCACGTCCGCGTTCTCGGCATCGGCGGCTACCCCAGGGTCAGCCACCCCGGCCTGCTCAACGTGCTGGACAAGCTGCCCTTCGAATTCCGCTGGTCGGTGCGCTTCGAGGCCATGGACCACGTGCAGGCACGCGGCGTCTTCGCAGCACTCTGGCGCAAGCACGACGACACCTCCTATGACTGGCGCTCGGTGCTGCTGCGCGCCGTCGGCGGCTACGCCGCCCTGCGCCACGACCCGGTCGGCGTCATGGAGGCGCTGGAGGCCGAGGCGGCACGCCTGGAAGCCGAGCAGGCCGGCACTAGCTCGGGCTGGATGACTCCCACCGCCGTGCTGTGGGGCCGTTCGGTCGAGGAGGTGGAGGAACGGCGGGACGAACTGGTCAAGGCGCTGCGCACGCTGGGCTTCACCGTCATTGAGGAGACCTGGGGGGCCGAACGCGCGTGGTACGGCACGCTGCCCGGCCACGTCCGCCCCAACCCGCGCAAGGTGCCGCTGACCCAGGTCCAGCTCGCCGACTTCCTCATCCTCTCCTCGGCCTGGGGCGGGCCGGAACGCAACCCGCACCTCAAATGCGACCCCCTGATGCAGTTGGAGGCCGAGGGCGGCACGCCGCTGAGGTTCGACATCCACCAGGGCCAGGACGGGGCGGCGCTGGTGATCGGCCCGCCGCGCACCGGCAAGTCCACCGTGCTGGCCTTCATGGGGCACCAGTTCCTCGCCCGCGTTCCGAATGGGCGCGTTGTATGGATCGACGTCGATGCCACCGAGAGCACGTCGCTGGTGGCGACCTGGGCGGCCGACGGCGAGTTCCTCTCCATGGGCTCCGGCGACGGCGCGCTCGGCGACCTCGCCTTGCAGCCGCTGGCCGACGTGGACACCCCGAATGGCTTTGCCTGGGGGCATGGCTTCGTCATGGACCTGCTGCGCCTGCAAGGCGTGTTGGCGCCGGGCAACCTCTCGGCCGCCGAGGCGGGCGACGCGGTGGACGCGGCGCTGCACCTGCTGGCCGTCTCGCCGCCCGGAGAGCGCACGCTGTCGCACCTCGCCCACCTGGTGCAGGACAACGCCGTCCGCGTGGCGCTGGAGCCCTATTGTCGGGGCGGCCCCTACGGTGATCTCGTCGATGCCGCCGAGGATCGCTTCCTCGGCTCCGCCTGGACCACGGTGGACATCGGCGCGCTGATCGACCGCGGCCCCGGCGCCGCCCCGGTGATCAAGGCGCTGTTCCGCCGCTTCTACCGCCTGTTCGAGGATGGACGGCCGACCCTGTTCCTGGTGGACGAGGCGTTCAAGGCGCTGAAGCACCAGCCGGCCGAGCTGGACGAGCTGCGCCGGCGCGGGCCGAAGAAGAACGTCGCGCTGGTGCTGGCCACCCACCAGCTCGACGACATCGAGGGCTCGGCCATCGCGGCGATGCTGAAGACCATCCAGGTCCTGGTGCTGCTCGCCGACCCGAACGCCGCCAAGCGGAGCATCCTGCGCGACTGGGGCCTCAACGCCACCCAGGCCGCTCAGGTCGCCCGCGCCATGCCGCGCCGCGACGTCTTCTTCAGGACGCCGGAGGGCAGCCGCTTGGGGCAGCTCACCCTCGACCCGGCGGCGCTCGCCGTGTGCGGCTGCGGCGGGACCGCCCACAAGCGCCGCGCCTTCGAGCTGAGGACCGAGGTCGGGCCGCAGCGCTTCGCGGCCGAGTGGCTGCGCCGCAACGGCCTGACCGAGGCCGCCGACACCCTGGAGACGCTTCATGAGGGAGAGACAACATGAGGACCAGCACCCTGCGCGCCGCCACGGCGGCGCTTGCCCTCACGGTCGGCCTGACCGCCGGCCCACCCCCGGCCCATGCCTTCCTGGGCGGGCTGCTCAACAGCTTTTTCGGCGGCGGCGGCGGTGGCGGCTGCTTTTCCGAGAAGAGCGACGGGCTGTTCGGCACCGCGCTCTCGGCGGTCGCCGGCTACGTCACCGGCGGCCCCGCCGGCGCCGTCGTCGGGGCCGGGTCCAGCGTGATGGAGAACGGGCCGGGCGGCGGGAACAAGGCCGCCGGCTGCCCGATCGTGGAGAGCCGGCCGCGCATCGTCGAGGAGATGGTCCAACGCCAGGAGGTCGAGATCATCGCGCAGACCGCGCACATGCTGACCCAGATCGACAACATGATCCGCATGCGTACCCTGGCCGACCTCGATACGCGGGTCGACGTGGCCGTCCGGCTTGGCGACGCCCGCCGCGCGGCCGGCCTGGTGGGCCGGGTGCTGTGGAGCCTGGACGACGTCGGGCAGCAGTTCGCCGACCTCTACCCCGACGCCTTGCCGGAGGGGATGAGCGCCGCGGCCCTGGCGGAGCACCAAGCCGAGCAGGCGCGTCTCGCCCGGGACGCCAGCCGGGCGAGCAAGCTGGTCTCGGCCGACGTGATGACCGGGATCGAGGACTACCCGGCGCGCGCCCGGGCGCTCATGGCGGCACTCAAGGCGTGCGACGGCCAGACCTGCGCCATCGACGCCGGCGCCCAAGCCACGCTGCTCAACGCCGAGGTCGCCGGCCAGCTCCTGATGATGCAGGCGGCCCACCACCGGGCGGCGGAAGCCCAGCTCGACTACGAGCAGGCCGCCGTTGAGCGGGCGCGCCAGCACACGCGCATCAACTGGCAGGGCCTCGACACCTACGGCTTACCGGGGAGCTGAGCCATGGGCATCCGGCATGTTCTCCTTGCTCTCGGTGTCATGCTGTTCGTCAGCATCATCGGCGCCGTGGCCCTGGTGCTTTACGTCCGCTCCGACACGGGAGCTTCGGCCCTGGAGCGGCTGGAGCGCAGCAACCCGGCCTGGGAGGGCATCGGCCGCTACGGGGCACCGCTGCCGGCCCGCCCCGTGCGGGAGTGACCCGCCATGGACGTCAGCGCCCTCTCGGTCGTCCTGCACCAGCTCACCGCCGCCGTGGTCACCGGCCTCGGCCTGCTCGGGCCGGACGTGCAGACCGCCCTGCGCCTGCTGATGATGCTCTCCTACACACTGGCGCTGCTGCTCTGGCTGTTCGAGGGCAAGGCGGCGGTGCACGGCCCCTTCCTGCGCATGCTGCTGAAGTTCGCCGCCATCGGCGCGCTGGTCGAGTGGTTCCCCGCCGGCTCGGCCGCCCTGATGCAGGCCGCCGCCCAGCAGGGGCTCAACCTCGTGCCGGGCGGCGGCTTCTCCCTCGACGACCCCGGCTACATCGCCCACCTCGGCATCCAGGCGGTGATCCCGCTGATGCAGCGCGTCAAGGAGATGCTGGGGCCGGTCGATTTCTTCCTGAACTTCGTCGAGATCGTCATCTTCCTGCTCGCCGCCTTGGTGGTGATCGTCAGCTTCTGCATCCTGGCCATCCAGGTGTTCCTCGCCTTCCTGGAATACCGGCTCTTGTCGCTGGCCGCCTACCTCGCCATCCCCTTCGCCGTGCTGGGACCGACCAGCTTCGTCGCCGAGCGCGCCATCGGCTATATTGCGGCCACCGCGCTCAAGCTGCTGGTGCTCGGCTGCATCATCGCCATGTGCGCCTCGACCCTGTTGGCGCTGACCTTCACCGGCACGCCGACGCTGGCTCAGGCCTTCGGGGTGGCTGTGCTGGCGGCGGCGATCTTCGTGCTCGCCATCAAGGCGCCGCGCGCCGCCGCCGGCCTGGTCAACGGCGGCCCGGTGATGGACGGCGTCACGGCGCTGGCAGCACTCTGGACCGCCGGCTGGCTCGGCATGCGCGCCATGGCTGGTGCTGCAACCGCCGCCACCGGGGCGCCCGGCAGCCTCGCCGTCGGCGCCTCCGCGGTGTGGAGCGGTCTGCGCTACGCCGTTGGCGGCGCGACCGCATCCGTCGGGAGCACCGGCGGCGGTGCTGGTGGCGGAACCGTCAGTGGCTCCGCCGGCGCTTCAGGGGGGCGTCGCTACCCGGCCGGCCGCTTCGGCGGGTCCCGGGCTTCGGCCCCGCGCGGCAGCGGCTGGGAGCAGCCGATGACCGACGCCCAGCGCGGTGAACTCGACCGCCTCGCCGCAGGCCGCACCTATGACCCGACCCTCACCCGCGGGCAGGCCAGCCGGCTCATCGAACGCTGGGGCGGCGAAGCCTCCTGGCTGGGCCGCACCGCCTCCAACGCAACCGAACGGCCGCAGGATTCGCCGGGCAAGCCGTCCGATCCGGACCGTCCGGCCGACAAGGGAGATTGATCCGTGATGAAGGAGCGCGTCGTCAACGTCTACGACCCGCCGCCGGCGGCCGTGCCCGACAGCGCGAAGTACCTTGCTGCCATGACCTACCGCGCCAGCCGCGAGGCCAAGGCGTTGCGCCTGAAGCGCTGGTATTTCGGCCTGACGGTGCTCGGCCTGTCCTGGGGCACGCTGATGACCTGGGACAACCTGCGCATTGCGGGCAAGCTGGTGGAGATTGCCAGGTACAAGCCGGTCTACCGCGTCGAGCAGGCGATGGACGGCCACCAGCGCCTCGTGCTGCTGGACAACACCCTCACCGTGTCCAAGGGCGCCCGGATCAACGCCGTCCAGTGGTTCGTGCGCTGGCAGCGGCAGATCGGCACCGACCCGGTGGTGCTCGCCAGGGACCGCGCCGCCGCCCGCGCCCGGCTGGTCGGCGGCGCGGAGCGCAAGTGGGACTCCCTGCTGGCGGCCGACCTCAACCCGGCCGAGGGTTGGACGCGCGACGTTGCCGACGTCCGCGTCCAAGAGCGCGAGACCGACCCGAAGACTAGCGCTACCGCCTTCTACGTGGTGTGGACGGAGACGGTGTACCGGGACTTCAAGCCGCGCTCGAAGACACTGATGAGCGCCGCCGTGGTCACCGTGGACGGTCCCTCGCGCGACGGTGCCTTGGACGGCGTGTCGATCTCCGGCTTCTCCGAGCCCAGCGGCACACCTCTGAAGACGGAACCGAAGGATTCCTCGAAACCGATCCCACATGCCTCGCCCGAGACGACGGAGCCCCAGCCATGAGAGTCCCTGTTCCTTTGCTGGCGTTGCCGCTGCTGGCCGCCTGCGCCACCGACGGGACACCGTCGGATTTGGCGGCGGAGGTCCCGGCGCCCCGGACCTACACGATGGCCGATCTGCGCATTCCCCGGACGCAGATGGAAGAGGAGCGGCGCGAGAAGCCGGCACCGCGGCCGTCGCGCGCACAGACCCGCAGTTGGGTCGGGCAGGCCAACGAGGCGGCGCTCGACCTGCCGACGCTGACCTGCTTCAAGGGCAAGAGCTGCGAGTACTGGTACCAGAGCGACCTGCAGTACCTCGTCTACATGGCCGAAGGGAACCAGACGCTGGTCTGCCTGAAGCCGGGCGAGGTGGTGCGCGACATCGTCGCTCCCGGCGCCCAGGTGTGGATCCCGCACCAGCCCTACAGCTTCGGCAAGGGCGCGCAGCGCACCGAGTGCATCGCCTTCATGCCGCGCCGCGCCGGTCTCAACCACCAGATCTCGATCTTCACCAGCGAGCGCAAGTACGACCTCAACGTCGAGACGCACAAGCGCACCCACCATGTCGAGGTGCGCTGGCGTTATCCCGAGGACTATCTCGCCACCCTGAACGGACAGCCGGTAAACGTTCCGGCCACCGACCGCCGCGACCGCACCACCGAGCTGGCGTACCGGGACCGGCGCTGCACCTACACGCTGGACGGCGACACCCCCGAATGGCGGCCGGTGCCCACCGCCGACGGCCAGCCGCCGGTGTGCGACGACGGCGAGGTGACGGTGATCAACTTCACCCCCGGCGCCCTCGGTGCCAACGGCGCGCCGGTGCTCTGGCGCATCGGCGCCGACGCCACCCGCATCCCGGTTCAGTACGGCCGCATGAACGCCACCTACCGCGTTGCCGGCATCCACGACCACCTGCTGCTGGCCCTCGGTGCCCAGGAGGTGCACATCCGGAGGACCCGCCCGTGACCGCGACCAACGATACTCCTCAGCCGTCGTTGGTAGACCCGCTCGCCCGCCACCGGGTGGTAACCTCCGGCCCGCACGTGCTGCGCATCCTGCTCGTGGCGGCCATCATGATCGGACTCGGCTTGGCCGCCTACATGCTGGGCCGCAGCCAGGGGATCGACGTGCCCAGAGTGCTGGGCAGCCTGGAACTGCCGCGCGGCGAGCCGAAGCTGCCGAGCTACGAGGACATGGCGCCGAAACCCGCGCCGGCTCCGCCGCCGGCCCCCCGCTTCGAGAAGAAGGACCCGCCGCCTCCGTCGGCGCGACCGCAGGCCAAGGCCGCGCCGACGGAGGACGAGCTGCGCAAGAAGGCGATGGAGGCCGGTGTGGGCGGCTGGAGCCGCAAGGAGGACAGCAAGGGCGTCGAAACCGCCGTACAGGCCGCGTCATCGGACTTTGCCGCCGGATCCGACTGCTTCGTGCCGCCGGGCACGCCCATCCCCCTGCTGACGGTAAACCGGGTGGTGACCGAGCGCGGCGGCATCGTGACCGCGCGGGTGACACAGGACGTCTGGGATGCCGGCTTCTCCTGCTTGGCGGTGCCGGCCGGCTCGGTGGTGACGCTGGACGTGGGGAGCGGCGTTACCAAGGGGCAGAAGCGCATCGAGGTGGCCAACCCGGTGATCACCCGGCCCTGGCCGCGCAACGACACGGTGCGCGTTGCCGCGGTCGGAGCGGACGCCACCGGTGCCGCAGGGCTGGCCGGCTCGGTCCAGGTGCCGTGGTTCCAGACCGGACTGCTGATCGCCGCCAGCGCCGCGGTGGATGCCGGGGTGGCGGCGCTGACCGGTGGGGGCAGCCTGATCGGAGGTGTCCTCGGGCATGCCATGGACCGTCCGCTCGACAAGGCCGCCAAGGACCTGCTCGACCGGGCGCCTGTCATCACTCTGGACGCCGGGGAGCCGGTGCTGCTGCTGTTGCGTGGTGGCCTGAAGGCCGACGAGTTCGGCCGTGGACACTGAGAGCTCCGCCGTCACTTCGGGTAGGTGTTCAATGGGCCGGCAGCAGGATTGTCCGGCCCGTTGCTCTGGAAGCGTTGCGTTATTTTGACGCATCAAGTTCCTTTAGCGCACTGGATGGCTGGGAGCACGGCAACACCGATGAAATGCACATTCTGCATCGAGCGACCGTGTCCGCCCGTGTTGTCTGGCTTCCGGCGATGAAAAAGCGATCGAGCAGGCGCTTTTCATTGGAAAAATCTTACTGTCAAAGACAGTTCCTAAACTGAAGCAAAACTTAATTAGGTAACTAACGCTATCATGCGTTAGTATGTTCTATGCGTTGATGAATATACTCTATTACGGATCGGATATTGACTCAATAATATGGGGTGGCAGAGTAGTCCCGCGCCGACTCTGAAGGATTCCCGATGCATCATTGGGAGCGGACCAGGCGAACCCCAGAGGGAGATAATCATGGACAGCGAACTGATGCTTTGCGAGCGTGAAGACGTCCGGGACGAACACGTGGACACCGATGTGGTGGCCGAGAGCGTGGAGGAGATCATCAAGGAAGACAATCTTCCCTGATCATCGTCCGGAATCCGGGGGCATCGGTTCGATGCCCCCGGCGACCGCATGGGGACACCTACCTGGAACGCAGGCGGATCCGGGAATCGTTCGCGCAATCGGTTGGAGCGGTGACATGGCGACGGATATTCTGCTGATCAATCCTCCCTACCGAATGGTTCCGCCGTTCACCTACGACCGGTACGAGCAGATTGATCCGCCAAGAAATCTGGCCATCCTTGCGGCTTGGCTGGAAGCATCGGGCGTTTCCGTGGAAATTCTCGATGCGCCCGTGCTGGAAATGTCGTTCGACGACATTGCCCAGATGATTCGCCAGCGGCGGCCCAGAATCATCGGCATTACCAACCGTTCCACGTCCACCTTCCCGATGGTTCAGCGCGTGGCTTCCATTGCGAAGGCCGTATCGCCGGAGGCGCCTGTCATCGTTGGCGGCACCTATGTTTCCTGGATGCCGGAGGAGGCGCTCAGCAACTGCCGCGACATCGATTACCTGGTCATTGGGGAGGGGGATATTCAGACCCCGGAACTTGTCACCAGGCTTCTCGATGGCAGAAGCGTTCATGACATCGCCGGCTTGGCCTATCGCGACCCGAGTTCCCCCCAACACATCAAACGAACCCCACCCGCGCGCGTTGTCGAGGACCTGGACCAGATTCCGTTTCCGGCCTATCACCTTGTCCCCATAGAGAAATACGTGGGCCGTGGCGAGCGTTACATCCTTTCGCTCACGCGTGGCTGCATCTTCCATTGTGAATACTGTACGTCATCGTTTGAAAGGGGGCGCGTTCGCAGCCACAGCGTTGCAAAGGTGATGTCCGAGCTGCGTTGGGCTTACGAAAAGGGATTCCGCTATTTCTATTTCTTTGATGACATTCTGACGGTGGACCGGGAGCGGATCGTCGAACTGTGCGATGCCATTATCGGCTCCGGCCTGTCATTTCCATGGCATTGCCTGACCCGAAGCGAATATGTCGACGAGGCTCTGCTTCACAAGATGAAAGCGGCGGGCTGCGACCGCATCGCCTACGGCGTGGAAAGCGCGAGCGCGTCGTCTCTGGCGTCGTTCCGCCGACGCGTTAAGAAAACGCGTGAGGCATTTGCCCTGACCCGCATGGCCGGGATCCGCTCGATCGCCTTCGCGGTCTTTGGGTTTCCGGGGGAAACCTTCGCGGACCAGATCGCGACCATCCGCTGGTTGCGGGAACTCAACCCGGGCATGGTGCGCGATTTCACCTACAAGCCGTACCCCGGCACGCCCCAGTACGCGAATCCGGAGAAATTCGGTATCCAGATTTCGGATCGGAACTTCGTCCGCTGGTCACAGCAGGATGAACCGGTCCATCGCACCGAGCATCTGAGCGAGGAAGAGATCATCGAGGTCCGCGTTCTGTGCAGTTACATTTTCCGCAGCCAGGGGCAACTGCAGGGCGGCGTTCGCTATCGCCGGAAGAAGAAGGTCGTGATGGTGCGGGTCGAGAATGGCGCGCTCATCTACAATCATTACAAGGCGGACGAAGAGAGGCGGGTTGACCTCTATCTCAATTGCCTCAGGGTCAGCGCCCTGTACTTCGAGGTGATGCTCCATTGTGACGGTTACCACAACGTTCCCGCCATTACGGAGATCATCGCCAAACTCTTCAATCTGGACAGGGATGGCGCGTATCGGAAGGTGCGCCACGTGGTCGAGCATGCCAGCCAGCATGGCATGCTGGAGGAGATGCCGGCCTTAGCCCCCGCCTTGCCGGACGGCGTGGATGCCACCCCGCCGGATGGCACGGAAGCGGCGGTTCGTCTCCCGGCCGAGGACCGCATCCTGTCCGCGCCGGGGCTTGGCTGAGGTACGCCGCGCCACGATGCGCCCCCTCCATCGCGCAGGCACAATCGAACCAGCATGAGAATGCCATGACGGACCTGCTCACCGGCAGTCTTCACAAACGGGCGGGGATCTTTCTTGTCGCCGCCGCCGCCTTGCTGTGGGGAACAGGGGGGGTGATCGCCAAGATGCTGTTCGGCATGGCGGAGATCACGCCACTGACGGTTGGCTTCTTTCGCCTCGCGCTTTCCGTGCCGGCCCTGGTTCTGGTGGGGTGGACCTTGTTCGGACGGGGCGTTCTGCGGATCGATGGCGCGCGATCGGGCCTTCTGGCGGTGAGCGTCGCCATGGCGTCCTACCAGGTGTTCTATTATGAGGCGGTGCATCGCGCCGGTGTGGCCGTGGCTACTCTGGTAACGTTGTGCCTCGCCCCCGTGCTGGTGGCCCTGCTGTCCACGATCTGGCTTCGCGAGCCGTTTACGGCGGCCATCGCCCGTGCCTTGGTGCTGGCTCTGGCCGGCACCACGATGCTGGTCGGCTTCCCCGCCGGTGACGGGGCATCGTCGCTGACGGGAATCGCCATGGCGGGCGGGGCCGCCTTGAGCTACGCGGCCCTGACGGTCGCCGGCCGGTCGATCGCCCACCAATGCCATCCCGCGCAGACCATCATCATCGGCTTCGGCGGCGGGGCGCTGTTGCTGCTGCCGTTTGCGCTCGCGCAAGGTCTCACCCTTGCCTACACGGCGCCGGCCTGGTCCTTGCTTCTTTATCTCGGCCTGGTGCCGACGGCGCTTGCCTATGTGCTTTTCTTCACGGGAATGCGGACGACGCCGGCCACCGTCGCCAGCATTCTCAGCCTGATGGAGCCGCTGACCGCAACCGTGCTTGCCTGGGCGCTCTTCGGAGAGCAGCTCAGTGTTTTTGGTCTGGCTGGCGGAGCCCTGCTTCTCGGGGCACTGCTCATGCTGTTCAGAAACGAGGAGCGCAGCGCATCGTCGCCGGGTGCTGCGAAGCGGAATGGGGACCGGCCGACAGGGGACAACCATGCCTGACGCCGGCGGAAAGGCCCCTCTGCGCTGGGATGCACACGCCTGCGTGCCACTGTGTGCCGGGGCCGAACTGGTGGCGCTCGACCGCCACCGCCGCGCCGGCTTTGCGTTCGTATCGCTCAACGTCGGCATGGACATGACGACGTGCCAGGGCGTCGTCGAAACGATTGCGCGGTTCCGGCACTGGCTGAAGCGTCATTCCGATCGTTTCGTGGTCGCCCATTCCCTCGAGGATGTCATCACCGCCCATGAGAGCGGGCGACTGGCCGTCGCATTCGATGTCGAGGGCGCCGTTCCCCTGCTGTCGGACGAGGCGCTTGTGCATCTCGTCGCCGATCTCGGTGTGCGGCAGATGGCCCTTGTCTACAACCGCAACAATGCCGTCGGAGGTGGTTGCCACGACGCGGACGAGGGGCTGACGAAGCGGGGAAGATGCCTCGTCGCAGCCCTCAACGCCGCCGGCATCGTCCCGGATTGCGCGCACGCCGGGGAGCGGACGACGATGGACGTCATGGAAGCTTCCGCCACACCGGTCATCTTTTCTCACGCAAACGTAAGAGCGCTGGTCGATCACCCGCGCAACGTCACCGATCGTCAGATCGACGCCTGCGCGGCCACCGGCGGCGTCATCGGCATCAGCGGGTTCGACCTGCTTCTCGGCCGCCCGGCCGACGCGGTTTCGGCGATGGCTGAGCATGTGGATTACGTGGTTCAACGCGTCGGTCCCGATCACGTCGGGCTTGGGCTCGACTATGTGTACCAAGTGGGCGTCGATCCCTTGCCGGCCGGCATCGATCCAGCGTACTGGTGGCCTCCCGAAGCTGGGTATGGAGGGGAGTGGACCGGCAGTCCGCCGGAAACGGCCGACGCCCTCGCCGAGGCGTTGGCCACACGCGGCTATAGCCATGTCGCCGTGTCGAAGATTCTCGGCGGCAATTTCCTCAACGTCGCGCGTAGGAACTGGAAGGCTGGCGGGGCTGCGACCGACTGATCGGTGGCATCTTCGGGCACGCCATGGACCGCCCGCTCGATGGGGCCGCCAAGGATCTGCTCGCCTGGGCTCCCGTCGTTTCCATGGATGCTGGCGCGAACCTGTGCTGCTGCTCTTGCGCGGTGGTATGAGGGCAGACCGTTTCGACGGGGGTTGCTGAACGGGCAGTCGGAGGTCCGTGACGCTGCCCGAACCGTCTACGGAACTCGTTGACAGGCGTGGCCGCTTTGGATGAGCGCGCCTTCCATCCTGCGATGGCTGAAGGGCGCCGGACGCCGCTATGCGTGGATCGACGCCCCCTGACCTGGAGCAGTTCCCTGAAGGGGCGTCGATGCCGAGCGGAGCTGGGGCATGCTCTCGCTCGGCCGATGGGGCGTTTGGACGCACCTGTACTCTGTTGAGCGTTCGACATCCCGTTCATAAAGACGATGTGCTGGAATTGCCCCTCAGTACCAGTAGCCGCTGACCCGATACCGTGGCCGGCGGTGAACGTGGGCGAAAGGCACGTGGATCGGCAGGTCCTCCAGACTTGGCAGGACCGGCGGCGGGGTGCGGAGTTCCAGAAGGCGGCGCACCCGCTCACGCGTATCGGGGTGGGTGCGCAGCAGCGACGGGCCGCCACCGCGGCCGCGGTGCCCCGCGAACAGCACCCGTTCCCAAAAGCGCCCTTGCAGCCGTTCGATGCGGTCGAGCGCCGAGGCCACGCCCTCCGGGTCGCCGGTCAGGTGGGCGGCGTCCAGGTCGGCGTCGAACTCGCGGGTGCGCGACAGCGCCAGCTGCAGCAATGCCCCGGCGGTGGGCGCCAGCGTCAGCAGCAGCACCAGCAGCCAGGGTAACGGTTCCCGCTCCATCAGCAGCAAGGGCAGATTGAGCAGCAGCAGCACAAGGCCGAAGAGCGCCATGAAGCGGGTCAGGCCGGCCATCGTGTTCGCCAGCCCATCACCCACAGGTCGTTGTTGCGGATGTGGCTGACCTCGTGCGCCAGCACGCCCGCCAGCTCGCGCAACGTGAGCGCGCTCAGCAGTCCATCGGCGACGGCGATGGCCGGCTGCTCGCGGCTGCCGACGGTGAAGGCGTTCAGCACCGGGCTGGGGATGTAGTACAACTCCGGCACCACAGGCAGCCCGGCGCGGCGCGCGATCGCCTCCGTCACCTCATGGAGGCGCGGCGCCTCATGGTAGGAGAGGCGGCGGGCGGCGAACATGCCGAGCACCAGCCGCGGGGATACCCGGGGGCTGAACAGGAGGCTGAGCGCGCCGGCCGCGAACGCCCAGGCCACGCCGTCTCCACCAGCCACCACCCAGCCGCACAAGGCCAGCAGCACCGCCATGCCGCCCAGCAGCAGGGCGGAGTGCAGCACGTTGGTCAGCTTGTGGCGGCGGCGGATCTCGGCCACCGCAGCGTCGGTCCGGATCATCGGTTGCCCATCATGTCGGGAGCGGCGGGGACGATGTCACCCGCCAGAACGATCCGCCGCCCCGTGGAAACCGCCGTCAGGCGGTCTCCCGTGCGGTCGGCATCTCGTTCGACAGCGCCAGCACCCGGCGGGCAACCTTCTCGAAGGCGCGCTCATCGATCTGGCGGATCCGCTCCCGGCTGACGCCGTACACGCCGGCAAGTTCCTCCAGGGTTTGCGGCGATGCGGAGAGCCGCCGGGCGGTGAGGATGGCCTGCTCGCGCGGGTTCAGGACCTCGGCCATGGCCCGCCGCAGCAGCGCTTGCCGCCGGTCGGCCTCGCTCCGCTCCGCGAGCTGGTCTTCGACGCTCGGGCGCTCGTCGGCGAGGAAGTCCTGCATCTGTCCGCTTCCGTCGGCCGACACCGGCGCATTCAGCGACGCGACGGGCTGCACGAGGCGCCGGTTCACCTCGACCACGTCGGTTTCGGGAACCGCCAGCGTGCGCGCGATGTGGGCCACGCTCTCCGGCTTCAGGTCGCCGCCGCCGTACTCTCCAAGCTTGCGCTTCAGCCGCGACAGGGCGAAGAACAGCTTCTTCTGCGCCGCTGTGGTTCCCAGCTTCACCAAGCTCCAGGAGCGCAGGATGTATTCCTGGATGGACGCTTTGATCCACCACATCGCGTAGGTGGACAGGCGGAAGCCGCGCTCGGGCTCGAACGCCCGCACGGCTCGCATCAGGCCAAGATTGCCCTCGCCGATCAGGTCGGGCAAGGGAAGCCCGTAGCCGCGGTAACCGGCGGCGATCTTCACCACCAGGCGCAGGTGGCTGGTCACCAGACGGCGGGCCGCCTCGACGTCGCCGTGCTCGCGCCAGGCGGTCGCCAGCACGTATTCCTCCTCGGCGCCGAGGATCGGGCAACGGTGAACCTGATCGATGTAGCGGGACAGCGAAGGGCCGGACGGCAGGGCCGGCAGGACGGCAGCGGTGCTCATGTCACATCCTCCAAAAAGCGATATGACGACACTCTCCCGGCCCCCGTTCCGGGCAGCCGGCGCCTCCGTTCCAAAGAGGCAGGCAAAATGTACACGCGCCGTTTGTGAAGTCAACGGCTTGCCGCCGGGCGGCGAGGTACGCTGATGGTGCATCGGTCCGAAGGTCCCCCCTTGAACGGAGGCGTGGCTTTTCCTAACTCACAATCCGCCGGGCGCCTGGAAGGGGTCTGGCCGACCGAGCGCCACGCCGTGGCGCGCTCGTATCCATGTTGCTCATGAGGAGGATGTGGCTATGGGCACCATCGACTTTGCCCCCCTGTTCCGGTCGACCGTGGGGTTCGACCGCCTGTTCGACCTGCTCGACGGCGCCACGCGCTTCGAGACGGCGGACAACTACCCGCCCTACAACATCGAGAAGACCGGCGAGGACGCCTACTGCATCACCATGGCGGTGGCCGGCTTCGGCCCGGAGGATCTCTCGATCACCGCGCAGCCCAACCTGCTGGTGGTTGCCGGCCAGAAGGCCAAGCAGGACGACGTCAAGTACCTGCATCATGGCCTCGCGACCCGCGCCTTCGAGCGCCGCTTCAACCTGGCGGACTACGTGCAGGTCAAGGGCGCCAGCCTGGAGAACGGCCTGCTGTCCGTGAACCTCGTCCGCGAGATCCCAGAGGCGATGAAGCCGCGCACCATCCAGATCGGTCACGCGCCACAGCCGAAGGCGATCGAGGCCAAGGTGGGCGAGACCCAGACGGCGGAGAGCAAGAAGGCGGCCTGATCGCGCAACGGCAAGCCGCCGGCCCGGCCCACGCGCGTGGGCTGGGGATGACGGCGCGCGAGCAGGCGAATTCGCATGATGGAGGTTGATATGAGCGTACGCGATCTCATTCCCTGGGGCCGCGAACGGAGCCCCAGTGTGCGGAGCGGCGAGGTCATGGATCCCCTCCTCTCGCTGCACCGCGAGATGAACCGGCTGTTCGACGACGTGTTCCGGAGCTTCGACGGCCGTCTGTCGTCCGCGGGGTTCGGCGGCATGGGCTGGCCGCGCATGGACGTCGTCGAGACGGACAAGGAGTACCGGGTCACCGCCGAACTGCCGGGTCTGGAGGAGAAGGACGTCGAACTCACCGTCCAGGACGGCATGCTGACCCTGAAGGGCGAGAAGAAGGCGGAGTCCGACGACCAGGGCCGTCTGCACGGCGAGCGGTTCTACGGCCGCTTCCAGCGCTCGTTCTCCGTGGGGCCGGACGTCGATGAAGAGCGGATCAGCGCTTCGTTCAAGAACGGCGTGCTGACGGTCGTTCTGCCCAAGACGCCGGAGACGGCGAGCAAGGCCAGGCGCATCCCCATCAACGCGCACTGACCCGACAGGGCACGCCGCCCGTCCGCACGACGGGCGGCGTGCCGGCGTCACCCGGATTGGGGAGGGTGTCATGTGGAGAAGCGACGAGACGATCAATACGGCAAATCATTCCTTTGAGCATGTGACGTGGACATTCGGCCCGCAGCGGGGGCGCGCGCTTCAGCCCCAGGCGGCCAACGACGGAACGCCGGCGGTGCGGTCATCGGACCTGCGGGCCGACGCCATCGCCATCATTCGCCAAGCCGGCCGGAGTCCCACCAGCGCGGGTCGCGCCGGCGCCTGTGATTGGGTGCTGAGCTTCCAGCCGTGCTCGGCCCAGTTCATCGAGCCTTTGATGGGCTGGTGCGGCGGCGACGATCCGTTGCGGCACGTGCACTTGCGCTTCCCCAGCCGACAGGCGGCGGTCGGCTACGCCGAACGCCACGGCATCGCCTACGAGGTGAGCGAACCGCCGCCCGAGCGCGGTGCGGCCTTCCGCTGTCCCGAGGACGCCACCGGGTTGTGGAGGCAGTGGATGGTGGAGTGCTTGGACACCTTTGAAACCGGCGCCCAATGGTGGGGCGATGCGGGGCCGGATGAGCGGCTGGTCTCAACATTGGACCGCTGGGAACAACTGGCCCGCGGCCGTGAAGGGGGGGAAGGAACCGCCACCCGGGGTTTCCCGGCCAACCATGTGCCGGCAAACGCCGACCCTCGTAAGCGTGCCAACGCGATTGACGCCGCGTGACGGAGGCCGGCCATGCGCATGCCCGACCCGTGGAATTGGATCCGCTGGATCGATCCGGAAGACCGACGGCCGATCAGCCCCGACGCGGAACACCTCGTCCGCTGGGGCGTGACGGTGGCGCTGTGCCTGTTCCTCGCGTCGCTGTATCCGCCCGAAGCGGTGCCGGTCATGCTCGGCGGCTTCCTGCTGCTGGCCGCGCTGGCGGCCGCAGTTGCGGCCGGCCTGCGTGGCGAGCCCTTGTTCGCGCCGCATTTCACCCGCTGGGACGAGGCGGCGGCCTCGGCGGCGCTCGGCCTGCTCGCGTGGAATGGGATGGAGCTGCTGCGGGGCTTGTTCCCGGCCGTCGCCGGCGGCCCATGAGGTGCATACTGTGGAACGGAGGAAACGATGAGCAAGCGTCTTGGTGTGCTGATCGCCGCGTTGGCTGCGTGCGGATGCGCTGCCGTCGCGCATGCCTGTCCGGGCACGGCGGGCGACGCCGCGCAGCATGTCCTGGATCCCGTGCCCCCCGCTCTGCGGACGCTGGCCGACAGCGTCGCCGAGGGCGGCTACTCGGGGTTCCGCACCGTCGGCGGCAGCGGTGACCGTGTCGAAGCCATAGCCAAGCGGAGCGGCTTCCCCGTGCGGGTCGCAATCCACCTCAAGACCGGCACCATCCGGGAAATCCGCGATGGCGACAGTCGAGCGAACCAGATGGCCAGCGGCGAATGACGCCAGCCAGCCGCGGGTGCGCCGGCAATGAATCGGAGGCTCCATGGACAAGAAGACCCAGTTCAACGTCTGGTTCCTGATCATGGCCTTTTTCGGCGTGCTGGCCTTCCAGCACGTCTGGCACACGGCGCGCACCGTGGCGACGATCCCCTACAGCCAGTTCGAGCAGCTTGCCCGCGACGACAAGGTGGCGGAGGTGGTGGTCACCGAGAACCACATTCACGGCCGCCTGAAGGAACCGCTGCCGGACGGCCAGACGCAGTTCGTCACCCGCAAGGTCGAGCCCGATCTGGCGCGGGCTCTGGCGTCCGAGGGCGTGACCGTGATCGGGGCCACTGAGGAGACGTTCATCGGCCAGGTGCTGTCCTGGGTGCTGCCGGTTTTGGTGTTCTTCGGCCTGTGGATGCTGCTGATGCGCCGCTTCGGACCCGGCGGCATGGGCGGTGGTTTCATGCAGATCGGCAAGAGCAAGGCGCGAATCTACATCGAAACCGACACCAAGGTGACCTTCGACGACGTCGCGGGCGTGGACGAGGCGAAGGAGGAACTGCGCGAGATCGTCAGCTTCCTCAAGGACCCGGCGACCTACGGCCGGCTCGGCGCGCGCACGCCCAAGGGCGTCCTGCTGGTCGGCCCACCCGGCACCGGCAAGACGCTGCTGGCCCGCGCCGTGGCCGGTGAGGCCGGGGTGCCGTTCTTCTCGATCAGCGGCTCGGAGTTCGTCGAGATGTTCGTCGGCGTCGGCGCGGCGCGCGTGCGCGACCTGTTCGAGCAGGCGCGCGCTAAGGCGCCGGCCATCATCTTCATCGACGAGCTGGACGCGCTGGGCCGCGCCCGCGGCGCCTACCCCGGCGGCGGCCATGACGAGAAAGAAACCACACTCAATCAGCTTCTCGTCGAGATGGACGGCTTCGACCCGCGCGACGGCCTGATCTTGCTCGCCGCTTCCAACCGCCCGGAGATCCTCGACCCGGCGCTGCTGCGCGCCGGCCGCTTCGACCGGCAGGTCTTGGTGGACCGTCCCGACAAGGCGGGCCGGGCGCAGATCTTGCGCGTGCACCTGAAGAAGGCCAAGCTCGACTCCGCCGTGCGGGTGGAGGAACTGGCGGCGCTGACGCCCGGCTTCAGCGGCGCCGATCTCGCCAACCTGATCAACGAGGCGGCAATCATCGCCACCCGCCGCGGCGGCGAGGCGGTGGCCATGGCCGATTTCACCGCCGCGGTCGAGCGCATCGTCGCCGGCCTGGAGCGGCGCAACCGCCTGCTCAACCCGTTTGAGCGCAAGGTGGTGGCGTACCACGAGATGGGGCACGCGCTGGTCGCACTGTCCCTCACGGGCACCGACCCGGTGCACAAGGTGTCAATCATCCCGCGCGGCGTCGGCGCGCTGGGCTACACCATCCAGCGCCCGACCGAGGACCGCTTCCTCATGACGCGCGAGGAACTGGAGAACAAGATGGCGGTGCTGCTCGGCGGCCGGGCGGCTGAGCATATCGTCTTCGGCCATCTCTCGACCGGGGCGGCCGACGACCTCGCGAAGGTAACGGACATCGCCCGCGGCATGGTGGTGCGCTACGGCATGTCCGACGCGCTGGGGCACGTCGCCTACGAGACCGACCGCTCCTCGCCGCTGCTGGGGCCGGTTCCCGGCGGCGGCATGGCGGAGCGCCGCTACAGCGACGAGACGGCGCGTGAGATCGACCGGGAGGTGCGCGGGATCGTCGACACCGCGTTCCAGCGCGCCGTCGACATCCTGACTCGTCGGCGTGCCGACCTGGAGCGCAGCGCCGCGCGCCTGCTCGAGAAGGAGACGCTGGACGAGGTCGACCTGCGCTCGCTCATCGGCACAGCAGCGTCGGAACCGGCTCCGTCCCGGCCTCCCGCCCCTTCGGGGGCCGGGGCGTGATTAGCCCGACAGGGGCCATGTCAGACCATGGAGGGAAACATGACGTACGCTACGTGGAAGGAACGGAACGACAAGGGTGTTGTGGACATCGTGAACCTCGTGCTCGGCGCGGTGCTGTTCCTGGCGCCGTGGCTGTTCGGCTTCGCCGACCAGATGGCGCCGGCGTGGAACGCCTGGGGCACGGGCGTGGTGATCGTCGCGCTGGCGGTCGCCGCGATCTTCGCCTTCGCCGTGTGGGAGGAATGGGCGAACCTGCTGGTCGGCCTGTGGGCCGTCGTGTCGCCGTGGGTGCTCGGCTTCGCCGGCAACGCCCAGGCGATGTGGAGCCACGTGGCCATCGGCCTGGTGGTCGCCCTGCTCTCGGCAGGGATGGGATGGTACGCCCACCGCAACCCGCCTCGGGCAACGGCATGATCGCGGAGGGATGAGGTCAACCAAGGAGTGATGAAGCCATGCGTTCGCTGATTTGCGGTGTGCTCTCGGCCGCGCTCGCTCTGGGTGCGGCCAGCCCCGCCCTCGCGGCGCGCAACGCGCAGCAGGCCGCCGATGAGGTGCGCTACACCGATGCCGTCAACACGCTCTCCGGCTACGCGGCCAGCCACCGGTACTCGGACCTGAGCAACGTGACGCGGCGGGGCGACCGCATCGAGGCGACCGCCGTCAGAGGCGGCAAACCGGTGAAGCTCCGCATCGACGTCACGTCCGGCGAGGTGCAGGAGCATCAGGGCTGACCGCCCGCGGACCGGGGCGCCCGCCGCCCCGGTCCGGGGTCTCGGAAGCGTCCACTTCCGGCACGGGTCAGGCGGGCACGAGCGCGCTTTCGATCGCCGCCGGCAGCCGGTCCGGCGCAAACGGCTTGTGCAGAAGGTGG
This sequence comes from Azospirillum thermophilum, assembly GCF_003130795.1. Lineage (NCBI taxonomy): Bacteria > Pseudomonadati > Pseudomonadota > Alphaproteobacteria > Rhodospirillales > Azospirillaceae > Azospirillum > Azospirillum thermophilum. Next base: position 173,638 of record NZ_CP029353.1, read on the forward strand.
AAGCTCAAAAGATCACTCGTTCATTGTGGTGTGCACGAGCGTCGGCGGTTGAGAGGCATACCATTCGGCCGCTTCGTCCATCTCCTGCGGGGTCATGCGCCGGGCGACGTTGCGCATCTGTTGGCTGATGTCGTTGCGCCGACTGCCCGAAGCGAAGGCCTGCAACTGTGCCTTGATGTAGGCGGCCGGCTGCCCCTCGAGCCAGGGGCTGCCGGTCTTGTTGTCGAGGGCGCCGTGACACGAGCCGCAGGGCGCGATGTTGCGCAATGGGGCGCCGTTGATGACGATCCGTGGCGCCGGCCGGTCCTGGTCGGGATGGTACCCGGGCAGCTTTGGAAGATACGCGTAGTAGGCCGCGAGATCGGCCATGTCCCGCTCGGAGAGGTTCACCGCAAAGGGTGTCATGATCGCGTTGACCCGCGCACCGGTCTTGAAGTCCATCAGTTGCTTGTAGACCACGGCGGCGTACTGCCCGGCGAGGTTGGGCGAGTCCGCGCGGCTGACGCCGGTCGGGCCATGGCAGATGGCGCATTGCTGCGCCAGCGTCGCGCCGCGGCCGACCGCTTCCGGCGCCGCCGCCTCGGGCAACGCGGAGGTGACCACCACCCGGGTGAGTTTGCCGTCCGGCTGGACGGGCGCGGCGCTCGACGGTGCTTTGGGGACGCCGGCGGCGCTGCAGATCGCGTCCCACAAGCCGGCGAGCTTCAGATCCGGCTGAGCATAGGGCAACAGCACGAAGCCGCCCAGCGCCGTCACCGCGAGAATCCCCAGGGTGATGCCGACGCTGCGCGAAAACCATGGGTTCTTCGGCGTGAACAGGTCGTCGCTCATGGGCTGGCTCCGACATAGACCGCCGGCACGGAGGTGTCCGGACGCAAGGCGAGCTGGGCGATGGGAAAGCCGTAGTTCGTTACCGTCAGTCCGACCATCAGGGCGAGCCAGAGGGCGTAACTGTTGAGAGCGGCCGGGATCGAGACCGGCGGGTGCACGGCGACGGCGAAGCGGTACGCGCCCGCGTCTTCCCGTGGCGCCCGATGCGCGCGGAGGAGAACAAGCAGGAACAGCAGCCCGGACCCGGCGAGGATGAAGCCGCCGACCGCGGACATCGTGACGGAAATGGCCTGCGGCGCCACCGCCGGATCCGCGTAGTCGAAATAGGCCATGCGCCGCGGCATGCCGAGGATGCCGACCCAGTGCCAGGGGAAGGTCGTCACGATCATGCCGGCGAACCACAGCCACAGCTGGAGGCGCATCAACCGGAGCTCAGGGAGGGCCCGGCCGGTGAGGTGCGGCCACAGGTCGTAGGCGATCGCGAAATACATGATCACGATCGCGCCGCCGAAGATCAGGTGGAAATGCCCGGTGATCCACTGCGTGTTGTGGATGGTCGTGTCGAGCTGATAGCTCATGTTGATGAGCCCGCCCGCACCGCCGAAGCCGAGCAGGACGAAGGAGAAGGCGACGGCCAGCATGATCGGGTTGGACCACGGCAACGCCCGGACCCAGCCGAGCGGCCCCCTCCCGCCCCGCAGGCGCGCCGCGATCTCGATCGAGGCGCAGATGGTGAATACGGTCAGCAGCGTCGGCAGGGCGACCAGCGCGGTGAAGGCCGAGTGGATGAACTTGAAGCCCGCCCCGACCTGCGGGTCGGCGAAGGTGTGATGGATGCCGATCGGCATGGCGACGACGAGGAACAGGATGAAGGAAATCCTGGCCATCGTATCGCTGTAGATCTTGCCGCCGATTGCCCGTGGCACGATCGTGTAATAGGCGATGTAGGTCGGCACCAACCAGAAATAGACGATGGCGTGCAGCGTCCACGAGAAGAAAACGCGCGCCAGTCCGGCGTCGATCGTCGACTTGAGCCCGAAAGCCACCGGCAAGATCTGAAACAGCAGTTCCAGGGCGGCCCCCACCGAGGTCCAGGCCCACAGATACGCTCCCGCAACGTTGGCGAACATCGGCAGGGGCACCGGCGCGCCGGGGTTGGCCTTCTTCCAGATGTGCAGGTTGATCAACATCAGGGCAACCCAGAACCACGAGCCGACCACCACCAGGACCACCCCGAGGTAGTAGAAGGGACTCCCGATCAGGGGGGATAGAAGGTGTAGAGCACCGACGCGCGCCCGAGCGAGACCGGAACCATGGCGGTGATTGCGCCCACCACGATCAGCCAGAACCCGGCCCAGGCCCACCGGCGGCCGATCAGCGGCTGCTTCAGCGCCACCTCGCTGATGGCGTAGCCAAATCCCATGGCCACCAGGGTCGGAAACACGTAGCCCATGACGGTGCCGTGCGCGGTCAACGACCGGTAGTACCACTCCGGATTGCTGATCCAGGTGTGCAACGGGCTGCGGATGAACATCTGCCAGGCGCCGAGCAGCAGAGCGAGCCCGAACACCGCGAAGGCGAGCCAGAAATGGGCGAGGACGAGGCGTTTACTGATCAACACAGGTGAGCCTCCGCTTGTCGGCGCTCAGGGACAGGAACTCGGTCTTGTCGACGACCTTCACCTTGGCCCATATGCCTTCGTGGCCGACACCGCAGAACTCATGACACGGCATCAGCCGCTCGCCGGGCGTGCTGAAGCGGGCGGGGATCGCGGACACGTAGCCGGGGACCAGCATGGTGTTGATGTTGGTCCCATGAATGAGAAAACCGTGGACGACATCGGGGCTGGTCGCCCGGAACACCACGGGGGTATCCGTCGGCACAACCATGCATTGGGGTGTGAAGCTGTACTGCTGGCCGATGACCCGGACCGTCACCGACCCATCGGGCTCGACGGCGCTGCCGAGGTTGCTCTCCACGAATTCGCCCGCGAGGTGCAGCGTTGCCGGCTCGACCGTCTCGACCCTGGCCTGGGGCATGGTGGCTTGGTGGATGCCGGCGAAGGCCGCCAAGCCGGCGAGCAGCACGATGATGGCGACCGACAGCGTCGCCCAGCGCCGCTCGACGCGTTCGGCGACGTGGGCGCCTTCCGGGGCATGGCCGTGCATGGTCATCGGCGCTCTCCATCATGGCCCCCGGGGTAGGAACACGAACAGGTAGAAGGCGAACCAACACGCCACGACGATGGCCGTCGCGATGGCGGCCAAAGTCACGGCGCCCCTGGGGCCGGCGCGCACAATGCCACCGACCTCGTCGGTCTCGGCGGCTTCATCGCGTTCGCGCAGGGGAGGAGAGTTCAGCATGGCATCAGTCCAGGGAGGCGGAGCGAAGCTGGTTGGCGTCTTGGGCGCTGACGGCCGCGCCGCGGTTGCCCCAAGAGGTGCGGATGTAGGTGACCACCGCGGCGACCTCATTGTCCGAAAGGGATTGGGCGAACGGCGGCATGCCGTACGGCCGCGGGTTGCCGGCCGTGCCGGGGGATAGCCCCCGTTCAGCACCATGCGGATGGCGTTCACGGCCGAGGACATCTGGATCGACTGGTTGCCGGCGAGCGGCGGATAATGCGGCGGCTTTCCTTGTCCCTGCGTGCCATGGCAGCTGGCGCATTGTCCATCGTAGACCGTTTTGCCCAGCGCCAGCAGAAGGCTGCTCTCGGTCGAAGGGACGCTGGAGGTTGCCGGTGGGGCGACCTCCTGGCCGAGGCTCTTCAGGTAGACCGCCATCGCCCGGGTGTCCTCGGGGGTGAGGTATTGCAGGCTGTTGTAGGTGACCTCGGCCATGGGGCCATAGACCACGCCACGCTTCGAGACGCCGGTCCGCAGCAGGTCGGAGATGTCCTCGATGCTCCAGTCCCCGAGCCCGGCCTCCCGGTTCGAGGTCAGCGACGGCGCGTACCAGTTCTGCATGGGGATGAGGCCACCCTGGAAGGCCTGTGACTCCGAGCTTCCGCCCAGCGCGTTGATGGCGGTGTGGCACATGCCGCAGTGGCCAAGCCCCTCGACGAGGTAGGCGCCACGGTTCCATTCCGCCGACTGGCTCGGGTCGGGCTTGAACTCGCCCTCGCGGAAGAACAGCGTCCTCCAGCCGAGGATGAGTTGGCGGTTGTTGTATGGGAATTTCAGGTCGTGCGGCCGGTTCGGCTGCTTCACCGGAGGGACCGACATCAGGTACGCATAGATCGCGTCGCTGTCCTCCCGGGTCACCTTGGTGTAGGAGGCGAACGGCATGGCGGGGTACAGCAGGCCGCCGTCCGGCGAGCGGCCAGTGTGCATCATTCCATAGAACTGGTCGGCGGTCCACGTGCCGATACCGGTGTCCGGGTCCGGCGTGATGTTCGACGTGAACAGTGTGCCGAAGGGGGTCGGCATCGGCCGGCCGCCGGCGAAAGGCCTGCCTTCGGGGGCCGTGTGGCAGGCAATGCAATCACCCGCCCGGGCGAGGTACTCGCCCGTGGCGAGCATCACGGCGCCCGGCTTGCCCGCAGGAGCGGGTTGCGCCAGTGCTCCGCCCGCCGTCACGAGGGCTGCGACCAGCGCCGGGATCGTCTTATGAAGAGGCCTGGGCACCATACACCTCCTCTCAGTGGGCTTGGCTGCCGCAGGCGAACGGCAACGCGTAGGACCCCCGTGGCGGGGGCCGCCGCTCGGCCGGGGCCGGCCGCGACGACAGCCACGCCGCGATCGCCGTCACGTCACCTTCGGTCAGGCGTGCGGCGACCGCCTGCATGCAGTCCGGCGCCAGGGCCGTGCGGGTCCCATAGCGCCAGCCGCCGAGCTGGGCGCTGATGTAGCTTGGGCGCAGGCCGAGCAGGCCCGGGATTCCCGGCTCCATCCCGGTGAGGGTCGAACCGTGGCAGCTCGTGCACGCGGGAATGTTGCGGCTTGCGTCCCCCTGCGTCACCAGGGTCCGGCCATGGGCGAGAATGTCGTCGCCGACGGTCGGGGGAGAGGGTGGCGGCAGTGGCGGGTTCAAGCCGGCGAAGTGGTCGGCCATCTCCTTGAGGTAGGCCTCGGGAAGGAATTCCAGGAGATAGTTCATGGGCGGGTAATGGCGGCGCCCATTTCGAAACGCCAACAGCTGGTTGTGGAGGTATCCGGCGGGTTTTCCGGCAAGCCGGGGAAAGTACGGATCCTTTGTTCCCTCGCCGACGGCGCCATGGCAGGGCGCGCAGGCCCGAACACGCTCGGCCATGGTGTCGGGCGGGCTTTCGGGGGTCTCGCCACGTGCCGGAGCCAAGGTCGACAGCGCCAGGGCGGTCACGGCTGCCCCGAGGCTGATCCTGAGCGGCGCCACCCGTCGGCGCTGTTCAGCCTCCCTGCTAGGGAGAATCCGATCATGCATGGACAGCTGCCTTTTAGGTTGGACGCGTCTCATCACCATGGCCGGCTGGAGCGTCATTGATGAACCATGTCAAAACGGTCTGTATCCGGTCTCAGTTCCGGGGCGCGCGAGGTTCTGTTGCAAAATTGGATGGTGGGCGCGGAGATTCAGCAACGCCGTCGACATCTTGGCGTCCCCGAAGACGCTCGGCCATTCGGCAAAGGCCAGGTTGGTGGTGACGATCACCGAGGTCTTCTAATAGAGCCGGCTCATCCGACCGTATTTGCTGGCCAGCTTCTCGATGAGCCGGCGCACGGCGTCGGCCCGGTTGGGGCTCTCGCCCAGAAAGCGCACCTCGCCCGAGCGCCCGGGCTCGGCCACCGCGACGGCGATCGTCTCTTTGTGCGTGTCCATGGCGACAACCACCCCGCTATTCTGCTCCATGGCTCGCCTCCTGTGTCTGAGGCAAGGCGCCGGCCCACCCGGCGCAACCCTCGTTCGCGACATGACGTGAGACGAGCCACCTTCAGCTCAGCAGGGCCATGGGATCTAGAGCGCCTCCGACTTCACAAAACCGAGGTGATCCGGCGCGGAGTATCGCGGCGGGGGGCGTGACAATTTGTGACACGGCGGTCGGTAAGAAGAAGTAGGAAATGGTAACAGACGGTAACAAATTCCCTTTTATAAACAATAGGTTCTCGGATTCTGCAAGGCTTGAGAAGGGCCAAAATCCGCTTCCCAAGCTTACGACGAGGGTTCGATTCCCTTCACCCGCTCCAAGTTCCGGTCTCCGGATCGCAGGTGCCCCGCCCGGTCGAGCGGGGCTTTTTTGTTTCCGACGAGTTTCGGGCGATAGCCTCCTCACATGCCATACCTGTGCGCATCACGGCCTCAGAAGCTAACCCTAAGATGCAGATGTTACTCAGTGTCGATGTTCAAGGAGCACTGTTCTCCGAAATAGGCACATCTTAGTTATATTCTAGTATTTCATACAATTTTTCTAACGTCATGAATTGACTTTTCCCTTTTTGATGGCACAATGTTCATATTTGCATAGATAGCGGTGTTAGATGTGATCACGAATATCAATGGGACGCGCCCAAAAGTAACATTTGTAGAACAGGATGCACCGATTGAAGAGTACGGTCGAGCTCTGTACGCAGTTGCTCGTTCTGTACTCCGCGCTCATTTGGATGCCTTAAGTAATGAGGATCTAACAGACCTGAACACGCCGCTGGTAGACGTAAGGATGAGGCAGTTGGCCAAAGTCTGCCGTCTTGACCGTGATCTCGGAATGCGCGGCGATGGCTTTGAATGGGCTGTTCACGAGGCTGTCCTCGGGAAAGAACCGAGGGTGATGGAGCCTCTATCTGCGGCTATGCATCGTGCATCTCAGTTTCTGAAAGATGTTGAGCCAAACTCGTTGATGTTTGGTCAAGAAAGAGCAAGATATTTGGGATTTACAGAGGCTATTGTTGATGAAGCAGGGACAGATGCATATTTACTACCAGAAGGCAGCGGTCGGCCATTCAAGTTTGGGCCTTGGGTAGCTACTGCCGCTGCAGGAAAAGCAGCGGAGCCTCATCTACCTGAGCGCATCAAAGCTATATGGAAGACTGATTTGTTCCTTTCTGGTGAAGGAAACCCTAGGTACTTGGCCGCGACCGTCAAATCCAATTTTGCCCAGCTAGAAGGTGGACGGGGTCTCAGGATAGGGATTGTTCCCGAATCTCCTATCAATAATCAAAGTGGTGTTAGATATAGTAATAATCATAAGCTTTGGGTTGTTAGTCTCGCAGATCCTAACGGTTTCATGGGACTTTTTAATGACGCATATATGGCAGTAGGCAGAGCCCTTTGCACACTCGGTAAACAATCACAACCACCATATTATACAAAACCCAGTGCAAAAGCGCAGAAAGTGCAGATTCAACTTGAAAGATACCCAGATGCAACAGTTCTTGAAATCGAAGATGCTTTAGATGAAGCAGCGCAACAAAAACTCGTTTCTGTTAAAAACCAACTTGTTCGCGTTAACGCTCCAGACTGGCTCCACATCAAAGCCATGGCCCCTAGAATTATTACAGCTAAGCCAAAATTCGACAGAATAGACTAGTAAAAAACACACAAACTGGGGCTCCTGAAAGTAACAGAGCTTCCGGGGAATCCTTACCCGCAGCATGCCCCGGCCGCCGTCTCCGCAGCCGCCGGGGCGCCGTTGCGTTACCGCACCAGTCCGCGCAGGCGGTACAGTTCCTCCAGCGCCTGGCGGGGGGTCAGGCTGTCGGGGTCGATGGACTTCAGGGCCTCCTCGACCGGCGAGGGGCCGGCGGGGGGTCGGCCTCGGGCGCGGCGGCCGGCGGGGCTGGCGCTTCAACGCCGCGCTGAACAGCGGCAGATCCTCGGCCAGTCGGTGGATGGCGGCGTTCTGGTCGCCCGACTCCAGCAGCTTCAACACCGCCTCGGCACGCGCCACCACCGCAGGCGGCAGGCCGGCCAGCTTGGCGACGTGGATGCCGTAGCTGCGGTCGGCAGCCCCCGCCGTCACCTCGTGCAGGAAGACCACGTCGCCCTGCCACTCCTTGATCCGCATGGTGTGGCAGGACAGCGCCGGCAGCTTGGCCGCCAGCATGGTCAGCTCGTGATAGTGGGTGGCGAACAGAGCCCGGCAGCGGTTGACGTCGTGCAGGTTCTCCACGCAAGCCCAGGCGATCGACAGGCCGTCGAAGGTCGCCGTGCCGCGGCCGATCTCGTCGAGGATCACCAGGGCGCGCGGGCCGGACTGGTTCAGGATGGCCGCCGTCTCCACCATCTCCACCATGAAGGTCGACCGGCCGCGGGCGAGGTCGTCGGCGGCGCCGACCCGGCTGTAGAGCCGGTCGACCGCCCCGATATGGGCATGGTCGGCCGGAACGAAGCTGCCCATCTGGGCCAGCACCGCGATCAGCGCGTTCTGCCGCAGGAAGGTCGACTTGCCGGCCATGTTGGGGCCGGTCAGCAGCCACAGCCGGTTGTCGGGGGCGAGGTCGCAGTCGTTGGCAACGAAGGGGCCGGCGTTGGCGGCGTCCAGCACCGCCTCCACCACCGGATGACGGCCGCCGCGGATGCTGAAGGCGACGGTGTCGTCCACCTGCGGCCGGGTATAGCGGCGCTCCACCGCCAGTTCGGCCAGCGAGGTCGCGACGTCGAGCGCCGCCAGCGCGTGGGCCGCCTGGGCGATGGTGTCGGACTGGTCGCAGACCAGCGCCACCAGCTCGTTGAACAGCTCCATCTCCACCGCCAGCGCCCTGTCGGCCGCCTCGGAGATGCGGCGCTCCAGGTCCGACAGCTCCACCGTGCCGAAACGGACGGCGTTCGCCATGGTCTGGCGGTGCATGAAGACCTCGCGCCCCTGCCCGCTCATCAGCTTGTCGGCATGGGTCGCGGAAACCTCGATATGGTATCCCAGCACGTTGTTGTGCTTGACCTTCAGCGAAGGCACCCCGGCCAGCCCGGCATATTTGGCCTGCAGGCCGGCGATCAGGCGGCGGCTCTCGTCGCGCAGGGTCACCAGCTCGTCCAGCGCATAGGAATAGCCCTGGGCGATGAAGCCGCCGTCGCGCGCCAGCAGGGGCAGCTCCGGCGCCAGCGCTTGCGTCAAGCGGCCGACCAGCTCCGTATGGTCGCCCAGCCGGCGGTCCAGCTTGCCGAGCCCGTCCGGCAGCGGGCCGATGCGGCCATCGGCCAGCAGGGCGCGGACCGTCGCCGCTTGCGTCAACCCGTCCCGGATGGCGGCGAGGTCGCGCGGGCCGCCGCGCCCCAGTGCCAGGCGGGACAGCGCGCGCTCCAGCTCCGGGCAGCGGCGCAGCGTCTCGCGCAGGTCGGCGCGCAGCCGCTCCTCGGCCAGCATGAACTCGACCATGTCGAGCCGGCGGGCGATGGCGGCGGGGTCGGTCAGCGGGGCCGAGAGATGGGCGGCCAGCAGCCGGGCGCCGGCGCCGGTCACCGTGCGGTCGATGGTGGCGAGCAGGCTGCCCCTGCGCTCGCCCGTCAGGGTGCGGGTCAGCTCCAGGTTGCGGCGGGTGGCGGCGTCGATCTCCATCACCGCGCCGGGGCCGACGCGGCGCGGCGGCGACAGGCGGGGGACGCGGCCCTTTTGCGTCAACTCGACATAGGCGACCAGCGCGCCGGCCGCCGCGACCTCGGCCCGGCCGAACTGGCCGTAGGCGTCGAGCGTGCCGACGCCGTAGAGCGACAGCAGGCGCTGCCGGCCGTTCTCGCTGTCGAAGCGCGGGTTGGGCTGGACGGTCAGGCGGGACTTCCACTCCGCCCACAGCTCGAACAGCTCCTCGACTTGCGTCAACTTCTCGGGGACCAGCACCTCCTGCGGGTCGAGCCGGCCGAGGGCGGCGGCAAGGCCGGGACGCTCCACCGGCTGCACCACCAGTTCGCCGGTCGACAGCTCCAGCCAGGCGAGCCCCAGCCCGCCCGCGACCTCCGCCACCGCGGCCAGCCAGTTGGAGGAGCGGGCGTCGAGCAGGCTGTCCTCGGTCAGGGTGCCGGGAGTGACGATGCGGATCACGCCACGCTTCACCACGGACTTGCTGCCGCGCTTCTTCGCCTCCGCCGGATCCTCCATCTGTTCGCAGATGGCGACGCGGAAGCCCTGGCGGATCAGGCGCTGCAGATACGACTCGTGGCTGTGGACCGGCACGCCGCACATGGGGATGTCCTCCCCCAGATGCTGGCCGCGCTTGGTCAGGGCAATGTCCAGCGCGCGGGCGGCGTTCACCGCGTCCTCGAAGAACATCTCGTAGAAGTCGCCCATCCGGTAGAACAGCAGGCAGTCCGGGTGGGCCTGCTTGATCTCCAGATACTGCGCCATCATCGGGGTGGCGCCGTCCGGGATGGCGGTCTCGGGCGTGGAGGCGAGGGTATCGGACACGGGCGGACAGACCGGGTTCTTGAGGACGGGACGCCGGCACCCTAGCACGGGGCGGCGGGGCGGGACAAAGCGCCGCGCAGCACCACGTTCCGTTGCCGGGGGAGGATGCGGGGCCTAGACTGTTAGCCCCCATATAATGGCCATGTCCACAGGACATATAGTGGCCATGTCCACAGGACAGGCCGGGCTCATATGGTGGGACGAGAGCCGTTTCGCGAGGGGAGGATCATGCCATGACGCAAGCGGTAGAGACGGGCGCCACCCGGGAGATACGCGAGATCGTCGCCCTGTTCGATACCCGCGCCGGCTTCGACCGCGCGGTGGCGGCCCTGCTGCAGGCCGGGTTCGACCGGTCCGACCTGTCGGTGCTGGCCAGCCACAGCTCGCTGGAGGTCGCCGACTCCAAGCCGGCCAAGCCGCGGGACGAGGCGCTGACCGGCCTGGTGGGAGAGCTGAAATACGCCTTCCCGCTGACCACCGCCGGGCTGATCGCCATCGTCGGCGGTCCGATCGAGGCGGCGCTGGCCGCCCTGGTCGCGGCCGGTCTCGGCGGCGTCGCCATCAAGGACTACCTCGACGAGCTGACCAGCCATCCGAAGACCGACGAGTTCACCCGCGCGCTGGAGGCCGGCGGCGTCATCCTGTGGGTGACCGTCGCCGACGAGGCGGCCGAGGCGCGGGCGACGGAGGTGCTGGAGCGCGAAGGCGGACGCAACGTCCACCTGTCGACCCGCGAGGGATAGCGGCAACGGGTCCGGCGGCGGGTCAAGCAACGGAGTCGAGGGACCGGGACGCGGCTCAGGCGCTCATGTCGACCATCGAGCCGCGCCGGGTCTCCTTGCCGGTCAGCTTGCGCTTGAGATCCTCGGCGATCTCCTTCTCGATCGCCTCCCGCTTGGCCGGATCCATGGTCTTGAGATCCTCCTCCGACAGGCGGTGGCTGGCGAGCCACGCCTCGCGGATGCGCTGGGCCGGCGTCTTGCGGATCTCGGCCAGGAACGCCTCGCTGGCGCCGGGCTTGGCCGCGGCGGAACTCTCGCCGGCTGTCTGCCCAGCCGTTCCCTGCCCGGCCGTCCGCTCCGCAGGGCGGGTCTGGGCGTAGGGGTTGGAGCCATAGCTGGAAATCTGCATCGCTGCCTCACCATCGGCGACGGATCTGCCGCATCCGGCGGGCGATGCCGCCGGTGCAACGACAGGCTGTGCAGATTTCGGGCCAGGACCGCGGACCTTGCGGCACAAGGGTCCGGCCCTGCGACACGTGTGGATGCGGCGGCGGAACCCCGCCGGGCGGCAGGATCTGCCGGGACGTTTTTTCCTGGTCCGAGGCTATGCGGTGCGAAGCGACGGGCGGGTCAGGCGGCTCGGGCGCGGCTGCCGTCCCGCCGTCGGGCGACAGGCCGCAGGCCATGGGTCCTGAAGGCCGCCTGGACGATGGCGGCCCAGCCCATGCGGATCACCGCGATCTTGCAGGCCCGCCCCACCGCGGGGCTGGCGACCAACTCGCCGGCCTGGGCCAGCAGGGCGTCGTGCAGCGCGTAAGGATGCAGCGCCGCCACCCGTTCCAGCCGGGCCATCAGTCCGGACGGGCTGTGATGTCCCACCCGCCGCTCCGCCTGGAACAGCGCGTCGCCGAGGGCGGCCAGTTCCCGCCGTGCCAGATCCGCGTCGCCGCCCATCCTCGCCCTCCCCCACCGCTGCAGGACCCAGACTGGCGCCGGCGGCGGCCAAGCGCAGTGACGGCCGTCACAGGGCGTACCGTCGGGGACGCATGTCGGGGACTCACGTCGGGGGCCGGGCAGAGCACAGGACCGGACGAATCGCATGGCTGGACTGTGCGTGCGGGCGGGTGGTTTTGCCGGTATAGTCCTGCCACCATCATGGGTCCGTCCCTCGATGTCTGACCGAAGGCGCCCCCCGCCGGGACGCCGAACGCCGAAGGTTGACACCTTGCCGATGCTCTCCGCCCGTGCCGCCGCCCCGGCGCCCGCTCCCGCCATCCGGAACAAGCGCGCCATCATCTCCCGCCGCAAGCTGTCCGGAGACCTGGAAGAGCTTCTGGCGACGCATGGCACCGGCGAGGGGCTGCGGCCGGCGCTGATCGCCGCCCTGCGCGGCACGCTGGCCGCCGGACGGGCGGAGATCCGCGCCCGCTTCGATGCCGAGGGCTCCGGCGAGAGCTGCGTGCGGGAGACCTGCTACCTCGCCGACCGGCTGGTCGGGACGCTGGCCGACTTCACGGTTCAGCACATCTTCCCCTCCGCCAACCCGACCGCCGGCGAGATCTTCGACATCGTCGCCACCGGCGGCTACGGCCGCGGCGAACTGGCGCCCTGCTCCGACATCGACCTGCTGTTCCTGCTGCCCTACAAGCGCACGCCGCGGGTGGAGCAGGTGGTGGAGTACATGCTCTACATCCTGTGGGACCTCGGGCTGAAGGTCGGCCATGCGGTGCGCAGCGTGGACGAGTGCATCCGCCAGTCCAAGGCCGACGTCACGATCCGCACGGCGGTGCTGGAATCGCGTTATCTCTGGGGACCGGGCAAGCTGTTCGGCGAGCTGCGCCGCCGCTTCGACAAGGAGGTGGTGGCCGGCTCCGGGCCGGAGTTCGTCGAGGCCAAGCTGGCCGAGCGCGACAACCGGCACCTGAAGATGGGCGACAGCCGCTATGTGCTGGAACCCAACCTGAAGGACGGCAAGGGGGGCCTGCGCGATCTGCAGACCCTGTTCTGGATCGCCAAGTACCTCTACCGCGTCGAGGGGGTGGACGAGCTGGTCGGCAAGAAGGTGCTGACCCCGGAGGAGGCACAGCGCTTCGCCAAGGCGCAGAACTTCCTGTGGACCGCGCGCTGCCACCTGCATTACCTGACCGGCCGCCTGGAGGACCGCCTGACCTTCGACGTGCAGTCGGAGATCGGCGCGCGCATGGGCTACACGGAGCATGCCGGCACCAAGGGCGTCGAGCGCTTCATGAAGCACTACTTCCTGGTCGCCAAGGACGTCGGCGACCTGACGCGCATCTTCTGCGCCGCGCTGGAGGCGGAGTCGAAGCGCCCGCCCAAGTTCAACATCCTGCGCCTGGCCGCCCTTGCCCGCCGCAAGGACGTCGACGGCTTCATCGTCGACGGCGAGCGGCTGAACGCGCGGGACGAGCGGCAGTTCAAGGACAACCCGATCGACATGATCCGGCTGTTCCACACCGCCCAGCAGCACGACATCGACATCCACCCGGCGGCCCTGCGCGCCATCACCCGGTCGCTGTCGGCGATCGGGCCGAAGCTGCGCGCCGATCCGGAGGCCAACCGGCTGTTCCTCGACATGCTGACCGGGCGCAAGGACCCGGAGATCACGCTGCGCCGCATGAACGAGGCCGGCGTGCTTGCCCGCTTCATCCCCGACTTCGGCCGGGTGGTGGCGCAGATGCAGTACGACATGTACCACGTCTTCACGGTGGACGAGCACACGCTGTTCGCGCTCGGCATCCTGCACAAGATCGAGGCGGGCGAGCTGAAGGACGAGCTGCCGCTGTGTTCCGACGTGATCCACAAGGTGGTGTCGCGGCGCGCGCTCTATGTCGCGCTGCTGCTGCACGACATCGCCAAGGGGCGCGGCGGCGACCATTCCGTGCTCGGCGCCCGGGTGGCGGAGAAGCTGTGCCCGCGGCTGGGGCTGACCGCGGAGGAGACGGAGACGGTGGCCTGGCTGGTGCGCTGGCACCTCGCCATGTCCTTCACCGCCTTCAAGCGCGACCTGGAGGACGAGAAGACGGTGCGCGACTTCGTCTCGCTCGTCCAGTCGCCGGAGCGGCTGCGGCTGCTGCTGGTGCTGACCGTCGCCGACATCCGGGCGGTGGGGCCGCAGCGCTGGAACAACTGGAAGGCCACGCTGCTGCGCGAGCTCTACAACCGGTCGGAGGAGCTGATGTCCGGCGGCATGTCGGGCGAAGGACGGGTGCGCCGCATCCAGGCGGCCCAGGCGGCCCTGCGCGCCGAGCTGACCGACTTCGACGACGCGGCCTTCGACGCGCACCTGACGCTGGGCTATCCGGCCTACTGGCTGGCCTTCGACGCCGAGACGCTGGCCCACCACGCCCGTCTCGTCCGCGACGCCGAGCGGGAGCAGCGGCCGCTGACGGTCGACACCCGCATCGACCGCGGCCGGGCGGTGACCGAGGTCACCATCTACGCCACCGACCACCACGGCCTGTTCTCCCGCCTTGCCGGGGCGCTGGCGGCCTGCGGGGCCGACATCGTGGACGCCCGCATCTTCACGATGACCAACGGCATGGCGCTCGACGTCTTCTCGGTGCAGGACGCGGCGGGCGGCGGCGCCTTCGAGAGCGGCGACAAGCTCGCCAAGCTGTCGGTGATGATCGAGCGGGTGCTGTCCGGCCACCTGAAGCCGCTGCAGGAGCTGGCCACCCGGCGGACCACCGCCTCCAGCCGCACCCGCGTCTTCCACGTGCCGCCGCGCGTGCTGATCGACAACAACGCCTCCACCACCCACACGGTGATCGAGGTGAACGGGCGCGACCGGCCGGGGCTGCTGTACGACCTGACGCGGGCGCTGTCGAACCTGACGCTGCAGATCTCCTCGGCGAAGATCTCGACCTTCGGGGAAAAGGCGATCGACGTCTTCTACGTGAAGGACGTCTTCGGCCTGAAGGTGACGCACGAGGCCAAGCTGGCGAAGATCAAGGAGCGGCTGCTGCACGCGCTGGCCGACCCGGCCGGCGACGTTCCGCCCCCCGCCGCCGTCAAGCGCACCCGCCGCCGCCCGGAAACGGCGGAGGGCTGACGCTCTACGCCACCCGCTTGGGGTCGCGCGCGACGAGCGGGGGAACGGGGACGGCCGGCACCACCTCCGCCAGGGCGGCGCGCAGCTCCTGTGCCGCGACCGGCTTGTGCATGACGCGGAAATCGCCGGCCTCCGCCTCCTGAACACGGGCGGGGGCCGTGTCGCCGGTCACCAGGATGCCGGGCACCGGACGGCCGAGCAGGTTGCGCACGTCGCGGATCGCCTCGGTCCCGGTCCGGCCGCCGCGCAGGCGGTAGTCGGCCAGGATGGCGTCGGGGCCGGCGCCGCGGCTCGCCTGGTCCAGCGCCTCGGCGCAGGATTCGGCCAGCAGGACGCGGTAGCCCCACTCCTCCAGCATGGCGCAGAGCCCCTCGCGCACGATCTCGTCATCCTCCACCACCAGGATGGTGGCGGTCGCCCGCCGCTCCGCCGGGCCGGCGGCGGGCACGGCTGCGGCGGCCGGCGCCGCCGCCAGCGGCACCTCCACCATGAAGACCGAGCCGCGGCCGGGCTCCGAGCGCAGCGTGACCCGGTGCCCCATCATCTGGGCGAGGCGCCGCACCACCGCCAGCCCGAGGCCGAGGCCCTGGTCGCGGTTGCGCCCGGCGTTGCCGACCTGGACGAACTCCTGGAAGATGTCCTCCTGCTTGTCGGCCGGGATGCCGATGCCGGTGTCCCACACCTCGATCCGCAGCCGGTCGCCGCGCCGCCGGCAGCCGACCAGCACCCGGCCGGTGTCGGTGTAGCGCAGCGCGTTCTCCACCAGGTTCTGCAGGATGCGGCCCAGCAGCATGGGGTCGCTGTGGACATGGGCCGAACAGGGCATGATGTGCAGGATCAGCTTCTTCTGGACGGCTACCGGCCGGCTGTTGGCGCCGATGCGGTCCAGCAGGTCGTTGACCGGGAAGTCCGCCGGTTCCGGCGTGATCACCCCGGCCTCCAGCCGCGAGACGTCGAGCAGCCCGTCCAGCAGCATCTTCAGGGCGCCCAGCGCCCGGTCCATGGTTCCCAGCACGTTGCGGGTCATGGCGTCGGTGGCGCGGGCCGACAACACCTCCATCAGCAGCATCAGCGACTGCACCGGTTGACGCAAGTCGTGGCTGGCGGCGGCGAGGAACTTGGACTTCGCCACGTTGGCGCGGTCGGCCTCGCGCCGCGCCTCGGCCAGCTCGGCCTGGATGCGCTTGTGCTCGGAGATGTCGCGGACGATGGCGATCAGGTTGACGAGACGCCCCGCCTCGTCCCGCACCGGCGAGGCGCGCAGCTCGAGATGCGTATCGACGGTGCCGGGGGAATGGAACTCCACCCGCTCGTCCCGCCCCACCGCAACGGCGGCGCGCAGCGGCTCCAGTGCCGCGGGGTCGGACACCGCCAGTTCCAGCGCGTTCAGCGCACCCTGGCCGGACAGGATCTCGGAGGGCAGGCCCATCAGCCGCTCGAAGGCGGGGTTGGCGTAGACGATGGGCATGCCGGTCCTGGTGGCGTCGGCGATCAGGATGCCGTCGCCGCTCCAGGCCATGGCGCGGTTGCGCACGCGAAGCGCCCGGTCGGTGCGGCGGCGCCAGCCGAGCTCGACGACGAAGCCGACGGTGAACAGCAGGATCACCGCGGTGGTGGCGATCGCCAGCGCGACGTAGAGGCGGGCGTTCTGCCGCCACGGGCCGAACACCTCCTCCACCGCCTCGCCCACCACGGCCACCAATGGATAGCCGAGGGCGGTGCGGTAGGCCAGGATGCGCTCCACCCCGTCCACCGGGCTGACCGCCCGCAGATGGCCGCTCGGCCTGGCGGTTTCGGCCTGCCAGACCTCCGGCGCCGCCAGATTGCGGCCGGCAACCTCGCTGTTCAGCGCATGGCGGGCCAGCACCGCCCCGTCGGTGCGCACCAGCGCCACCGAGGCGCCGGGCTGCAGGCCGAGCACATTGTAGAAGCGGCTGAAGGCGTCGACCGGGATGTCCGCCACGGCGACGCCGGCGAATTCGCCCTGCGGCCCCTCCAGCCGGCGGGACACCGGGATCAGCACGTCGCGAGTGTCCGGCGCCACATAGGGCAGCCCGATGACCAGCGACCGCCGCACCGCCTCCTGATGGGCTCGGAACTCCTCGCGGTCCTCGACCGGCGCGCGGAAGGCCGACCGGCCGGACGCCATGGTCAGCATGCCGGCAGGGTCGTAGACGCGCACGGCCACCACCAGCCCCTCCTCGAACGCCCGGCGGGAGGGAAGCTGCATGGCGCGGTTGCGTTCCGCATGCGCCACGAGATCGAGCAGGAGGTCGTCCACCCGGCGGAAGGTGGCGACGGCATGCTCCTCGACCAGCCGGGCGAGCACGGCCGTCTTCTGGTGCGCGGCCAGGTCCAGCAGCCGCTCCTCGCGGCCGAGCCGGTCCATCAGGATCCACCACAGCGCGACGATGGCAAGGGCGACGGCGAACGCGGGAAGCACGAGCCTCGCCTCGACCACCCGCGACTGGGTCACACCGCTGCGCACATATGCCCCCAAGAAACGAGACCGGCCATCGCCCTCTGCGACGATCCGTGGTCATAGGCCGGACGCAGGATGCAGCAATGAGGGTATCGGCGCAACGGTATCGCCGGATGAGTAGAGCGTCCGAAGGGTCGCACCACCGTCGCAACCCCCTCCTTCCGAAGGAGGGCTAGGCGCGGGCCGCCCCGCGGGTCTATATCCGGGCGGCATGAGCTTCGCACGCGCCATCGCCACCGTCGGCGGCCTGACCCTGCTGAGCCGGCTGGCCGGCTTCGCCCGCGACATCCTGACCGCCGCCGTCCTGGGGGCCGGCCCGGTGGCCGACGCCTTCTTCGTGGCGCTGAAGCTGCCGAACCTATTCCGCCGCCTGTTCGCCGAGGGGGCCTTCGGCGTCGCCTTCGTCCCGCTCTTCTCCGCCGAGCTGCAGACGCGCGGCCGGGCGGCGGCGGTGGCCTTCGCCGAGGAGGCGCTGGCCATCCTGCTCGCCGCCCTGATCCCCTTCACGCTGGCGGCGGTGGCGGCGATGCCCTGGCTGATGCACGGCCTCGCCCCCGGCTTCGTCGACGAGCCGGAGAAGTTCGGGCTGGCCGTCGACATGGCGCGGCTGACCTTTCCTTACCTGATGCTGGTCTCGCTGGTGGCGCTGCTCGGCGGAGTGCTGAACGCGCTCGACCGCTTCGGCCCCTTCGCCGCCGCGCCGATCGCCTTCAACCTGACGCTGGTCGCCGCGCTGCTGGGCGCGCCGCGGCTGGGTCTGGAGCCGGGCAAGGCCATGGCGGCGGCGGTGACGCTGTCGGGGGTGGTGCAGCTCGTCTGGATGGCCTGGGCCTGCCGCGGCGCCGGGGTGGTGCTGCGGCTGGCCCGGCCGCGGATGACGCCGGGGATGCGGCGCCTGTTCCGCCTGGTCGGGCCGGGCGCCATCGGAGCCGGCGTCATGCAGATCAACCTGTTCCTCGGCATCGTGCTGGCCTCGCTGCTGCCCTCGGGGGCGGTTTCCTACCTCTATTACGCGGACCGGCTGAACCAGATGCCGCTGGGCGTCATCGGCATCGCCATCGGCACCGCCCTGCTGCCGGTCCTGGCCCGCCACGCCGCGGCGGGGGACGAGCCGATGGTCCGCCACTACCTCAGCCGGGCGCTGGAGTTCAGCCTGCTGCTCGGCCTGCCGGCGGCGACCGCGCTGGGGGTGGCGGGGCTGCCGATCGTCTCGGTCCTGTTCGAGCGCGGCGCCTTCGGTCCGGAGGAGGCGCGGGCGACCGCCTGGGCGCTGGCCGGCTACGCCGTCGGCATTCCGGCCTACGTGATCGTGAAGTCGCTGAACGCCGCCTTCTTCGCCCGCCACGACACGGTGACCCCGGTGCGGGTGGCGGTGGTGGTGACGGTGGTGACCGCGCTGCTCGCCGTGGCGCTGCTGCCGGTGATGGGCCATGTCGGCATCGCGCTGGCGACCGGGCTGACCGCCTGGCTGGACGTTGCCCTGCTGGTCGGCGCCATGAAGACGCGGGGCCACTGGTCCTTCGACGGGCGGCTGGGCCGCCGCGCCCCGCGCATCGTCGCCGCGGCGGTCGGCATGGGGGCGGCGCTGGGCGCCGGCTCCGCCCTGCTGGCCCCGTGGCTCGGCGCTCCCTCCACCGCGGTACGCTTCGGCGCGCTGGCCCTGCTGGTCAGCGGCGGCATGGCGGTCTACGGGCTGCTCGCCCAGATCCTGGGAGCGACCGACCTCGCCGACCTCAGGACCATGCTGAAGCGGGAGCCCGCCGAAGCGGTCCGTCAGGACGCGCTGTAGAACCGTCCGGAACCACGGTCCCTGCCGCGGCTTCGCGGGATCAATCCACCCGCATCGAGCGCTTGACGCCGGATCCGCCCGGTCGTAAAAGCACGATCACGTGGTGATTTGGTCGACCGGCTTGCGGGCCACGTAAAACAACCCGCTAAAAAGGTCCGAGCCGCGTCCCGCGCCTCGACCCGAACGGTCGGGGCGTTATTTGTTTATGGCCGGCTCCGCCCCACCGGCGTCTTGATGGGGACCATCGCGGCATGGCACGCACCGATCATCGCAACCCGACCGTCGCGGGGCTGCGCCCCCGCTCCAAGCTGGTCCATGGCGGCATCCGCCGCTCGTCCTTCGACGAGACCTGCGAAGCGCTGTACCAGACCTCGGGCTATGTCTACGGCTCGGCGGAGGAGGCGGAGTTCGCCTTCGCAAACGACGGCACCCGCCACGTCTATTCGCGCTTCCGCAACCCGACCACCGCCATGTTCGAGGACCGGCTGGCCGAGTATGAGGGGGCCGCGTGGGCCTACGCCACGGCCAGCGGCATGGCCGCCGTCCACGGCGCGGTGATGAGCGCGCTGCGGGCCGGCGACCGGGTCGTGGCGCCGAGGTCGCTGTTCATCTCCTGCTACTGGATCGTCAAGGAGCTCTGTCCCCGCTTCGGGGTCGAGGCCGTCTTCGTCGACGGCACCGACCTCGCCGCCTGGGAGGAGGCGCTGTCGAAGCCCGCCAAGGTGGTCTTCCTGGAGACGCCGTCCAACCCCGGGCTGGAGGTGGTCGACCTGCAGGCGGTCTGCGACCTCGCCCACAAGGCGGGCGCCGTGGTCGTCGCCGACAACGCCTTCGCCACCCCGGTGCTGCAGCGGCCGATGGAGTTCGGCGCCGACGTGGTGATCTATTCCGCCACCAAGCACATCGACGGGCAGGGCCGCTGCCTGGGCGGCGTCATCCTGGCGAAGGACGGGAAGTACGGGTCGGAGGTCATCCACCCCTTCCTGCGCCACACCGGCCCGACCATCGCGCCCTTCAACGCCTGGCTGCTGCTGAAGTCGATGGAGACGCTGGAGCTGCGCGTCCAGGCCCAGTCGGCCTCCGCCCTGCAGGTCGCCCAGTTCCTGGAGGGCCATCCCAAGGTGGCGCAGGTGCTGTACCCCACCCTGGCCAGCCACCCGCAGCACGATCTGGCGCGCCGGCAGATGACCGGCGGCGGCACCATGCTGTCGGTCTTCCTGAAGGGCGGCAAGCAGGAGGCCTTCGCCACGCTGAACGGCCTGCGGATGGTGATGATCTCCAACAACCTCGGCGACTCCAAGAGCCTGATCACCCACCCGGCGACCACCACCCATTCCAAGCTGAGCGACGAGGAGAAGGCGACCGCCCGCATCGAGCCCGGCCTGCTGCGCCTGTCGGTCGGGCTGGAAGATCCGCAGGACATCATCGAAGATCTCGACCGCGCGCTCGCCGAGGCGTAAAGCTGGTCCCGGAACGTTTTGCTGCACTGCAGCGTTGACGTCCGGGATCCTTCAGCGAGCGAGGCAAGCGGCATGGCACGACGGAACTCCGGCAACGGCCATCCTGTGGAGCGGATGGCGGCAGTGGCCGGCGCAATGGCGCAGACCGGTGTCCGCACCGGCGAGATGGGCGTGGCGGCGGCGCAGACCATCGGCTATCGGACGGCCATGATGGCGGCGGCGCTCAACAACCCCTCGGACCTCGCCAACCCGGAGTTCATCCGCATGGGGGCGGAGAAGGTGGAGGCGGCGATGGAGGCGGCCAGCGCCGTCACCAAGGGCCTCTACGAGCTGAACAAGGCCTGGGTCGTCCTGATGACCGGCCAGACGGAGGCGGCGATGGCCGCCTTCGGCCAGCTCGGGAACTGCCGGTCCCCCGGCGATCTGCTGGCGATCCAGAGCCGGTCGGTCGGGGTGGCGGTCGATGCCGGCATCCATGCCAGCCTGAACTTCCTGGAAGCGGCCTCGGCGCTGGCCAGCGCCGGGATGAACCCGGCCTACCGCAAGGTGCGGGCCAACGCCAAGCGGCTCGGCCGCCGGCAGGCCTGACGGGCGAGGGTGACGGGCCGGGGGTGACGGGCCGGGGGAGGCATCCCCTCCCCCGCCGGGCGTCCCTCACTTCGCCCATCCCATGCGCTGCTCGACGCCGGTGGCCGCCTCGCGCAGGATGGTGGCGCTGCGGTTGAGCGCCGTCTCCTCCTCCGCCGACAGCGGCGGCATCACCGTGT
Source organism: Azospirillum thermophilum (assembly GCF_003130795.1). Taxonomy (NCBI): domain Bacteria; kingdom Pseudomonadati; phylum Pseudomonadota; class Alphaproteobacteria; order Rhodospirillales; family Azospirillaceae; genus Azospirillum; species Azospirillum thermophilum. The sequence goes on from NZ_CP029353.1 coordinate 195,065, forward strand.
CCACCACCCCGCGGGAGCCCAGCACCCGCGGCAGCGACAGCGTGACGTCGCGCACGCCGGCCACCGCGTCGGTCAGGGTGGAGCAGGTCAGCACCGCCCGCTCGTCCCCCGCGATGGCCGCGATGATCCGCGCGATGCCGCTGCCGATGCCGAAGGCGGTGTGGCCCTTGCCTTCGATGATGCGGTAGGCGGCGCGGCGCACGCCCTCGTCGATGGCCGCCCGGTCGGCGTCGGTCAGCGGATGGCCGAGCTGGGCGGCGCAGCGCTCCACCGGCATGCCGGCGGCGGTCGCCCCCGACCACAGCAGAACCTCGGAATCGCCATGCTCGCCCACCACATGGGCATGCACCGACTTCGGCGTCACCCCCAGCCGGGCGCCGAGCAGGGCGCGGAAGCGCGCGGTGTCGAGCACCGTGCCGGAGCCGATCACCCGGTGCCGCGGCAGCCCGCTGATGTGGGTGGCGATGTGGGTCATCACGTCCACCGGGTTGGTGGCGACGAGCAGGATGGCCTCCGGCGCCGCCGCCAGCGCCGCCGGGATCACCTGTCCGAAGACGCGGGCGTTGCGTTCCAGCAGGTCGAGCCGCGTCTCCCCCGGCTTCTGGCCGACGCCGGCCGCCAGCACGACGACCCCCGCCCCGTCCAGCGCCTCGTAAGGACCATGGCGCACCGTGGTCGCGCGGGCGAAGGGAACCGCATGGGCGATGTCCTGCGCCTGGGCCATGGCCAGCTTCTCGTTGGCGTCGACCAGCACCACCTCGCTGGCGCCGCCGCTGGTGACCAGCGCATAGGCGGCGGTGCTGCCGACGAAGCCGGCCCCGACGATCCCGACCTTCATGCTGCCTTCCTCCTTGCCTTTACCGATCCTGCTGGACCGTTCCCGATCCTGCTGGAACGGACAACAGAAGCTTGGCCCCGCCCTCCCGACCTCGGCAAGCCCCTTTCCCGGAAGGGCCGCCATCATGCGCATGAGGCGGTGACATTTTCGCGCACAATGCACAATCCGCCCGTTTCCCGTTCCGCACCAACGGCTTGCCGCAATCATTCGTATACGTCTGTCGTGCATGGATTGCACAACCGGCACCGGCGCGCGCGGCAGCGCCGGCGGGACGGCCCGCGCCACCGGGGCGGCGGCACGGAAGGCAACGGAACGGGGATGAGGATGATGGAAGAGCTTAAGCCCGGCCCTGGGAACGGGGCAAGAACGACGCGAAAAAGGGGTGCCCTTCCCCAACGGAAAGGGGAAGGCGCGACGAATCGCCCTCTTGTCGATTGGTCATACCATCCTTAATGTTGCGGCGCAGCATGACGGTTGGCCGAAAGGTTTGCCGTAATCGTCACCAACCCCCGTCGGCATCGGCACGCTACAGTCCTGGGCGTCCCTGTGCGCAGTCGTCAACCGCAGTCACCAACCGGGCCCGGCCATGACCGTTCGCAATCTCGACCGCCTGTTCAAGCCCGCCTCGATCGCCCTGATCGGAGCCAGCCGCAAACCGAACACCATCGGCGCCGTGGTGGCGCGCAACCTGTTCCAGGCCGGCTTCGACGGGCCGATCATGCCGGTCAACGCGACGGAGCGCGCGGTCGAGGGGGTGCTGACCTACAAGAGCGTGGAGAGCCTGCCGATCACCCCCGACCTGGCGGTGATCTGCACGCCGGCCGACGGCGTGCCGGCGGTGGTGGACGCGCTGGGCAAGCGCGGGACGAGGGCGGCCATCGTCATGTCCGGCGGCTTCAGCCCTGAGCAGACCCAGGCGATGCTGGACGCGGCGCGCCCGCACCTGATGCGCATCCTGGGGCCGAGCAGCCTGGGCGCCATGGTGCCCGGCCGCGGCCTGAACGCCAGCGTCAGCCCGGTGGCGCCGAAGAAGGGCGACGTCGCCCTGGTGGCGCAGAGCTCGATGGTGGTGACCTCGATCGCCGACTGGGCGACGTCGCGCGGCATCGGCTTTTCGCACCTGATCTCGCTGGGCGACCGCGGCGACGTCGATTTCGGCGACATGCTCGACCATCTGGCGGGCGACGCCACGGTGCGCGCCATCCTGCTGTATGTCGAGAGCATCAACAACGCCCGCAAGTTCATGTCGGCGGCCCGCTCCGCCGCCCGCCAGAAGCCGGTGATCGTCATCAAGGCCGGCCGGTCGGAGGAAGCGGCGGAGGCCGCGGCCTCGCACACCGGCGTGCTGGCGGTGTCCGACGCCGTCTATGACGCCGCCTTCCGCCGCGCCGGCATCCTGCGGGTGAACGACCTGGCCGAGCTGTTCGACGCCGCCGGGACGCTCAGCACCGGCGTGCCGATCACCGGCGACCGGCTGGCCATCCTGACCAACGGCGGCGGCATGGGCGTGATGGCGACCGACCGGCTGATCCAGGCCGGCGGCCGGCTCGCCACCTTCTCGCCGGAGACGCAGGAGGCGCTGGCCAGGCTGCTGGGCTCCAGCCCCGGCGAGGGGGCGCGCGGCAACCCGCTGCGCATCGGCGCCGACGCCCCGCCCAAGCGCTATGCCGAGGTGCTGAACGTCCTGATGCAGGACACCAGCAACGACGCGGTGCTGGTGCTGCACTGCCCCTCCGCCCTCACCGACCCGGAGACGATCGCCCAGGCGGTGACGGAGACGGTGCAGGCGAACAAGAGCCGCCGCCATCCCGTGCTGACGAGCTGGATCGGCGACCAGTCGGCGACGGAGGCGCGCAAGCTGTTCACCGCCAGCCGCATCCCGACCTATGACGGGCCGAGCAACGCGGTGCGCGCCTTCATGCATCTGGTCCGCTACCGGCGGAACCAGGAGCTGCTGATGGAGACGCCGCCCTCGGTGCCGGAGGATTTCCAGCCCGACGACATCGCGGTGAAGCGCATCGTCGCCCGCGCCATCGCCGAGAAGCGCGAGTGGCTGAGCGAGTATGAGGCCAAGCGCGTGCTGGCCGCCTATGGCGTGCCGGTGGTCGACACCCGCGTCGCCGAGACGCCGGAGGAGGCGGCCCACGCCGCCGAGGTGATCGGCGGCCCGATCGCGCTGAAGATCCTGTCGCCGGACGTTACCCACAAGTCGGACGTCGGCGGCGTGGCGCTGCACCTCCACGGGCCCGACGCCGTGCGGGCGGAGGCGGAGGCGATGCTGCAGCGGGTGCGGGAGATCGCGCCCGAGGCCCGCATCGAGGGCTTCACCGTGCAGGAGATGGCGCTGCGGCCCGAGGCCTACGAGCTGATCGTCGGCATGACGGAGAACGACCTGTTCGGCCCGGTCCTGCTGTTCGGCCAGGGCGGCATCGGGGTGGAGGTGGTGGAGGATTACGCGCTCGCCATGCCGCCGCTGAACATGAAGCTGGCGACCGACCTGATGGGCCGCACCCGCATCTGGCGCCAGCTCCAGGGCTACCGCTCGCGCGCGGCGGTCGATCTCGACGCGGTGGCGCTGACGCTGAACAAGGTGTCGCAACTGGTCGTCGACGTCCCGGAGATCGCGGAGCTGGACATCAACCCGCTGCTGGCGGATTCCGAGGGGGTCCTGGCGCTCGACGCCCGCATCAAGGTCGGCGTGCCCGCCCTGCCCGGCGCCAAGCGGCTGGCCATCCGGCCCTATCCCAAGTCGCTGGAGGACCGCATCACCATCAAGGACGGCCGGCAGTTCCTCGTCCGCCCGATCCTGCCGGAGGACGAGCCGCTGGTGCACAATCTGGTGGAGAACCAGACGGCCGAGGATCTGCGGCTGCGCTTCTTCGCCCCGCTGAAGCGGCTGTCGCACCAGGCGGCGGCCCGGCTGACCCAGATCGACTACGACCGCGAGATGGGGCTGATCGCCGTCGGCCCGGATCCGCAGACCGGCGAGACCATCATGTACGGCGTGGTACGCATCACCGCCGATCCGGACAACCTGCGCGCCGAATATGCGGTGATGGTGCGGTCCGACATGAAGGGCCAGGGTCTGGGCTACATCCTGATGAACAAGATCCTCGACTATGCCCGCTCGCGCGGCATCAAGGAGGTCTATGGCGAGGTGCTGCGCGAGAACACCAACATGCTGAACATGTGCCGCACCCTGGGCTTCATCCGGAAGGAGAACCTGGACGAGCCCGGCGTGGTGGAGGTGCGCATCGAGCTGGGCGGCGGCATCGGCGCCGCTGCGGAGTAGTGGCGGCGGAGTAGCGGCCGCCGGGTAGCAGTTGAACCACCGTACGGGAGTGCCATACTCATGGGCATGAGCGATCCGGCGCGCCCCCTGATGACCGTTGAGGAGTTCCTCGTCTGGGACGACGGGACCGACACGCGCTATGAGCTGATCGCCGGCCGGCCGGTGGCAATGGCCCCGCCGTCGCCTTTCCATGGCGCCCTGGCCGCGGCGATCCTGACGCAGTTCGCCAGCCGGCTGCGTCCGCCGTGCCGGACGATTTCAGAGGCCGGCATCGCGGTCGCCGACCGGTCGGACAGCTATTTTCAAGCCGACATGGCGGTCACCTGCCGACCGTTGGAAGCCGGCATGACGCAGGTCCCCGACCCTGCGGTGATCGTCGAGGTCCTCTCGCCCTCGACCGAGGCGACCGACCGCGGCGTGAAGCTGCCGGCCTATCGCGAGATCCCGTCGGTCCAGGAAATCCTGCTGCTGTCCTCGACCAGGAAGCGGGCCGAGCTGTGGCACCGGCGGGACGGGGAGTGGCGGGTGCAGGACATCATCGGCGACGGCGTCCTGCAGTTCGGCTCGCTGGACGTCGGGATTTCCATGGCGGCGCTGTACGAGGGGCTGCTGTAGCCCCCCGTCCCACAGGCCTTCCTTACAGCAGCGTCTCGATCACCCGGTCGGGCGGGGTGTGGCCGTCGGCGAAGGTGCGGATGTTGATCACCACCTTCTCGCCCATGTCGATGCGCCCCTCGATGGTGGCGGAGCCCATGTGCGGCAGCAGCACGACGTTGTCGAGCCGCAGCAGCTTCGGGTTCACCGCCGGCTCATGCTCGAACACGTCGAGGCCGGCGCCGGCGATCTCGCCCTTCGACAGCATGCGGGTCAGCGCCGTCTCGTCGATCACCTCGCCGCGCGAGGTGTTGACGATGTAGCAGTGCGGGCGCAGCAGCTTCAGCCGGCGCTCGGACAGCAGATGGTAGGTCGCCGGGGTGTGCGGGCAGTTGATCGACACCACGTCCATCCGGGCCAGCATCTGGTCCAGGCTTTCCCAGTAGGTCGCCTCCAGCTCCTGCTCCACGTCGGGGTGGACGCGGCGGCGGTTGTGGTAGTGGATCGACATGCCGAAGGCCCGCGCCCGGCGGGCCAGGGCCTGGCCGATGCGGCCCATGCCGAGGATGCCCAGCCGCTTGCCGGAGATGCGGTGGCCCAGCATGGTGGTCGGACCCCAGCCCTTCCACTGGCCGGAGCGCACCAGCCGCTCGCCTTCCGCGACGCGGCGGGCGACCGCCAGCAGCAGGGCCATGGTCATGTCGGCGGTGTCCTCGGTCAGGACGCCCGGCGTGTTGGTGACGACGATGCCGCGCTCGCGCGCCGCCTTCAGGTCGATGTGGTCGACGCCGGTGCCGAAGGAGGCGATCAGGCGGAGCTGCGGGCCGGCCGCCTCGATCACCCCGCGGTCGATGCGGTCGGTGACGGTGGGCACCAGCACGTCGGCGATCTTCACCGCCTCGGCCATCTGGTCCTGCGTCAGCGGAACGTCGTCGGGATTGAGCCGGGTGTCGAACAGCTCCATCATCCGCGTCTCGATGACGTCCGGCAGCTTGCGGGTGACGACAACGAGCGGCTTCTTCTTGTCGGTCATCGACGGGCCTCCCTATCCGGCCTCAGCAGGGCCTTCCGCTTGCCATACCAAGCGGTTGCCGCACTGTCCAGATGACTGTGACGATCGGGCGCCCCCATGGCGGACGGAATTGCGCGGGGAACGCGCCCGCAGGCCGGCCGTGACAAAGGATGGGGGGGCGGCGACGTGCCCGCCGGTCGGCCTTGCCGCGGAAGCTTGCCCCTAACTATAGTGCGCGCAACACGCGGGCGTCCGCCCCGTTTTTCCCCCATTCCGTCCCTGCCGATCGGATCCGCCGGTGCCGCCGCTTCCGTCCGCCTTCCGTCCCGTGCTCGCCAGCCTGCTGCTCGCCGTCGTCCTGCTGTCCGGTCCGGGCGCTCCGGCGGCGGCCGAGGGCAGGCGCGAGAAGGACCCGACCCACGCGTCGGGCCTGCCGATCCCCCGCTTCGTCACGCTGCGCGTCGGCGAGGTCAACCTGCGCTCCGGCCCCAGCAGCAGCTATCCCATCGAGTGGGTGTTCACGCGCAAGGAGATGCCGGTCGAGGTCGTGCAGGAGTTCGACACCTGGCGCCGCATCCGCGACTGGGAGGGCAGCGAGGGCTGGGTCCACCAGAGCGCGCTGGCCGGCAAGCGGGGCGCCCTGGTCACCGGCCAGACCCGCCAGCTCCGCAAGGCGCCGCAGCCCGACGCGCCGGTGGTGGCGCGGGCGGAGCCCGGCGTCATCGGCATGCTGAAGAAGTGCCAGGGCGACTGGTGCGAGATCGACATCAAGGGCTATCGCGGCTGGCTGCAGCGGTCGGAGTTCTGGGGAACCTATCCCGGCGAGAAGATCGAGTAGCCGCGGCGCCCCGTCCCGTCCCGGGTTTCATCCGGGTGTTATTGACATTGTATTTTACCCGGGCGATATAGCACCCCATCACCGCCCCGCCCGCCCGCCGGCCGCGGCCTTTTCGGAGATGGGTCCATGGATACGCCGACACCCTCACCCCGCTACATCGCCTTCGCCGGCCAGCGCCGGATCGCCTGCGGCAGCCCCGCGGAGGTGGCGGTCGCAGTCAAGCGGCATGGCGAGACGCAGGGCGTGCTGGTCTTCGACGCCGTGACCAGCGCGCCGGTGGAGCTCGATCTGCGCGGGACGGAGGCGGAGGTGCTGGCCCGGCTGGAGCCGGCGGTGCCTGCCAATCCCGATCCGGCCCATCCCGATCCGACCAAGCCCGATCCGGCCAATCCCGGTCCTGCCAAACAGGGTCCGGGCCGGCCGAAGCTGGGCGTTGTTTCACGTGAAATCTCGCTGCTGCCGCGCCATTGGGATTGGCTGAACGGCCAGCCGGGCGGCGCCTCGGCGACGCTGCGCCGTCTGGTGGATGAGGCGAGGCGCGGATCCCAGGGCAAGGACCGTCTGCGCCGCAGCCAGGAGGCCGCCTTCCGCTTCATGACCGTCATGGGCGGCGATCTGCCGCACTATGAGGAGGCGACGCGCGCCTTCTATGCCCGCGACCATGATCGCTTCGCCGCGCTGATCGCCGGCTGGCCGGAGGATATCCGCAGCCATGTCGAGGCGCTGGTCGGGGCGGTCATCGCCGCCGAGCGTGAGGCGGACGCCTGATCCGCCCCATGCGGGTCAGGCGAAATCCCCGGCCAGGGCCGCCCGCACCGGCTCCGGCATCACCGCGAGGTGGCCGTAGTCCGGGTGGGTGATGCCGACGACGATGCGGGCGCCGGGGGTGCGGAAGGCGGCGGCCTGGGCGTCGGTGAAGTCGAAGTGCAGGAAATGGACGGAGGAGGTCTTGCCCTCCGCCGTCGTCCGCTCGACCTCGGCCTCCGGCCGGGCGGCGATGGTCTCGCCGTTCAACTCAATGCCGACATGGCGCTCGATGCCGCCGAGCCGGCTCAGTAGGGCATGGCGGCGCACCGGGTCGTCGATCTCCAGCATCAGGGTGGCGACCAGCTCGCGGCCCTTGGGGATCAGCGGGTTGTAGGCGTGCAGCTCGTCGGCGATCTGCTCCTCGCCGCCCTTCTCGATGTGCAGCATCTCGTGCACCTGCTGCCACATCGTGTCGTAATTCTCGAAGCAGAGGGTGGCGAAGGGGCCGACGGCCAGCCGGCGGCTCCGCTTGATCTCCACCATCGCCTTGCGCCGGGCGGCCCGCTCGCGGGCGTACTGCTCCATCGGCAGGATGTCGGCACGGGTCAGTTCGGTCCTGGCGGCCATGGTCCCTCCCCTTCTCAGTCGGCCAGCCCATAGGCACGGGCGAAGATCTGCAGCGGGTGCAGCAGTTCGGGGACCTGCTGTGTCGCTCCCGCCCCGCCCTGCCGCTCGATCCCCTGGCGGATGTGAGCGCCGGCCAGCGGGCATTCGGAGGCGACCATGGCCTTGCCGGCCTTGGCCGCCTGGGTGGCGACCGGCTTGCCGACCTTGAGCGCCGTCGGGAAATTCTCCGTCATGATGCCCCAGGAGCCGCCATGGCCGGAGCAGCGTTCGATCACCTTCAGGTCGGCCTGCGGGATCAGGCGGAGCATCTCCGCCGCCTTCTGCCCCATGTTCTGGGCGCGGGCATGGCAGGCGATGTGCAGCGAGACGCCGCCCGGCACGGGCTGCAGCCCCTCGGCCAACCCTTCGCGGCGGGCGATGTCGACGATGTATTCGCTGGCGTCGAAGGTCGCCTGGGCGAGCCGCTCCACCGCGGAGCGATGCGGAGCGTCCTGCGGGACGATCAGCGGCCATTCCATCTTCAGCATCAGGGCGCAGCTCGGCACCAGGGCAACGATGTCGTAGCCCCGGTCGATCCAGGGGGCCAGCGCTTCGGCCACCTTGGCCGCCTTGTCGTTCACCCGCTGCAGGTCGCCCTGTTCGAGCTGCGGCATGCCGCAGCAGGCGGGATAGACGACCTCCGTCTCCACCCCGTTGCGGGCGAGGATGCCGCGCATCGCCATGCCGATGGCCGGGTTGTTGTAGTTGGCGAAGCAGGTGGCGTAGAGCACCGCCTTGCGCCTGCCATAGGCGGGAGCAGCGGTGTTGAGGGGCGGCGGATCGGCCTTGGCCCGCATGACCAGGGTCCTGCCGTGGAACTCCGGCAGATGCGCCTCGCGGTGGACGCCGGCGACCTTCTCCAGCAGCGGCCGGGTCAGCCCGTTGCTCTCGGCCGACGCCCAGTTGGCAAGGGCGGCGACCGGCCGGGCGAGCGTGCCGTTGCGGTCGGTCTCGGTCAGCTGACGCAGGGCGAAGGGCACGCCGGTCTTCTTCGCCTCGACCGCGCGGTAGCGCAGCATCAGGTGGGGGAAGTCGAGCGCCCAGTCGTGCGGCGGCACATAGGGGCACTTGGTCATGAAGCACATGTCGCAGAGCGTGCAGGCATCCACGACCGGCTTGAAGTCCGCGGACGGCACCCCGCCCAGCTCCGCCTCCCCGCCGCGTCGACCAGATCGAACAGGCGGGGAAAGCTGTCGCACAGATTGAAGCAGCGCCGGCAGCCGTGGCAGATCTCGAAGACGCGGCGCATCTCCGCGTCCAGCTTGGCCTCGTCATGGAAATCGGGATCGCGCCAGCCGAGAGCGTGGCGGACCGGAGCCTCGAGGCTGCCTTCGCGCATGGGCGGGTCCTCGCGAGCGATGGTCGGACGGTGGGGGTCGGGCGGTGGGTCGAGCGGCGGGCGGGATGGCCGGGACGGCAAGGCGCCGGCCCGGCCGTTCCGGGAGTCCGGTCAGGCGAGCGTATCGAGCGCCTTCTGGAAGCGGCCGGCGTGGCTCTTTTCGGCCTTGGCCAGGGTCTCGAACCAGTCGGCGACCTCGTCGAACCCCTCGTCGCGGGCGGTCTTCGCCATGCCCGGATACATGTCGGTGTACTCGTGCGTCTCGCCGGCGATCGCCGCCTTGAGATTGGCCGGGGTGTCACCGATGGGCAGGCCGGTGGCGGGATCGCCGACCTCTTCCAGGAATTCCAGATGACCGTGGGCATGGCCGGTCTCGCCCTCCGCGGTGGAGCGGAAGACGGAGGCGACGTCGTTGTGGCCTTCGATGTCGGCCTTCTGGGCGAAGTAGAGATAGCGCCGGTTGGCCTGGCTCTCCCCGGCGAACGCAGCCTTCAGGTTCTCTTCGGTCTTGGTGCCTTTGAGCGACATGGCGACTCCTCCGGACGTTGGACGTCCGGTCCGCCTTCCACCGCGGTGGGTTGGCCACTCCGGCGGTAGGGCAACCGGGCGCACTCCGGATCTTGTCACCAACTGTTTGTCAGGTCAACAGTTTGGAAGAGGTCTAAATCGCCGGTCAAGCGGCTGTCGTGCAAGACGGCCGGCGGAGCCTTACTCCGCCGCTTCGTCCGCGATGAGCCGGACGATGACGTCCACCCGTGCGATGCGGGTGCCGGGCGGCGGCGCCGGCAGCTTCTGCACCAGCAGATGGTCGCCGGGGATGTCCTCCAGCCGGCCGGTGCTCTCGTCGAAGAAATGGTGATGGTCGCTGACGTTGGTGTCGAAGTAGGACTTGCCGGACTCCACCACCACCTCGCGCAGCAGGCCGGCGCCGGTGAACTGGTTCAGGGTGTTGTACACCGTCGCCAGCGACACCCGCAGGTCGGCGGCCAGCGCCTCGCCATGGAGCTGTTCGGCGGTGATGTGGCGGTCGCAGCCCTCGAACAGCAGGCGGGCGAGCCCGAGACGCTGGCGGGTCGGCCGGAGGCCGGCTCCCTGCAGTCGGTCGAGGGCGTGCTTGTAGGGGCGGTTGCCGGTCATCATGATATCTGCACCGTCTACCGGTGGCGGAGGTTGGTCCGGGACGTCATGTCCCGGATCTGTAACAGATTAGAACGGTTTGCGTTCACGGCGCAAGGAACTGTTCGCGCCTGCCGCAATCCCGGTCCGGACGGTTTCCCATCCGGACGGGTCCGTCCTGTCGTCAGTAGCCGGTGCTGATCCGCTCCACGAGCTGCTTCACCGTCGGGATGAAGCCGTCCTTGTAGTAGGGATCGGAGGCGAAGCGGTAGGCGTTGTGCCCGGCGAACATGAGCTGGTTCTCGCAGTCGTCGGTGTGGCTGACCGCCTGCAGGGTCTTCTGGATGCAGTAGGAGCGCGGGTCGGCCTTCTTGCCGGTCGTCCCCTCCTCGTTCTGCGCCCAATTGGAGAAGTTGCAGGCCGACAGGCAGCCCATGCAGTCCACCTGGTCGTGGTGGATGCGCTCCGCCTGCTCCGGCGTCACGAAGACCAGCGTGCTGTCGGGGGTCTTCAGCGCGGTGGTGAAGCCCTGGGAGACCCAGCCCTCGGCCCGCACCTTGTCGGTGGCGCTGACGTAGACCGGGCGGCCGCGCGGACCGACGGGGAATTCGGCCGAATGTTCGCCGACCGGCTTGGGCAGATAGGCGATCTGCCGCTCCGACCGCGCCATCAGGTCCATCAGGAAGGGGTTCTTGACGGCGGAGGAGTAGAATCCGGTGGGCGAGAAGCGGTTGAGGAAGACGTCGCCTTCCTGCAGCGACAGCAGCTTCCTCTTCCAGGCGGTGGAGATCGGGCTCTCCTGCGTCAGCAGCGGCCGGGTGCCGAACTGGAAGGCGACGGGCCCGAGGTCGGGGTTGTCGAGCCAGTCCTCCCACTCCGACAGCCACCAGACGCCGCCGGCCATGATGACCGGCACGTCGTTCAGCCCGAAGCTGTTCATCATCTGGCGCAGCGCCAGGACGCGGGGAACGGATCCTCCGGCTTCTTCGGATCCTCGGAGTTGGACAGGCCGTTGTGGCCGCCGGCCAGCCAGGGATCCTCGTAGACCACGCCGCCCAGGAAGTCGCGGAACTTGTGGTAGGCGCGCAGCCACAGCGCCCGGAAGGCGCGGGCCGACGAGACGATCGGGTAGTAGTGGACACCGTAGCGCACGGCGATCTCGGCGACGCGGTAGGGCATGCCGGCACCGCAGGTGACGCCGTGGATCATGCCCTTGGCGCCTTCCAGCACGCCGTGCAGGATGTTCTCGGCCCCGCCCATCTCCCACAGCACGTTCATGTGGATGCGGCCCTGGCCGTTCGACGTCTCGTGCGCGATGCGCGCCTGGGCGATGCCGCCCTGGATGCCGAAGTCGATCAGCTCCTCATGCCGCTCGCGGCGGGTCTTGCCGTGGTAGATCTGCTGGATGAGGTTGCCGTTCTCGTCATAGCTGTCGGCGTTCACGCCGGAAAATGTGCCGACACCGCCGGCGGCGGCCCAGGCGCCGGAGCTCTCGCCGTTGGAGACGGCAATCCCCTTGCCACCCTCGACGAGCGGCAGAACCTCCCGGCCGGACATCAGCAACGGCTTCAACGCCTTCAACGAACCCTCCAAAGCCGAACGCGCCCGCCCGCGACGGGCGCCGGATCACCACAGGACTTATCGCAGGACGACACAAAGCCCCGCCGGGTGATCATGCCGCCCGCGGTGCCGCCTCCGATGCCGAACTATATATGAGGAAAACCGTGCACCTTCGAGCGGATTCCGAGTCCCCGGCAAAAAAGCGTCCTTGTCGGAGCCGATTCCCGCCTTGGGTGCGACGCTAAGTCGCCAGCTCGGCGGCGAGCCGCCCCGGCGCGTCGGTGAACAGGCCGGCCACCCCCCAGTCGAACAGGGTGCGGGCGCGCGCGGCGTCGTTGACCGTGTAGGCCAGCACCGGCCGGCCGGTGGCGCGGTAGGCGGCGACGCTGTCAGCGGTCTGGCGGTCCTGGTGGACGTTCAGCGTGGCCGCGCCGATCCGGTCGGCGATGGCCGCCCAGTCGGCCGGCGGGTCCCACAGCAGATAGCCGCGCGGGACGGCGGGAGCCAGCTCCAGCGCCACCTCCAGGCAGGGCACCTCGAAGCTGGAGACCAGCAGCGGCCGGTCGGAGGGCCACAGCCGTTCCAGCATCGCCATGGCGGCGCGGGCGGTCGGGACATCCTGCCCCGGATAGGGCTTGATCTCCAGATTGAGGCCGAGGCCGAGGCTGCGGGCCAGCTCCAGCGCCTCCTCCAGCGTCGGGACCGGTTCCCCGGCGAAGCGGGGGTCGAACCAGCTCCCGGCGTCGAGCCGGCGCAGGCCGGCGAGGTCGAGCGAGGGAACCGGGCCATTGCCGCTGGTGGTGCGGTCCAGCGTGTCGTCATGGATGATGACGGGCACGCCGTCGCGGGTCAGCATGACGTCCAGCTCGATCCAGGCGGCACCCTGGCGGGCGGCTTCGCGGATCGAGGCCAGCGTGTTCTCGGGCGCGGAGTCCTTGGCGCCGCGATGGCCGATCAGGCGGGGAAGGGTCGACAGCATGGGTCCTGCGGGAGTATGAGCGGTCCCTTTGCTATGGCCGATTTCGGCGAAGCGGGAAAGAGCCATGAAGACTGCGCACAGCGTCACCGATCTGGTCCGGGCCGGGCTGATGTCGCCGGAGGCCGGCGAGGCCGTCGCCGCGGTGGCCGACCGCTATGCCGTGGCGCTGACCCCGTACCTGCTCGACCGGCTGGCCGGCGCCGGGCCGGACGACCCGCTGTACGCGCAGTACGTCCCCTCCCCCGAGGAGGCGTACACCGCGCCGGAGGAGCGCGAGGACCCGATCGGCGACGGGGTGCGCAGCCCGGTGAAGGGCATCGTCCACCGCTATCCCGACCGGGTGCTGCTGAAGCCGCTGCACGCCTGCGCCGTCTATTGCCGCTTCTGCTTCCGCCGCGAGATGGTCGGCCCCGGCGGCGAGGCGCTGACCGGCGGGGAGCTGGAGGCGGCGCTGGACTATATCCGGACCCACCCGGAGATCTGGGAGGTGGTGATCACCGGCGGCGATCCCTTCCTGCTGTCGCCGCGCCGGCTGCACGGCATCGTCGAGGCGCTGTCGGAGATGCCGCATGTCGGGGTGGTGCGGCTGCACAGCCGCATTCCCGCCGCCGATCCCGGCCGCGTCACCGGCGAGCTGGTGGCGGCGCTGAAGGCCCCGGATCTGGCGACCTGGGTGGCGGTCCATATCAACCATGCCGAGGAGCTGACGGCGGAGGTGTGCGCCGCGCTCGCCCGGCTGGTCGATGCCGGCATCCCGCTGGTCAGCCAGACGGTCCTGCTGAAGGGAATCAACGACCGGGCCGAGGTGCTGGAGGCGCTGTTCCGCGGGCTGGTGCGCAACCGGGTGAAGCCCTATTACCTGCACCATCCCGACCTGGCGTCGGGCACCAGCCACTTCCGGCCGACGCTGGCCGAGGGGCAGGCGGTCGTCAGGGCGCTGCGCGGCCGCGTCTCCGGCCTCTGCCAGCCGACCTACGTGCTGGACATCCCCGGCGGCCACGGCAAGGCGCCGGCCGCCCCCGCCTGGATCACGCCGGACGGCGGGGACGGCCACCGGGTGGAGGACTTCACCGGCCGGATCCACCGCTACCGGGGCTGAGGAGCGGCAGGGGAAGCGGTCAGCGCGGCCAGAGGGCCGGCGTGCCGAACAGCATGTCGGGGTTGATCAGCGCGTTGTGCACCCCGACGACCGAGGCGAAGCCGGTCCACAGGATCAGCGGCACCCAGATCAGCGCGATCCGCGCATCGTCGCGCCGGACCAGCAGGATGCAGGCCACCGTCAGCACGAAGAACAGGATCGTCCACGCCGCGGCGAGGATCGGACTGCCCAACGTGAAGTAGACGAAGCTGAACGTGGCATAGATCACCCAGGTGACCGCCTGCAGCGCGATCAGCGGGCCGCGGTGGCGGATCGCCGCGCCCCGCTGCAGCAGGCGGATGCCGCCCCAGATCTGGAAGACGTTGAGCGAGAACCACATCACCGGGAACACCCAGCCGGGCGGCTGCCAGGGCGAAGGCTGATGTCCGGGGAAGGGCTGCGTTCCCCGTTCGACGAAGCCCCAGGCATTGACGATCAGCCAGAACAGCAGGGGCTGCCACCAGGAGACGCGGACGGCGGGGACGGGGGCGCCGGACGGCGCGGCATGGGTCGTGTCGCTCATGGCGAGCGAAATGGTCCGGCGGCGGCCGCGGTCAAGCTCGGGCGGAATGCCGCAGGAGGAAGGTGGCGGAGGGCTGGCGGCGGGGACTTGGCGGCGGAGGATCGGCGGATCAGCCCGCCGGGGCGGCCGGCGGCACCGTCACCGTCTTCGGCAGCAGCAGGAAATAGCCGCCGGCGCTCTTCATGACGCCGGCCTTGCGCTCCGCGTCGGCGCCGTGGCCCCAGAAGACGTCGCCCCGCACCGGGCCGCGGATGGCGCCGCCGGTGTCCTGCGCCACCAGCAGCCGGCGCAGCCGCTGCGCCGGGTCGAGCGGATCCTCGGCATCCAGCCAGACCGGCACGCCGTAGGGGACGAATTTCGGGTCGACGGCGAGGCTGCGCTCCGGCGTCAGGGCGACCCCCTGGGCGCCGGTCGGCCCCTCCCCCTTCAGCTCCTGGAAGAAGACGTAGGAGGGGTTCCTGTTCATCAGGGCCGGCGCCTCGGCCGGATTGGCCTGCAGCCAGGCGCGGATGGTCTGCAGCGAGACCTCCTCCCGCTTCAGGATGCCGCGGTCGATCAGCTCCTTGCCGATCGCGAAGTACTTGTGGCCGTTCTGCGCGGCGTAGCCCACGCGCATCTCCGCCCCGTCGGGCAGCCGCACCCGGCCGGAGCCCTGGATGTGCAGGAAGAAGGCGGCGATCGGGTCCTTCAGCCAGACCAGCTCCAGCCCCTTGCCGCGCAGCGCCCCGGCCTCGATGGCGGCGCGGTCCTCGAAGGGCTTGAGGCGGCCGTCGACCACCCGGCCGGCGATCCGCTCGCCCTTCCAGCGATCGGCGAAATCGGCGAGCTCCACCATCACCAGGTCGGGCGGCCGGCGGTAGAGCGGGACGGGATAGGCCGGATCCGGCTTGCGGCTGCCCTCCAGCTCGACCTCGTAGTAGCCGGTGAAGAGGCCGCGGCGCTCGCCGTTGTTGCCGGCGGCGTAGGGGATGAACCAGGTCTCGAAGAAGCTGCGGGCGCCGGCATCGTCCCCGGCCCTGAGATCGGCCAGCCGGGCGCAGGGAGCCTGCCAGTCGCCGGCGGTGCCGGCGATGCCGCCCGGTCCGACCGGCCGGTCGGCGGGAAGCGACTTCATCCTGGCGCAGGAGCGGGCGAAGGCGGGCAGCGCCTCCGCCATCCGGTCGGCGGTCCAGCCGGGCAGCTCGGCATGGGAGACGCGGGTCAGCGTCAGCGCATCGAAGGGCGGAGGCGTCCTGGCCTCCTCCTTCGGGCCGCAGGCGGCGAGCGGCAGCGCGAGAACGATTGCGGCGGCGAGCGCCCGGCGGAGCATCAAGGCGGGACGACCGCGGTCAGTGGACGGTGCGGGTCTCCACCAGCGCCCAGTTGGGGTCGCTGGAGCGGGTGTTGCGGGCGAAGGTCCAGATGTCCACCGCCTCGACCACCGCGTTCGGATCGCCGTCGACCACGGCGCCGTTGCGGTCGCGCTGCACGTTCATCTGGTCGGACACCAGGCGGACGGTGACCCGCGCGGTGCGGCCGTCCATGCGGGCCTCCTCCACGTCGGCCTCGCGGACCCGCTCGATCCGGGTTTCCAGCGTCTCGCCGGCCGCCTGGCGGTCGCGGATGGCGCGGGCGAAGTTGTCGTAGACGTCGTCGGCCAGCAGCGGGCGCAGCGTCGCGGTGTCGCCGCGGGCGAAGGCGTCCACGATCATGGCGAAGGCGGCCTTGGCGCCTTCCAGGAAATGCTTCTCGTCGAAATTCGGATCGTTGGCCTTGATCTGGTCCAGCGCCGCGGCGAGCGACAACGGCTCGTCCGGGGAGACCGGCGTCTCGGGCCGGGGACGGTTGCGCTCCGGCAGGGTCACGACGTTGTCGGGCATGCCGGGACGCGGGGTGAAGGGGTTCGGCCGCTGCCGCTCCTCACCGGTGCGGCGGCCGAGCACGCTGCGCAGCCGGTAGACCAGGAACGCCGCGATCATCGCGAATATGACGATCTCGATGAACACGAACCCATCACCCATCGTGAAATCCTTCCGGGACTGTTGCGCCCTTTTCGCCGGCCGTTTCCGTTTCCCCGGCCTTTTCGCCGGCGGACCGTCCGGCGGTCCGGCCGCATCGACCGCGACAACCGCCCGACGGCGTCTGGACCCTCCGGCCCGGCGACATTACGTGTAGCCTGTTGCGGCACCACCTTGTCGCGGCACACTGGGCACCGGCCTGACGGACGCCCAGCCGGCAGGAGGATCGGGCGCCGCCCGCACTTGCCGACCAAGACGCCCGGCCGGTCATCGCGGGATGGCTGCCGGACGTCTTACCCTGGTGTAGATAGGGCCTTGACGCCCAAAGAGCAAGGACAGCCATGAACCCCCTTCTGTCGATTCTCCTTCTGCCGGTCGTGGAAATCATCGGCTTCATCGTGGTCGGCGACTGGATCGGCGCCGGGCCGACGATCGGCCTGCTGATCCTGTCCCTGCTGGTCGGCAGCGCCCTGATCCGCCGCCAGGGCGTGGCCGCGGTCGGCCGGGCGCAGGGAGCGATGCAGCGCGGGGAGACGCCGATGGGGGCCGTCTTCGACGGGTTCTGCAAACTTGTCGCAGGGGTGCTGCTGGTCATCCCGGGATTCGTCACCGACATCCTGGCCCTGATCCTGCTGATCCCGCCGGTGCGCCGCGGGCTGGGCCTCTGGCTGCTCGCCCGCCTCGCCCGCAGCGGCAGCTTCCAGATGTGGAGCAGCGGGACCGTCTGGCGCGACCCGCCGGATGCCGGCGAGGCGCGGCGCCCGCCGCCCGGGGTGATCGACGTCGATTACCGCGACGTGACGGCCGACGAGCGCGACGGGCGCCGCGACGGTCCCGACGGCCCGGCGCTCAGCGATTCCCGCTGGGGGCAGGACCGCAGGGACGGCCGCTGATCCGCCGTCCGGCCCGTTTCGCGGACCCGCTTTCCATTGTGGGGGCGGGCGATCCGTGATAGCCAGCGCGGTCTGGGAACAGACCTTCAACCCGAACCATACCGCGCCAGTCAGCGCCGGCGCGGTCGTTCCAGGAGTTCACGCATGTCCGATCAGCCGACCAACGGCGCCGACCAGAACCAGGCGACCTCGCTGCCGATGAACATTCTGACGCAGTACACGAAGGACCTCTCCTTCGAGAACCCGAACGCTCCGCACAGCCTGCTGCCGGGTCAGCAGCAGCCGCAGGTCAACATCGGCGTCGACGTGCAGGTCCAGCCGATGGGCGAGGACGTCTACGAGGTGGTGCTGGGCCTGCGCTGCGAGGCCAAGCAGGCCGAGGCCACCGCCTTCCTGGTCGAGCTGTCCTACGCCGGCCTGTTCCAGCTTCCCGGCCTGCCGCAGGAGCATCACCGCCCGGTCCTGATGATCGAGGGACCGCGGCTGCTGTTCCCCTTCGCCCGCGCCATCGTGTCCAACATGACCCGCGACGGCGGCTTCCCGCCGCTGCTGATCAACCCGATCGACTTCGCCGACCTCTACCGCCGCCAGATCCAGGGCGGCGAGGGCGAGGGCGAGGGTGAGGGCGGAGCCCAGGACACCGCCTTCTAAGGCACCGCGTTCTGATCCGACGCGGCCTCGGTCCGGAAAAGACGAAGGGCGGGAAGCGACATGGCTTCCCGCCCTTTTCCTTTGGACCCGATGGCGGGGGCGGCAGCCCCCGGTCCTACTGGTTCATGCTCTCGAAGAACTCGGAATTGCTCTTGGTGTGCTTGAGCTTGTCGACCAGGAAGTCGACCGCGTCGGTGACGCCCATCGGCATGAGGATGCGGCGCAGGATCCACATCTTCGACATGGTGCCCTTGTCGACCAGCAGCTCCTCCTTGCGGGTGCCCGACTTGGAGATGTCGATGGCCGGGAAGGTGCGCTTGTCGGAGAGCTTGCGGTCCAGCACGATCTCGGAGTTGCCGGTGCCCTTGAACTCCTCGAAGATCACCTCGTCCATGCGGCTGCCGGTGTCGATCAGCGCGGTGGCGATGATGGTCAGCGAGCCGCCCTCCTCCACGTTGCGGGCGGCGCCGAAGAAGCGCTTGGGCCGCTGCAGCGCGTTGGCGTCGACGCCGCCGGTCAGCACCTTGCCGGAGCTCGGCACCACCGTGTTGTAGGCGCGCGCCAGGCGGGTGATGGAATCCAGCAGGATGACCACGTCGCGCTTGTGCTCGACCAGGCGCTTGGCCTTCTCGATCACCATCTCCGCCACCTGGACGTGGCGGGTCGCCGGCTCGTCGAAGGTGGAGCTGATGACCTCGCCGCGCACGCTGCGCGCCATGTCGGTCACCTCCTCCGGCCGCTCGTCGATCAGCAGGACGATCAGGTAGGCCTCGGGATGGTTGGTGGCGATCGAGTGGGCGATGTTCTGCAGCATCACCGTCTTGCCGGTGCGCGGCGGCGCCACGATCAGCCCGCGCTGCCCCTTGCCGAGCGGGGCGACCAGATCGATGATCCGGCCGGTCAGGTTCTTCTTGGTCGGATCCTCGACCTCCATGCGCAGCCGCTCCTCCGGATAGAGCGGGGTCAGGTTGTCGAAGTTGATGCGGTGGCGGACCTTGTCCGGCGCATCGAAGTTGATGGTGTTGACCTTGAGCAGGGCGAAGTAGCGCTCGCCGTCCTTGGGCGCCCGGATCTGACCTTCCACCGTGTCGCCGGTGCGCAGGCCGAAGCGGCGCACCTGGCTGGGGCTGACGTAGATGTCGTCGGGGCCGGGCAGGTAGTTGGCCTCCGGCGAGCGCAGGAAGCCGAAGCCGTCCTGCAGCACCTCGAGCACGCCGTCGCCGTAGATCGGGATGTCGTTCTCGGCAAGCTGCTTCAGGATGGCGAACATCATGTCCTGCTTGCGCAGGGTACTGGCATTCTCGATCTGCAGTTCCTCCGCGAACGCCAGGAGTTCGGCGGGGCTCTTGCACTTCAGCTCTTGGAGATGCATGGGGGAGATGCCTACGAAATCAACATGCAGGGGGGAGTGCCAGGAGTCCCGGGCCGGGTGCTGGCGCGCCGGCAGGAGCATGGGGATGGCTGAACGGGCCGAGCAGAAGGGACTCGCCAACCACCGTGCCCCGATCTGAGCAGGGACGGAACGGCAGATATGCGTGAGGGGTGCCACGGGGCTGACGACCCCGTGGGTTTCACATGGTTACCGGATCGCAAAGCGCAAGTCAAACGAAAGCACGACCACCGTCTCGCCGGCCGCTTCCCCGTTCAGAAGGGCTTCACGATCACCAGGATGACGATGCCGATCAGCAGGACGGTCGGGATCTCGTTGACGATGCGGTAGAAGCGGTGCGGCCGGATGTTGCGGTCGGCCTCGAAGTCGCGGCGCCAGCGGGCCAGCAGCATGTGGACCGCGGTCATGCCCAGCACCAGCAGGATCTTGCCGTGCATCCAGCCCTGGCGCAGCCAGGCCGGCTCCAGCACCAGCATCCAGATGCCGAACAGGTAGGAGGCGATCATCGCCGGATTCATGATGGCGCGCAGCAGCCGGCGCTCCATCACCTTGAAGGTCTCCGACACCTCCGACCCCGGCGCGGCGGAGGCGTGGTAGACGTACAGCCGCGGCAGATAGAACAGCCCCGCCATCCAGGCGACGATGCTGATCACGTGCAACGCCTTGATCCACAGGTACAGCACCGCTCTCCCCTTCCCTTGCCTGTCGCTCGCCCGGTCCTATCCCGGCTTTCCCGCCTCAGCGGCCCTGCTGCGGGCAGCCGCTGAAGCCGGCCGGGCAGATCTGTCCGCCGTTCTGGGCGCAGACCGGCTTCGGCGAGGCGACCCCCTGGCGGACCAGCCGGGCCAGCCCCTCGATGAAGGCCGGATGCGTGCCGACGGTCGGCACCCGCTCGAAGTACGGCACCCCGGAGTCCTTGGCGAGGTGCCTGTACTCCACCTCGATCTCGACCAGCGTCTCGGAATGCTCGGAGACGAAGGCCATCGGCACCACCAGGATCGGCACGCCGTCGCGCCCGGCCCGCCGGATCTCCTCGTCGGTGCTGGGGCCGATCCACTCCAGCGGGCCGACGCGGCTCTGATAGCAGTTGACCCAGTCCAGATCCTCGATGCCGAGCGCCGCCGCGATCGATTCCGCCGTACGCTCGCACTGCCACTGGTAGGGATCGCCGCCGGCCACGACCTTCTTCGGCAGCCCGTGGGCGGAGAACAGCACCCGCGGCCGGCCATGGGCCTTGGCCCGCTCGTAGAGCGGCCGGATGATGTCGGCCGAGGCGTCGACGAATCCCGCCTGGGTCGGATAGCAGCAGATCAGCCGGGTCGGCGCGTCGAGCCCCACCGTCCTCGCCGCCTCGCGCCACACCCGCTCGCTCGACGCCGTGGTGGTCGTCGAGAATTGCGGATAGAGCGGCAGCAGGATCACGAGGTCCGGGTTGTAGTCCTTCACCCGCGCGGCCGTCTCGGCGCTCATCGGGTGCCAGTAGCGCATGGCGATGAAGCACTTGGCGCTTACCCCGGCGGCGGCCAGCGCCGCATCGAGGGCGGCCGCCTGCGCCTGGGTGTTCTCCAGCAGCGGCGACTTGCCGCCGAGCTGCGCGTAGATCGCCGCCGCCGCCTTGGCCCGCCGGCCCGAGATCAGGCTGGCGATCAGGAAGCGGAAGGGATTCGGCACCCGGATGATCGCCGGATCGGCGAACAGGTTGAACAGGAAGGGCCGCACCGCCTCCGGCGCATCCGGACCGCCGAGGTTGAACAGCACCACGGCGACGCGGGGGGTGGAAGCGGGTGCGGGCATGCTCGGCGGTGCGGACGACATCGGTCGGGCGTCTGTTCGGTTGGAGGACCTGGAAGGGAGGCACGGCAGCGCTGAGGCTCCGGACCGCTAAACTGGAGCGTCGGCGCCCCGCTGTCCAGTCCCCCCTCGTTCAGGCCGCCCCCGCCGGACGCCCGGAGCTTCAGGCGCCCTCCGGCCAGGAGCGCAGCAGCGCCGCCAGCTCCGCCACATGCTCGGGCGGCGTGGTCTGGATCACGCCATGGCCGAGGTTGAAGATGAAGGGCCGGGCGGCCAGCGCCTCGAGAATCTCCGCCGCGGCGCCGCGCATGGCCTCGCCGCCGACGGCCAGCAGGATCGGATCCAGGTTGCCCTGCACCGGGACGCGGTTCTGCAGCGTGCGCGCCGCCCACACCGGCGAGACGGTGGTGTCGAGCCCGACCGCGTCGACGCCGCTGTCGGTGACATAGTCCTCGTAGGCGAGGCCGGCGCCGCGCGGAAAGCCGATGACCGGCACCGTCGGGTGGCGCTGCTTGATGAGTGCGACGATCCGCCGCGTCGGTTCGATGACCCAGCGGCGGAAGGGGCCGGGGGGAAGCACGCCCGCCCAGCTGTCGAAGAGCTGCACCGTCTCGGCCCCCGCCTCGATCTGGGCGCAGAGATAGTCGGCGGTGACCTCGACGATCAGGTCGATGAGGCGGGAGAATCCGGCCGGATCGCCGTAGGCCCAGCGCTTGACGTGGGCATACTCCTTGGAGCCGCCGCCCTCGACCATGTAGCAGGCGATGGTCCAGGGCGCGCCGGCAAAGCCGATCAGCGTCGTCTGCTGCGGAATCGCGGTGGAGAGGCGGCGCACCGTCTCGTAGACCGGCGCCAGCCGCTCGTGGAAGCGGTCGCGCGACAGCCGGGAGAGATCGGCGACGCTGCGCACCGGATCGAGCTTCGGCCCCTCCCCCTCCAGATAGTCGAGCGGCTGCCCCAGCGCGTGCGGCACCACCAGGATGTCGGAGAACAGAATCGCCGCATCCATCCCGTAGCGGCGCAGCGGCTGCAGCGTCACCTCCACCGCGAAGTCGGGGTTGTAGCAGAGGTCGAGGAAGCTGCCCGCCTTCGCCCGCAGCTCCCGGTATTCCGGCAGATAGCGTCCGGCCTGGCGCATCAGCCAGAAGGGCGGACGCGGACGCGTCTCCCCGGCCAGCGCTGCCAGCATCGGCTTGAGGGGTCGGGCGGCGGTGTCGGTCGGTTCGATGGGGGCAGAGGACAAAGCGGGCTTCCCTGGTCGGCGCGTCCGGGCGACGCGAATCTCATCCATACTCACTAAGCTTTTTAAGAAGAGATAGGAAGTGGGGGTGATGGATCGCTGTGGATAACGGTGATCCCCGCTCGCCCCGGATTCATCCACAGATTCTCGACCGCGTCCGCGAGAGTCGCAGGGCCTGTGGACGGGTTCGGGGGCTACCCGCGGGAACGGCGGAAATGCTATATCTCGGAGCCTGGGAATCCCGTGGATAAAGATTGCGGCTGCGCCGGATTCTCCCATCTTCCGAACAGGACCGCAGGGTTTGTCCGCACGGGGGTGGTCACGGGGGCGACCGGTACCGGTTCGGTGGGTGAAAACGGCAGGGGTCCGGTTGTCCACAGGATGGAGCCGGCTTCTCCACAGCATGTTGGGGATCGATGAAAGAGTTCCACCTACATCTCGTGTCCGATGCGACCGGCGAAACGATCAACAGCGTGGCCCGCGCCTGCGTGATCCAGTTCGATTCCGTGCGCCCGATCGAGCATTTCTGGAATCTGGTCCGCACCGACCGGCAGCTCGACCTCGTGCTGGAGGGGATCAGGGACAATCCCGGCCTCGTCATGTTCACCCTGGTGGACGAGACGCTGCGCCGCCGGCTGCAGGACTATTGCCGGGAGATGGCCGTCCCCTGCATCCCGGTGCTCGATCCGCTGATCAACGCGCTGGCCGCCTATCTCGGCATCGAGTCCCAGCGCCAGCCCGGCCGCCAGCACATGCTGGACGCGGAGTATTTCGGCCGCATGGACGCCATGGACTTCGCGCTCGCCCATGACGACGGCCAGTCCACCTGGGACCTGCACGAGGCCGACGTGGTGCTGCTGGGCGTGTCGCGCACCTCCAAGACGCCGACCTGCATCTATCTCGCCAACCGCGGCATCAAGGCGGCCAACATCCCCATCGTGCCGGGCTGTCCCCTGCCCGCCGAGCTGGACAAGCTGACCCGGCCGCTGATCGTCGGGCTGACCAAGGACCCCGACCGGCTGGTGCAGATCCGCCGCAACCGGCTGAAGCTGCTGAACCAGAACGAAAGCTCCACCTATGTCGACCCCGAGGTGGTGCGCAGCGAGGTGACGGAGGCGCGGCGCATGTACACCCGGCGCGGCTGGCCGGTGATCGACGTCTCCCGCCGTTCGATCGAGGAGACCGCGGCGGAGATCATGATGCTGCTGGCCCGGCGCCAGACCGGCGGGCTGCCCCCCGGCGCCCTCGCCGATCTTCCGAAATCCGGACTGCCACTGTCTGATGGGCCCAAGTCTGATGGGCCGAAGGGAATCGGCTGATGGCGGCCGCACCGACGGTGGTCCTGGCCTCCGGGTCGAAGACCCGCGCCGCCATGCTGGAGAAGGCGGGGGTCCGGGTCATCCTCGACGCCCCGCTGGTCGATGAGGAGGAGGTCAAGCTGGCCGGCCGCGCCGAGGGCGTGCCGCCCGAGGATGTGGCCGAAGCGCTCGCCGAGCTGAAGGCGCAGCGGGTCACCCGCCGCCACCGCGGCGCGCTGGTGATCGGCGCCGACCAGATGCTGGAATGCGACGGCGTCTGGTTCGACAAGCCGACCGGCCGCGATGCGGCGCGCGAGCAGTTGCAGGCCCTGCGCGGCAAGACGCACCGGCTGATCAGCTGCGCCGTCGTGGTGCGCGACGGCCAGCGCCTGTGGCACCAGATCGACCGGGCGCGACTGGCGATGCGCCCCTTCAGCGACGCCTTCCTGGAGCAGTATCTCGACGCCGCGGGCGAGGACGTGATGCACTCCGTCGGCGCCTACCAGCTCGAGGGGTTGGGAGCCCAGCTCTTCCAGCGGGTCGAAGGCGACTTCTTCACGATCCTGGGCCTGCCGCTGCTGCCGCTGCTCGGCTTTCTCAGGGTCCATGGCGTGGTGACGGAATAGGGACCGCAACTCCGATGATCATCAGTGCGAAGGCGACGCTGGCCGGTGTGATGGGCTGGCCGATCGGTCATTCCCGCTCGCCGCGTCTGCATAACTACTGGTTGCAGCAGTATGGCATCGACGGCGCCTATGTGCCGCTCGCCGTTCCGCCGGAACGCGGCGAGCAGGCGATCCGCGCCCTGCCCGCGCTGGGCTTCCGCGGCTGCAACGTGACGGTGCCCTACAAGGAGCTGGCCTACCGCACCGTCGACCGGCTCGACCCGATGGCGGAGCGCATGCGGGCGGTGAATGCCATCGTCGTCGCCGGGGACGGATCGCTGGAGGGCCGCAACACCGACGGCTTCGGCTTCCTGGAGAACCTGAAGGCCGGTTGCCCGGACTGGTCGGCCGCGGCCGGGCCGGCGGTGGTGATCGGCGCCGGCGGGGCGGCGCGCGCCGTGGTGGTCTCGCTGCTCGACGCCGGGGTGCCGGAGGTGCGGCTGGCCAACCGCACGCGGGCGCGGGCGGAGGAGCTGGCGGCGGAGATCGGCGGCGCCGTCACGGTGGTCGACTGGGTTTCACGTGAAACGGCGCTGGAGGGGGCCGCCCTGCTGGTCAACACCACGACGCAGGGCATGGCCGGACAGCCGCCGCTGGATCTCGACCTGCGCGCCCTGCCCGTCACCGCCGTCGTCAACGACATCGTCTATGTGCCGCTGACCACCCCGCTGCTGGCCGCCGCCGCGGCGCGCGGCAACCGGGTGGTGGACGGCATCGGCATGCTGCTCCACCAGGCGCGGCCGGCCTTCGCGGCCTGGTTCGGTGCCGAGCCGCAGGTGACGCCGGAGCTTCGCCGTTTCGTCCTGGAAGGATAGGCGGCGATGATCGTGCTGGGGCTGACCGGCTCCATCGGCATGGGCAAGAGCACGGCGGCGCGCATGCTCGCCGGCATGGGGGCGCCGGTCTGCGATTCCGACGCGGTCGTGCATGGGCTGCTCGGCAAGGGCGGTGCCGCGGTGCCGGCCATCGCCGCCGCCTTCCCCGGTTCGGTGGTCGACGGGGCGGTCGACCGGCGGGCGCTGGGCGCCGCGGTCTTCGCCGACCCCGAGGCGCTGAAGCGTCTGGAGGCCATCCTGCACCCGCGGGTGCAGGAGGCGCAGCGCCGCTTTCTCGGCCGTGCCGCCCAGCGCGGCGTGAAGGTGGCGGTTCTCGACATCCCGCTGCTGTTCGAGACCGGCGGCGAGCGGCGGGTCGACCGCACGGTCGTCGTCTCCGCCCCCTATCCGGTACAGAAGGCGCGGGTGCTCGCCCGCCCCGGCATGACGGCGGAAAAGTTCGCCGGCATCCTGGCCCGCCAGACGCCGGACGTGGAAAAGCGCCGCCGCGCCGACTATGTGGTGCCGACCGGCCTCGGCCGGCTGGTGACGCGCCGCGCGCTGCGTGCCATTGTGAGGGACATCAGGACCGCCCGCGGCCGGCACTGGCCGCCGCGGGGATATCAGCCAGGGTGGAAACCGCATGCGTGAGATCGTTCTCGACACCGAAACCACCGGGTTCAAGCCGGAGGAAGGCCACCGGCTGATCGAGATCGGCTGCATCGAGCTGGTCAACCACGTGGCGACCGGCCAGCGCTTCCATGTCTACATCAATCCGGAACGCGACGTGCCGCCCGACGCGGTCGCCGTCCATGGCCTGACCGAGGAGTTCCTGGCCGACAAGCCGGTCTTCAACGACGTGGCGGCCGACTTCGTCGCCTTCATCGGCGACGCCAAGCTGGTGATCCACAACGCGGCCTTCGACATGGCCTTCCTGAACTGGGAGCTGCGGATCGCCGGCTATCCGACGCTGGCGGCCGACCGGGCCATCGACACGCTGATCATGGCGCGACGGAAGTTCCCCGGTGCCCCGGCGACGCTGGACGCGCTGTGCAAGCGCTTCGGCGTCGACAACTCCAACCGGACGCTGCACGGCGCGCTGCTCGACGCCCAGCTCCTGGCCGAGGTCTATCTGGAGCTGCTGGGCGGCCGGCAGGCCGGCCTTGCCCTGGCGGCCGGTCCGGCGGCGAAGGCCGGCGGCGTGCGCATCGACCGCCCTTACCGCGAGGCCCGTCCCCACGCCGCCAGTGCCGACGAGATCGCCGCCCACGCCGAGCTTCTGAAGAAGCTGAAGAACCCGGTGTGGGCGACGGAGTAAGGGTCCTCAGGGCAGCAGCACCGTCGAGCCGGTGGTCTGCCGCGACTCCAGCGCCCGGTGGGCCTCGGCCGCCTCGCGCAGCGGGTAGGTCTGGCGCACCAGGATCTCGACGCCGCCCGCCCGAACGGCACCGAACAGGTCGGCGGCGCTCGCCATCAGATCCTCGTGCTTGGCGGTATAGACGAACAGCGTCGGGCGCGTGACGTAGAGCGAGCCCTTGGCCGCCAGGACCTGGAGGTCGAGCGGCGGCACCGGGCCGGAGGCCGCACCGAACAGCACCATCAGCCCGCGCGGCCGCAGGCAGTCCAGCCCGTCCATGAAGGTGGTCCGGCCCACCCCGTCATAGACCACCGGCACGCCCTGCCCGTTGGTGATGTCCTTCACCCGGGCGACGAAGTTCTCCCGCGTGTAGACGATCGGGTGATCGCAGCCGTGCGCCTTGGCAAGCTCCGCCTTCTCGTCGGTGCTGACGGTGCCGATCACGGTGGCGCCGAGATGCTTGGCCCACTGGCAGAGCAGCAGCCCCACCCCGCCGGCCGCCGCCTGCACCAGGATGGTGTCGCCCGGCTGGACGACGTAGCAGCTCCGCAGCAGGAACTGCGCGGTCATCCCCTGCAGCATCATGCCGGCGGCCTGGCGGTCGTCGATCCATTCGGGCAGCGGCACCAGCCGGTCCTCCGGCATCAGCCGCGCCTCGGCATAGGCGCCCATCGGGTTGGCGGCATAGGCGACGCGCTCGCCGACCTTCAGCGTGGTGACGCCCGGCCCGACCGCCTCGATCACGCCGGCCCCTTCCATGCCGATCACGGCGGGGAAGGACGGCAGCTTGTAGACGCCGGAGCGGTGATAGGTGTCGATGTAGTTCAGCCCGACGGCGGTCTGGCGCAGGCGCACCTGGCCGGGGCCGGGCTCGCCCACCTCGACCTCCTCCCAGCGCAGCACTTCGGGTCCGCCGTGCTCGTGGATGCGGATGGCATGGACCATGACGATGGAATCCCCTGATGTCTCGGATTGCGGGACCGGTCAGAACAGGGCCGGCTGGATCATTGCCGGGGCCGCCGCGGCCGGGGCGTGGCGCCGTTCGAGATCGAGCAGCCACGCCTTGGTCCTCAGCCCCGACCCGCCGGAATAGCCGCCGGCCGATCCGCCGGACCCCAGGATCCGGTGACAGGGAATGATGATGGGGATCGGGTTGGCTCCGCAAGCGCCGCCGACCGCCCGCGGTGCGCTGCCGAGCGCGCGGGCGACGTCGCCGTAGCTGAGCGTCCCGCCATAGGGGATCGCCAGCATCGCCGCCCAGACCTGCTGGCGGAAGGGCGAGCCCTTCGGCGCCAGCGGCAGGTCGAAGCCGTGCAGCCGTCCCGTGAAATAGGCGTCGAGCTGCCGGGCGGCCTCGGCGAGCAGCGCGTCGGGCTCCTCGCGCACCGCCCGTCCCCAGTCCACCGCGACGATGGCGCCGCCGTCGCTGGTCACGGTGAGGTCGCCGAGCGGGCTTGGGACGGTCAGGCTTGCCATGGCGGTCTCTTCCGATGGGGCGTCAGCGCGCGGCGAGGGCGGAGTCGAGCCCGGCGCTGTCGGTCACCGGGGCCGAGCAGGTCATGCCCCGGCAGACATAGGCGGTGGGCCGGCCGTCCTGCATCCCCTTGCCCCGCGCCGGATGTCCGGCGGGAAGCCCGGTCCCCGGCGGCAGCACGGTCAGGATGCGGTTGGGGATGGAGCGGCCGAGCACCGTCCGGCGCAGCGCTGCCGTCTCCGCCGCGTCGGGCGGGCCGACGATGACGATCTGCACCGGCTCGGCCAGGAGCTCGACCGCGTTGAGGAAGGTCGGCAGCGGGAAGAAGTTGCGCGCCAGCTCGCCGGAGAAGGCGGCGGCGAGCGCCTCGGCCCGCTCGCGCCAGGCGTCCTCGCCGGTGCGGTGGAACAGCGTCGCCAGCACGGCCAGCATGGTGCCGTTGCCGCTGGGGTGGCGCTGTCATGGGCGGACTTGGTGCGGACGATCAGCCCCTCGGCATCGTCGGCGGTGAAGAAGTAGCCGCCCGCCTTGCGGTCCCAGAAATGCCGGTCGAGCACCGCGACCCAGCGCCGCGCCTGCTCCAGCATCGCCGCATCGCCGGTCGCCTCGACCAGGGCGAGCGCGGCGCGCGCCATGTGGGCGTAGTCGTCCAGCATGCCGGGATGCTTGGCCTGCCCGGCCCGCCAGCTGTGGCTGAGGCGGTCGTCCCGGCCGAGACGGTCGCGCACGAAGGCGAAGGCGCGCTGCGCCGCCGCGATCCACTCCGGCTCGTCGAGGGCCAGCCCGGCATGGGTCAGCGCCGCGATCATCAGGCCGTTCCAGTCTGCCAGCACCTTGTCGTCCCAGCCCGGCCGGACGCGGCCCGCGCGCTCCGCCAGCAGGACGGCGCGGCTGGCGGCGAGCCTGGCTTCGGTCGCCGGGTCGGCCAGCTCCAGACGGTGGAGCCGGTTCAGGATGGTGTGGCCTTCCCAGTTGCCGTGGCGGGTGACGTCGTAAACCTGCTTGAACAGCGCGGCGTCGGCGCCGAGCAGCCGGTCGATCTCCCCCTCCGTCCAGACATAGAAGCGGCCCTCCTCCCCCTCGCTGTCGGCGTCGAGCGTCGCGGCGAAGCCGCCGCCCTCGGCGATCATCTCGCGCAGCAGCCAGCCGACCGTCTCGCGGATGCGCGTCTCCAGCAGCGGGTCGCGCGTCTCCTGCCAGACCAGCGTCATGAGGTCGAGCAGCTCGGCATTGTCGTAGAGCATCTTCTCGAAATGCGGGACCAGCCACAGCTCGTCCACCGAGTAGCGGGCGAAGCCGCCGCCGAGATGGTCGTAGATGCCGCCCTGGGCCATGTGGGTCAGGGTGCTGGTCACCGCCTCGCGGTAGGGCTCGCGCCCGGTGCGCTGCCACGCCCGCCACAGCAGCTCGAACAGCGGCACCTGCGGGAACTTCGGCGCATGGCCGATGCCGCCGTGGACAGGGTCGACCTCGCGCACCAGCCGCTCCGCCACCTGGTCCAGGACGGCGAGGTCGATGGTCCCGGCGGAGCGGTTCTCCGCCAGGCCCGACAGCGCCTCCCTCAGCGCGGTGACGTTGCGGACGACCTTCTCCGGTTCGCTCCGGTAGGCCTCGGCCACGCCGCGCAGCACGTCGGGGAAGCCGGGCCGGCCGTAGCGCTGGCTGGGCGGGAAATAGGTGCCGCCCCAGAAGGGTTCGCCGTCGGGCGTCAGGAACATGGTGAGCGGCCAGCCGCCCTGCTGTCCGAGAAGGGCGAGCGCCGACTGGTAGATGTGGTCGACGTCCGGCCGCTCCTCCCGGTCCACCTTGATGTTGACGAACAGCTCGTTCATCAGCCCGGCGATGGCGGGGGTCTCGAAGCTCTCATGCGCCATCACGTGGCACCAGTGGCAGGCCGCATAGCCGACCGACAGCAGCACCGGCTTGTTCTCGGCCCGGGCGCGGGCGAAGGCCGCCTCCCCCACGGCATCCAGTGGACCGGGTTGTCCTTGTGCTGCAGCAGGTAGGGGCTGGTCTCCAGACCCAGAAGGTTGGCCGCCATGGTCTTTGTCCAGGATTGCGTCGTCGGGCAATAACGTGGCGCGGAGGTGGCGTTGCACCAGTGCCTCCTATCTGTATAGTGGGTCATGAGCCGCAGCACGGCTCAACCATAAAGTTTCTGGCATATAGGCTCCGGCCCGAAGCCCTGGCGCCGACCCGCCTTCCCGGCAGGTCTGCCCGCCCTCCGACCCCTTCGACAGACGGGAGGCGATCCCATGAAGATCACCATCGATATCGACTGCACGCCGGACGAGGCCCGTCACTTCCTCGGCCTGCCGGACGTGAAGCCGATGCAGGACGCCATGATGAAGGAGATCCAGGAGCGGATGCGCGCCAACCTTCAGGCGATGGACCCGGAAACCATGCTGAAGACCTGGCTGCCGGCGGGCATCCAGGGCATGGAGCAGATGCAGAAGATGTTCTGGAACCAGATGGCCGCGGCCATGGGACAGGAAGGACGAAAGTGAGCGATCCGAAGCCGTATTTCGAAGCGCATGTCTTTGTCTGCACGAACCGCCGGCCCGATGGGAACCGGCGCGGCTCCTGCGCCGCCAAGGGGTCGGAGAAGCTGCGCGACTATATGAAGGCCCGTGCGCGGGAGCTGGGGTTCGATGGCCGCATCCGGATCAATTCCGCCGGCTGCCTCGACCGCTGCGAACTGGGGCCGACCATGGTGATCTACCCGGAAGGCATCTGGTACAGCTTCCACAGCAACGCCGACATCGAGGACATCCTGCAGATTCACCTCGTCGAGGGCAGGCGGGTCGAGCGGCTGATGCTGACCCCCGACCAGCAGACCCTGCGGCCGGAGCAGCAGGGCTGAGCCCGGCGTGAGCGGACCTCAACCCGACCGGATGCGATGACCGCAACGATCTTCGCCCTCGCCACCGCCCCCGGACGTTCCGGTGTGGCGGTGGTTCGCATTTCGGGTCCCGGCGCCGCCGGGGCCCTGGCCGCCCTGACGCCCGGCAAGCCGCTGCCCCGCCCGCGCGAGGCGACGCTTGCCGCCCTGCGCCACCCCGTCGGCGGCGAGCTGCTGGACCGCGCGATGGTGCTGCGCTTCGCCGCGCCGCGCAGCTTCACCGGCGAGGATGTGGTGGAGCTTCATCTGCATGGCGGCCGCGCGGTGGTTGCCGGCGTGGTGGAGGTGCTGGCGTCCCTGCCCGGCCTGCGCATCGCCGAGCCGGGCGAGTTCACCCGCCGCGCCTTCGAGAACGGCAAGCTGGACCTGACGGAGGCCGAGGCGGTCGCCGATCTGGTGGATGCCGAGACGGCGGCGCAGAAGCGCCAGGCGCTGCGCCAGATGGAGGGCATGCTCGGCCGGCTCTATGACGGCTGGCGGGAGCGGCTGACCCGCGCGCTGGCCCACATCGAGGCGGCCATCGACTTTCCCGAGGAGGACTTGCCGGGCGGCGTCGCCGATGCGGTGCGTCCGGTGCTGGAGACGCTGGCGGCCGGGATCCGGACGCATCTCGACGATGGCGGACGGGGCGAGCGGCTGCGTGAGGGGCTGCATATCGCCATCGTCGGCGCCCCCAACGCCGGCAAGTCGAGCCTGCTGAACGCCCTCGCCCGGCGGGAGGCGGCCATCGTCTCCAGCCGTGCCGGCACCACCCGCGACGTGATCGAGGTGCATCTCGACCTCGGCGGCTATCCCGTGGTGCTGGCGGATACCGCCGGACTGCGCGAGGCGGCGGCCGACGAGGTGGAGGAGGAAGGCATCCGCCGGGCGCGCGACCGGGCGGCCCGCGCCGATGTGAAGGTGGCGGTGTTCGACGCCACCGCCCTGCCCGCCCTCGACCCCGCCACCCTGGCGCTGGTCGACGCGGACACCGTGGTCGTACTGAACAAGACCGATCTGGCGGAGCCGCCGGCGGTCACCGTCGCCGGACATCCTGCCGTCGCCCTGTCCGCCCGCACCGGGGCCGGGCTGGCGACGCTGGAAGCGGTGCTGACCACCTTCACCGCCGACCGGCTCGCCGGCAGCGGTGCGCCCGCGCTGACCCGCGCCCGCCATCGCGCCGCGCTGGAGGAGTGCTGCGAGGCCCTGCTGCGGGCCCTCGCTGCGCCGTTGCCGGAGCTGGCGGCGGAGGATGTCCGGCTGGCCAGCCGGGCGCTCGGCCGCATCACCGGGCGCGTCGATGTCGAGGACCTGCTGGACGTGATCTTCCGCGACTTCTGCATCGGCAAGTAGGGCCGCTGTTTCACGTGAAACATCGGTGAGACCGCCCGGATCCCGGACGCCGGACTTGGCGTGGCGGGGCCGCTTCGGGTATGGTCCCGCCCATGCGCACATTCGATGTCATTGTTGTCGGCGGCGGACATGCCGGATGCGAGGCTGCGGCTGCGGCCGCGCGCATGGGCGCCCGCACGCTGTTGCTGACCCACAAGGTCGAAACCATCGGTGAGATGTCCTGCAACCCCGCCATCGGCGGGCTGGCGAAGGGGCATCTGGTGCGGGAGATCGATGCGCTGGACGGCGTGATGGCCAAGGCCATCGACCGCGGCGGCATCCAGTTCCGCATCCTGAACCGCAGTAAGGGCCCGGCCGTCCGCGGACCGCGCGCCCAGGCCGACCGCAAGCTCTACCGGCAGGCCATGCAGTCCCTGCTCGCCGGGCAGGAGAATCTGTGGATCGAGGCCGGCGGGCGGAAGACCTTCACCTGGACGAGGACGGCCGTCTCTGCGGCGTCGTCACCGCGGCCGGCGAGACGATCGGCGCCGGTGCGGTGGTGCTGACCACCGGGACCTTCCTGCGCGGCCTGATCCACATCGGCGAGGAGCGCGTGCCGGCCGGCCGGGTCGGCGAGGCGCCCTCCATCGGCCTGTCCGACACGCTCGCCCGACTGGGCTTCCCGCTCGGCCGGCTGAAAACCGGAACGCCACCGCGCCTCGATGGCAAGACCATCGACTGGAACGCGCTGGAGAAGCAGCCGGGCGACCTGCCGCCCCCGCCCTTCTCCTACCTGACGGAGCGGATCGACACGCCGCAGGTCGATTGCGCCATCACCTGGACGACGCCGGACGCGCATGCGCTGATCCGCGGGAACCTGCATCGTGCCCCGATGTACTCCGGCCAGATCACCGGTACCGGCCCGCGCTATTGCCCGTCGATCGAGGACAAGGTGGTGCGTTTCGCCGACAAGGAGCGCCACCAGATCTTCCTGGAGCCGGAGGGGCTGGACGACGACACCGTCTATCCCAACGGCATCTCGACCTCCCTGCCCCGCGACGTGCAGCTCGGCATCATCAAGAGCATGCCGGGTCTGGAAAAGGCGGTGATGCTGCGGCCGGGCTATGCCATCGAGTATGACTATGTCGATCCGCGGGAACTGAAGCCGACCCTGGAGACCCGGCGGGTCGCCCGCCTGTTCTTCGCAGGCCAGATCAATGGCACCACCGGATATGAAGAGGCGGCGGCCCAGGGGCTGATGGCCGGGATCAATGCCGCGCTGGCGGCGGGTGGCGGTGGACGCAGCTTCGTTCTCGACCGTGCCGACGCCTATATCGGCGTGCTGATCGACGATCTGATCAGCCGGGGCACCAACGAGCCCTACCGCATGTTCACCTCGCGCGCCGAGTACCGCCTGCTGCTGCGTGCCGACAATGCCGACCAGCGGCTGACGCCCAAGGGGCTCGCCATCGGCTGTGTCGGCGCGCAGCGTCGCGATGCCTATGGCGCCAAGGAGGCGGCCCTGTCGGCGGCCCGCGGACTGGTGCGCTCGCTGAACGCCACGCCGGCCGAACTGCTGCGCCAGGGGGTGCCGGTCAACCAGGACGGCGTGCGCCGCACCGTGGCCGACCTGCTGCGCTATCCCGACATCGACCTCGCCACCCTCACCCGCCTGTGGCCGGAGCTGGCGGCGATCCCGGCGGACATCGTCGAGCAGATCGAGATCGACGGCAAATATGCCGGCTACCTCGACCGGCAGGAGGCCGACATCCGCGCCTTCCGCAAGGACGAGGCGCTGGAGCTGCCGGAGGATCTGGATCCGGACAGGATCGGCAGCCTGTCAGCGGAAATCCGTCAGAAGCTGAAGCAGTCCCGTCCTGCGACGCTGGGGCGGCGGCGCGTATTCCGGGATGACGCCGGCGGCGCTGGTCGCCCTGCTGCGCCACGTCAAGCGGCGCGATCTGAAGGTGGCGATCTGATGACCGGGTTCGACGCGACGCGCTTCCAGGACGCCACCGGTGTTTCACGTGAAACAGTGGAGCGGCTGGCTGCCTATGAGGCGGTGCTGCGCAAGTGGCAGCCGAAGATCAACCTCGTCGGCCCCTCCACCCTCCCCGACGTCTGGAAGCGCCACTTCCTCGACTCCGCCCAGCTCTTCCCGCTGCTGCCGCCGCAGACGCGCGTCCTGGTCGATCTCGGCAGCGGTGCCGGCTTCCCCGGCCTCGTGCTCGCCCTGCTCGGTGTGCCCGAGGTCCACCTGATCGAGAGCGACGCCCGCAAGGCGGCGTTCCTGCGCGAGGCCGCCCGGCTGACCGGTACGCTGGTGACGGTGCACAACAAGCGGATCGAGACGGTGCCGCCGATCGAGGCGGACGTGGTCACCGCCCGCGCCCTGGCGCCGTTGGCGGACCTGATCGGCTGGGCCTATCCCTTCCTGGGAAACCGCGGAACAGGCCTCTTCCTCAAAGGCCAAAATGTGGAGGAGGAATTGACCGATACCACCAAATCTTGGAAGATGCGGGCCGAACGTTTTGACAGCCGCAGCGACCCGACCGGAACCATCCTGCGTGTGAGTGGGATCGATCGTGCCTAAGCCCGCGACTCCGCCCTCTTCTCACCTCCAGGCCAAAAGCCAGGCTTTCCGAGAGGCAGACATGTCCGTTGCCACCGGTTCCACCGCCCGCGTGATCGCTGTTGCGAACCAGAAGGGCGGCGTCGGCAAGACCACCACCACCATCAACCTCGCGACCGCGCTCGCCGCCATCGGCAAGCGCGCTCTGGTCATCGACCTCGACCCGCAGGGCAACGCCTCCACCGGCCTCGGCATTCCGCGGTCGGAGCGCAAGGTCGGCATCTACGACGTGCTGTTCGACGGCCTCGCCCTGCAGGATGCCGCCGTCGTCTCCGCCGTGCCCAACCTGTCGGTCATCACCTCCTCGGTCGACCTGTCGGGCGCCGAGATCGAGCTGGTCGGCGCCAACCGCCGCGAGTTCCGCCTGCGCGAGGCGGTGGAGCGCAGCGCGCTGGAATATGATTACGTGCTGATCGACTGCCCGCCGGCGCTCGGCCTGCTCACGCTGAACGCGCTGGTCGCCGCCCATGCGGTGATGGTCCCGCTGCAGTGTGAATTCTATGCGCTGGAAGGCCTCAGCCATCTCGTCCGGACCATCGAGCGGGTGAAGCGCAGCTTCAACCCGGGGCTCGACATCCACGGCGTCGTGCTGACGATGTTCGACAAGCGCAACAACCTCTCCGACATGGTGGCTGCCGACGTCCGCGGCTTCTTCGGGGAGAAGGTCTATGACACGGTCATCCCCGCAACGTGAAGGTCTCGGAGGCACCGTCGCACGGCAAGCCGGTGCTGCTCTACGACATGCGCTGTTCGGGGGCGCAGGCTTACATCCACCTGGCCGGCGAGGTGCTGCGCCGTGAGAAGAGACTGAGCGCATGATCGAGGACGCGAAGAAATCCGAGACCGGCGGCGCCCGCCGCTCCAGCCTGGGCCGTGGCCTGTCCGCCCTGTTCGGCGAGGCGACGGAGGACTACACCGCGCTCGACAAGGTCCGCCAGTCGAAGCAGGTGCCGATCGAGTTCGTGCACCCCGGACGCTACCAGCCGCGGCGCAAGTTCGACGAGGAGGCGATCCAGGGCCTCGTCGAGTCGATCCGCGACAAGGGCATCCTGCAGCCGCTGCTGGTCCGCCGCGACGGCGACGATGCCAACAGCTACGAGCTGATCGCCGGCGAGCGCCGCTGGCGCGCCGCGCAGATCGCCGGGCTGCACGAGGTGCCGGTGGTCATCCGCGACCTCAGCGACCGCGAGGCGCTCGAGATCGCGCTGATCGAGAACATCCAGCGCCAGGACCTCACCCCTCTCGAAGAGGCGGAAGGCTACCGCCGCCTGATGGAGGAGTTCGACCACACGCAGGAGGATCTGGCGAAGGCCGTCGGCAAGAGCCGCAGCCACGTCGCCAACATGATGCGCCTGCTCGCCCTGCCCGACCCGGTGAAGAGCATGGTGCAGGACGGCGCGCTGACGGCGGGCCATGCCCGCGCCCTGCTGACCGCGTCCGACCCGGCATCGGTCGCCCGCGAGGTGGTCAAGCGCGGCCTGAACGTCCGCCAGACCGAGGAGCTGATGCGCGGCGATTCCGGCAAGGCGAAGAAGGCCTCCGCCGGACCCGCCGCCGATTCGGCGCTGCGCGACGTCGATCTGGTGAACCTGGAGGAGGAGATCTCGGCCCGCATCGGGCTGAAGGTCGCGATCAACCCCCAGGGCAAGCGCGGGACCATCACCATCCACTACCAGACGCTGGACCAGCTCGACGACGTGCTGCGGCGGCTGGGCGGCGAAGGCTGAGCCGGGCCGCCGGAAAACTGTCATCCGGCTGCAAAGAGCCTGTCATCGACCGTCCCTAAACAGGCGGCGCCGGGTCCGCAGGACCCGGCCAACCAGAGAGGGACAAACGATGAAGAGCTTCCGGGCACTCTGCCTCGCCGGGCTGGCGACCGCCGCCCTGGCCTGCGGCACCGCCAACGCGCAGCAGGCCTTTCCCGCCAGTCTCGACGGCCACGCCTATCTCGACGCCAAGAGCTTCGTCGCCGCCCCGGCCGATGCACCGGAGATGCTGAAGACCTCGGGCAAGTTCACCGCCGACACCCGCAAGCGCGTCGACCAGATCGGCGGCATCGAGGGGGTGACCTCGCTGTCGGCGCCGGGCGTGCCGCGCAGGACCGGGATCAGCCTGCCCTTCGAGGGGCAGCCGGTGCAGGGCTTCTCCGGCATCAAGTCTCTGGGCAACGGCGAGTTCCTCGTGCTGACCGACAACGGCTTCGGCAGCAAGGCCAACTCGCCGGACGCCATGCTGATGCTGCACCGCCTGAAGATCGACTGGGCCAAGGGCAGCGTCGAACGGCTGGAGACCATCTTCCTGCGCGATCCCGACCGCAAGGTGCCCTTCCTGATCACCACCGAGGCGACCAGGGAACGCTACCTGACCGGCGCCGACTTCGACATCGAGAGCGTGCAGCCGGTCGGCGACAGGCTCTATTTCGGCGACGAGTTCGGTCCTTACGTCATCGTCACCGACAAGACCGGCAAGGTGCTGTCGGTGCATGAGACGGTGATCGGCGGCAAGCCGGTGCGCTCGCCCGACCACTACGCCGTCGGCACCCCCGGCGCTCCCGGTCCGGTGATGTTCGAGGCGCGCCGCTCCAAGGGGTTCGAGGGCATGGCAGCCTCGCCGGACGGCAAGACGCTCTATCCCCTGCTGGAAGGCGCCCTGTGGAACCCCGAGGCCAACGCACCGGAGACCCATGAGGGCCGCGAGTTCCTGCGCATCGCCGAGTTCGACGTGGCGAGCAACAGCTTCACCGGCAAGAGCTGGAAGTACAAGCTGGAGGTCAACGGCCACGCCATCGGCGACTTCAACATGATCGACGCCACCACCGGCCTGATCATCGAGCGCGACAACCTGGAAGGAGAGCCGTCGAAGGCCTGCCAGGGCGAACCGAAGCCCGACTGCTTCAACGTGACGGCGAAGTTCAAGCGGGTCTACAAGATCGACTTCTCGCAGGCCGACGCGGACGGCTTCGTCAAGAAGGTCGGCTATATCGACCTGATGGACATGCGGGATCCGAAGAAGCTCGCCCGCCTCGGCGACCGGAACGGCACGCTGACCTTCCCCTTCTTCACCATCGAGAATGTCGACGTGGTGGACGCCGAGCACATCATCGTCGGCAACGACAACAACCTGCCCTTCTCCAGCGGCCGGGCCATCGGGCAGAACGACCACAACGAGTTCGTGCTGCTGCGCGTGCCGGAGCTGCTGGCGGCCAAGTAAGGATGGACGAGCGCCCCGCGATCCGGCCCCGGGTCGCGGGGACCGCCCGCCCCCTACCGCCGCGCCAGCGAGGAGAGCTGGAACAGGACGCGGGCGCAGATGGTCTGGTCGGGCATGTTGGTGCGCTTGCAGTCGGCCTCGGCCTCGACCAGGCGCTCCAGCGCCTGACGGATCAGCGGCAGCGACCAGCGGCGTGCCTGGCCGACCAGCCGGGTCTTCAGCTTGAAGAACACCGGCGGGCGGATGGCGTCCACCGCGGCCTCCGCCGGCTTGCCGGCCGCCACCTGGGCGGCGATCAGCTGCAGGCGCTGGAAATGGCGCTGCGCCCCGCGCAGGATCGGCACCGGCGAGGTTCCCTCGGCGAAGAGCCGGCCGAGCGAGCGGTCGAGCGTCGCGAAATCACCGTCGGCGGCGGCCCAGATCGGCTCGTCCATCGACAGGGCGGCGCTGTCGCCGATGCAGGCCTCGGCATCCTCAAGCCGGACACGTTTGGCGTCGCCCATATAGAGAGCCAGCTTCTCCATCTCGCCGCGCGCCACCATGCGGTCGCCGACGAGATTGCCGGCGAGGAAGGACAGCGCCTCCTGATCGGCGGTCAGCCCGTGCTCCTGCAGGATGTCGGCGATGACGCGGCCGAGCGACGCCTCCTCCTCGACATAGCAGGGGATGGCGGCCCCGGTCTCCGCCCCTTCGAACAGCAGCCGCAGCTTCGACCGGGTGCCGAGGTCGCCGGCCTCCACCACGACGAGGCTGTCGCCGGGCGGCGGCGAGTCCAGGAAGGCGGTGAAGGCGGCAGCGCAGTTGTCCTCGGCATCGCGCACGCGGATCAGCCGGCGCCCGCCGGTGAAGGAGATCGCGGCGGCCTCGTCGGTCAGCCGGGCGGGATCGTCGGCGATGGCGCGACCGAGGAACTCGGCGACACGGAAGGGGTCGGACAGGTCGGGGACGACGGTACGGCCGAGCGTCAGGGCGCGGTCGCGCACCAGGCCGGCGTCGGGACCATAGAGCAGCACCGCCCGGACCTTTGGATCCGGGCGCCGCAGGAAACCGTCGATCGCCTTGGCTTGAAGCTTCACGGGAGCGGTCTCCGCCCGCCGCGGTCAGGAGCCGCGGCCAAGGAACATCGCGACGCGGGTGGTGATGTCGTTGGAGATCTCGGACAACGCCCGGTCATAGGCATTCTCGACCGTCAGCAGGCCGGCGTAATGCTGTTCCAGGATGTTGTAGCTGATCATCGACCGGGCGCTGGACTGGAACACCACCTGCCCCGTCGCGGTGTCGACCAGACGGTAGGGGGCGGTGACCATAAGCTGGGCGCGGATGGCCGAGGCATCCTTCTGCAGCGCCAGCTTCTGTTCGTAGGCCGTCAGCGAGGTGTCGAGCCGGTAGCGCGGGTTGCCCGGCCGGCTCGATTCGTAGAAGCGGTCGATCAGCAGGTTGCGCAGCTTCTGGCCTTCGCGGTCCGGGATGGGCGCGATCTCGACCGTGTTCAGCTTCTCCGCCGCGCCGGCCCCGACTCCGGCACCGCCGTAGAGGGGCTGGAAGCCGCAGGCGGAGGCCGCCAGGGAAGCCGCCACCAGGACCAGGGCGCGAAGCCCCTGCCCCGGGCGGCGGCGGATGCTGTTCCGGTCAGACGACGACATTGATCACCCGGTTCGGGACGACGATGACCTTGCGCACCGGCTTGCCGTCCAGCGCGCGCTGCACGTTGGGATCGCCGAGAGCGGCCTGCTCCGCGGCGTCCTTCGCCATGTCGCGCGGCAGTTCCAGCGTCGCGCGCAGCTTGCCGTTGACCTGGATGGCCATGGTGACGCTGTCCTCCACCACCAGGGCGGGGTCGGCCTCGGGCCAGGGCTCGTCGGCCAGCAGCGTGTCGTGGCCGAGCTGGACCCACAGCTCCTCCGCCAGATGCGGCATCATCGGGCCGACCAGCCGGACGGTGGCCTCGAACCCTTCGCGCAGCACCCAGGCCTCGCCCTCGCCCGAGCCGTCGAGCTCGCCGAGCGCGTTGGTCAGCTCGCGCACGCGGGCGACCGCCTTGTTGAAGCGGAACTTGTCGAGATCCTCCGACATGCCGGCGATCGTCTTGTGGATCAGGCGGCGGGCCTGCTCCGCCCGCGGGCTCAGGCCGGCGGGGAGCGGCGTGCCGGCCGGCGGCAGGGCCGGCGCCTCGGTGATCATCCGCCACAGGCGGTTGATGTAGCGCCAGGCGCCGTCGATGCCGGCTTCCGTCCATTCCAGGTCGCGTTCCGGCGGGCTGTCGGACAGCATGAACAGGCGGGCGGCGTCGGCCCCGTAGGTGCCGATGATGTGTGCCGGGTCCACCACGTTCTTCTTGGACTTGGACATCTTCTCGACGCGGCCGACCACCACCGGGGCGCCGGTGTCGGCGCGCACCAGATCGCCCGATTCGGCCTTCTTCAGGTCGGTCGGCGCCAGCCAGGCGCCGGTCGCGGCGTCCTTGTAGGTCTCGTGGTTGACCATGCCCTGGGTGAAGAGGCCGGTGAAGGGCTCCTCCAGGTTCAGGTAGCCGCAGGTCTTCAGCGCCCGCGTCCAGAAGCGCGCGTAGAGCAGGTGCAGGACGGCATGCTCGATGCCGCCGATGTACTGGTCGACGCCCAGCCAGTAATCGACCGCGCCGCGGGTGAAGGCCGCCGTCTCCACCTTCGGCGAGCAGAAGCGGGCGAAATACCAGCTCGACTCGATGAAGGTGTCGAAGGTGTCGGTCTCGCGCACCGCCGCCTTGCCGCAGGTCGGGCAGGTCGTGTGCTTCCAGGTCGGGTGGTGGTCCAGCGGGTTGCCGGGCTTGTCGAAGGTGACGTCGTCGGGCAGGACGACCGGCAGATCCGACTCGGGCACCGGCACGATGCCGCAATCCGGGCAGTGGATGACCGGAATCGGGCAGCCCCAGTAGCGCTGCCGGGACACGCCCCAGTCGCGCAGGCGGTACTGGGTGGTGCGCTCGCCCTGCCCCGCCGCCTCCATGCGCCGGCCGACCTCCTGCTTGGCCGACTCGACGTCGAGCCCGTCCAGGAAGCGGGAGTTGCGCAGGACGCCGGGGCCGGTATAGGCCTCGTCCCCCACCGCGAAGGTGGCCGGATCGGCGTCCTCGGGGATGACGACGGGCCGCACCGGCAGGCCGTACTTGCGGGCGAAGTCGAGGTCGCGCTGGTCGTGCGCCGGGCAGCCGAAGATGGCGCCGGTGCCGTATTCCATCAGCACGAAGTTCGCGACATAGACCGGCAGGGTCCAGTCGGGATCGAAGGGGTGGACGACCTTGAGCCCGGTGTCGTAGCCGCGCTTCTCCGCCGTCTCGATCGCCTCCTCGCTGGTGCCGGAGCGGTTGCACTCCGCGATGAACTCGGCCAGCTCGGGGTTGCCGGCGGCCAGCTCGGCGGCCAGCGGATGGTTGGGGGAGATGGCGGCGAAGGACGCGCCGAACAGCGTGTCAGGCCGGGTGGTGAAGACCTCCAGCCCGTCCGCCCGGCCGGCGACCTCGAAGCGGAAGCGCACGCCGGTGGACTTGCCGATCCAGTTCTCCTGCATCAGGCGCACGCGTTCGGGCCAGCGGTCCAGCGACTCGAGCCCCTTCAGCAGGTCGTCGGCGAAGTGGGTGATCTTCAGGAACCACTGGGACAGCTTGCGCTTCTCGACCAGGG
The DNA here is from genome assembly GCF_003130795.1 of Azospirillum thermophilum. Lineage (NCBI taxonomy): Bacteria > Pseudomonadati > Pseudomonadota > Alphaproteobacteria > Rhodospirillales > Azospirillaceae > Azospirillum > Azospirillum thermophilum. Next base: position 236,992 of record NZ_CP029353.1, read on the forward strand.
CGCCGGTGCGCCAGCCGCGGCCGTCGATCACCTGCTCGTTGGCCAGCACGGTGTTGTCCACCGGGTCCCAGTTGACCCAGGACTCCTTGCGGTAGGCCAGCCCGGCCTTCAGGAAGTCCAGGAACATCTTCTGCTCGTGGCGGTAATACTCCACGTCGCAGGTGGCGACCTCGCGGTCCCAGTCGATGGACAGGCCCATCGTCTTGAGCTGGGCGCGCATGGTCGCGATGTTCTCGCGCGTCCAGGCCGCGGGATGGACCTTCTTCTCCAGCGCGGCATTCTCCGCCGGCAGGCCGAAGGCGTCCCAGCCCATCGGGTGCAGGACGTTGAAGCCCTTGGCGCGCTTGAAGCGCGCGATCACGTCGCCGATGGTGTAGTTGCGGACGTGCCCCATGTGGATGCGCCCCGACGGATAGGGGAACATCTCCAGCACATAGTATTTCGGCCGGCTCGTGTCCTCGTGCGCGGTGAAGCAGCCCTTCCGCTCCCACACGCCCTGCCACTTCGCCTCGGTTTCCTTGACATTGTAACGCGACATGATCGCGACGCCGTTTCCCGTTGGTTAGGCTTTCGTCGGAAGAAGTGCCGCGGCGCTCAGCGCGCGGCGGCGTTCTGCGCGACGCGAAGCTGGCGGGCGCGGGTCAGCACCGCGTCCTCGAGAGTGCTGGCGGTGTCGGCGCCGACGGAGGTGTCGCGCCAGTCGTTGCCGACCTTCTGCTGCTTGAACACGGCGACCCGCACGCCGTCGGCGCGGAGCTGGCGGTCGAGGATGTAGAGGTTGACCTTGAAGCGCTCGTTCGGGGTGTCGGGCGGGGAGTACCAGTCGGTCAGGATCACGCCGCCGAAGGGATCGGCCGAGGCGATCGGCATGAAGGACAGGGTATCGAGCGAGGCGCGCCACAGGAAGCTGTTGACGCCGATGCCGTTGGCCGCGGCATCCTGGTCGCCGCCGCGCTTGTTCTTGCCGAACAGGTTGATGCCGCCCTCGGTGCCGAGCAGGCTGCCGAACTTGTACTCTTTCTTGATCTGCTCCTCGACCGTTTCGGTTTGGCCGCCCCAGCTGGAGCAGCCGGCCACGGCGAGCGAAGCGGCCAGCATTGCAGGAACGAGGCGGACGGGGAAAGAGCGGCGCATGGTGATGGGACCCGGGTCGAGATCAAGGGGGTACCGCGCGCGCGAATAGCGCGGAGTGCCGGTGAAAAGACCATAAAAACACCGCCATGCGCAACAGCGGATGCGCTGCCCCGCTCACGCCCGGCATTTTGCGGCGGCGTCCGCGCTGTTGCGGCACACCTTTATATAAGGGCCGCCAACGGGTGCCGGCGGGCGGAAAACTGTGGTGCGTCAGACACACTGTCCCCCCATTGCAGCATTCTTCGCCATTTCCGGCTTGCTGGTTCGGGCTGCGGTGCGTACGAAAGCATCAGCCAGGATGTCAACCAGGCTGAAACATCTGCTGCCAGGATGGAGGCAACAATCATGAACCGTTATCTGCTGGCTGGCTCCGCCGCCGTTGCCCTCGCCCTGGGTGCTGGCGCCGCCAACGCCCAGGCCAAGTTTGAAGTCAAGGTCGGCGGCGACGCCTACTTCGAAGCCGGCTTCGTCGATCAGGACCGTGACCAGGGCCTGCGCTCGACCGAGTTCCGCAACCGCATGCGTCTGGTCGTCACCCCGACCGCCAAGGCCGACAACGGCCTCGAGTACGGCGCCCGCCTGCGTCTGCGCTCGGTTGGCGGCGGCAGCGCCGGCCGCACCACCGACAACGACCGCGCGTACATCTTCGCGCAGGGCACCTTCGGTCAGGTCCAGCTGGGTGTGGTCAACTCCTTCAACGACCAGACCTACATCACCTCTCCGCAGGACTACCTGCCGCTCGGCATCTATGACGGCGTGACCGCCTGGATCGGCGGCGCCGCCACCGGCAACGCCCCGCTCTTCCGCGGCGCCGACATCGGTGGTGGCCTGGCTTCCCTGAACGGCAGCCTGCTGGCCCAGTCGCTGACGGTCGAGAACAACGCGACCAAGCTCGTGTACATCTCCCCGCGCTTCGCCGGGTTCCAGGCCGGCTTCAGCTACACCCCGCGGAACGACAGCTCGAACACCGACGTCAACCGCGTGAAGCCGGTCATCAGCAGCAACTACAACACCACCTTCACCGACCTGGTCGAGGTTGGCGCCAACTACGTCAACAACTTCGGTGGCGTGGACTTCAAGGCCAGCGCCGGCTACTTCTGGGGCAAGGCCGCCGACGACGTCGCCGGCACGAACCTCAAGAACCTGAACGCCTGGCAGGTCGGCGCCCAGGTCGGCTACGCCGGCTTCACCGTCGGCGGTGGCTACCTCGACTACGGCAAGTCGGGCCAGAACGACGTGACCGGCCTGTTCACCGAGTCGGCCCGCGTGTGGACCGCCGGCGTGCAGTACGCCACGGGCCCGATCGTCGTCGGTGCCAACTACAAGGAAGGCAAGGACGCCGGCGATGTCGCCATCCGTGGCAATCGCAAGCTGCAGGTCGTCGAAGTGGGCGTCGGCTACACCGTCGCTCCGGGCCTGACCCTGCAGGCTCAGTACGACTACTTCAAGGTCGACACCGACCTGTCGACCGCGACCGTCGACCGCGACGACAAGGGCAACGTCGTCATGGTCCGTTCGGTCCTGGCGTTCTAATCAACGCCTGGTCGTTTCGAAGAGGGGGGCGGTGGCTTCGGCCACCGCCCTTCTTTTTTGTGCGTCGGCAATGGGCACAGTGATGTATTCATAGGCATCATATGGTCCACTAATACGGCAGATCTAGATTTCTGTTGTTTTTCAATGGCTTATCTGTGTGTCTGAAAAGTTACAGGTGTGTCGGGACTAAGCTGAAGCGACACATTCTCCCTTGTCGCCCGGTTTGCCGAAGAGTTAAGTGGGGAAGGTCAAAGACAACCATGCCGCCCCCTGGCACCAGGGGTGCTCCGCAGAAGGACTGTTTACCCATGAAGCGTTCGCTCACTCTCGGCTGCGCCGCCATCGCCCTGGCCGCCACCTGCGGCACCGCCTCTGCCCAGAAGTTCGACGTCATGATCGGCGGCGACGCCTACTTCGAGGCCGGCTTCGTCGACCAGGACCGTGACCAGGGCCTGCGGACCACCGAGTTCCGCAACCGTATGCGTCTGGTCGTCACCCCGACCGCCAAGGCCGACAACGGCCTGGAGTACGGCGCCCGCCTGCGCCTGCGCGCGGTTGACAACGGCACCGGCGGCCGCACCACCGACAACGACCGTGCGTTCATCTTCGTGTCCGGCGCCTTCGGCACCGTCCAGGCCGGCACGATCAACGGCCTGTCGGACGAGTACGGCGTCATCGGCCCGAACCCGGACGGCGTCCAGGGCTCGCCGGACGGCAACTGGGCGGCCTTCTACGCCGCCACCGATCGCCGTGGCGTGTCCGTCGGCCTGCCCTACGTCATCGGCAGCCTGCGCACCCTCGAGTCGGGCGACGCTTCGACCAAGGTCATCTACCTGAGCCCGAGCTTCAGCGGCTTCAAGCTGGGTGCCGCCTACACCCCGACCGAGGGCTCCAGCAACACCAACGTCAACCGCGTGAAGCGCACCAGCTCGAACTTCCGCGACATGGGCGAGGTGCAGGCCACCTACACCGGCGAGTTCAGCGGTGTCAGCATCGAGGGCAGCGCCGCCTACCAGTTCGGCAAGGCCGACGCCCCGACCAACATCGAGGACCTGTCCTCGGTCCATGCCGGCCTGAACGTCGGCTACGCCGGCTTCAAGCTGGGCGGCAGCTATGCCTACAGCGGCAAGAGCGGCTACGCCAAGGGTTCGACCGGTCTCGACAAGCAGCAGGTCTGGCTGGTCGGCGCCCAGTACACCACCGGCCCGCTCATCCTGGCCGCCACCTACACCGACGCCCGCGGCGCCGTTGGCCTCGGCCTGACCGGTGCGGCGAACAATGCCCGCACCCACCTGTGGCAGGCCGGCGTGACCTACACCGTGGCCCCGGGCCTGACCACCGGCCTGGAGTACAGCTACGTCGACAACAAGCAGGGCACGCTGAACAACGACGCCAACATCATCATGTGGGATACCCGCTTCGCCTTCTGATCCGGCGAACGGACACCGCAAGAGCGAACGGCGGCGGAGAAATCCGCCGCCGTTTCGTTTTGTCAGGCCCCTTATCCGGCCCCGGACGCAGCGTTCGGGCGTCCACGCTCAGCGTGGGCCTGAGTCGCACATCGTCAGCAGCAGCGACGCCTCGAGCGGTACCCAGACCACGACGATGCGCTCGCTGTCCTTGTGGGCGAAATAGGCGAGGCTCAGCGGGTCGGTGAGCGCCTTGGGCTTCAGTCCCTCGACCCGGTAGCCGACCTTGCCGAAGCCGGTCATGGTGGCCTGGACGATGGTTTGGGCGGCCGTCTGGTCTCCCTTCGCGAACTCCCAGCCGAACTGCTCCTGCCGGGTGCAGCGGCGGCCATACTCCTTCAGCAGGTCGTCGAGGAAGCCGCGGTAGGTGCCGTCGTCGCCCAGCGGAAAGGGCGGCACGTCGAAGGTGACGCGGGTCATCGGCGAGACGGCCATGGTGGGCGGCGCCTTGGCCCCATCCGACGGCTTGGGATCGGCCTGTTTGCCCGCCGCCGGCTTCTGGGCGTCGCCCTGTTTCTGGGCCTGCTTGCCGGTGCCGGGCCTGGCGTCCTCCGCCGGGGCGGGGCCGGCGAAGGCGAGCCCCAGCGTCAGGGCGACGGCCGGCAGAACGGCCCGCCGGAGCGGGCGGCGAAACCACGTCCACATGGGATGGTCTCCTCGGGGTACTTGCGTTTCAATGGGTGGTCCGGTACCACGCCCGCGGCCCCCTGTATACCCCGGGCCGCTCTGGGAGAGCCCCGCCATGTCCTTGACGCACAGCACCGAATCCGACGCCGGCGCCGCCGATGCCGCAAGCGTGACCGCCCGACTCGGCGCCGTCCGCGAGGCGATCGCCGAAACCTGCCGCTCCTGCGGGCGCGAGGCGGGCGCGGTGACGCTGGTCGCCGTCTCCAAGACCCATCCGGCCGAGGCGGTGGAGGAGGCGCTCGCCGCCGGCCAGCGCGTGTTCGGCGAGAACCGCGTCCAGGAGGCCAAGGCCAAGTTCCCGGCGCTGAAGGAGCGGGTTCCGGAGCTGGAGCTGCACCTGATCGGCCCGCTGCAGACCAACAAGGTCAAGGATGCGGTGGCGCTGTTCGACGTCATCCAGACGCTCGACCGGCCGAAGCTGGCCGAGGCGCTCGCCGCCGAGATCGCCAGGACCGGCCGGCGGCCCCGCCTGCTGATCGAGGTGAACACCGGCGAGGAGCCGCAGAAGGCCGGCATTCCCCGCGCGAGGTGGAGGAGTTCCTCGCCGCCTGCCGCGACCGCTGGTCCCTGCCGGTCAGCGGCCTGATGTGCATCCCGCCGGTCGACGAGGAGCCGGCGATGCATTTCGCCCTGCTGTCGGAGCTGGCGCGCCGCCTGGCATTGCCCGAAATCAGCATGGGGATGAGCGGCGATTTCGAGACTGCGATCCGCTTCGGCGCCACCCATGTCCGGGTCGGCACCGCCATCTTCGGCGCCCGCCCCTACCCGGCCGCCGAGGGCTGACCCGCCCGGCCGGCGCTCAGGCCGCCGGGTCCGGTGCCGGGTCCAGCACGGTCAGGGCCGAGCCCGGCCCGCAGGCCTTCAGCACGGCCAGCAGGTCGGGCAGCGGCAGGGCGACGCAGCCCTGCGTCGGCCCCCAGTCCGGCCGCGCGACATGGAAGAAGACGGCACTGCCCTGCCCCGGCACCACCGGGTCGTCGTTGTGGCCCATCACGACGATGACGTCGTAAAGCCCGTCCTCGCGCCACAGCTCCTCGTGGCTCGCCGGGTAGGGCCGCCTGACCGGCCGGTTGTAGGCGGGATCGGCCGGGTCGTCGCACCAGCCGTCGTCCGGCGCGATCGCCTGGGTCGGCAGGTCCGTCTCCGGCCGTGCCAGACGGTCGGCCCGCCACAGCACGCGGCGCAGGGCGAAGCGCCCGACCGGCGTCGCCCCGTCCCCCTCCCGCTTGTCCGCCCGCACGCCGCCGCGGCCGAGCGCGCAACGCAGCGTGCCGCCGGGCCAGACGAGCCGGCCGTCGGGGTGGACCGTGAGTTCGACCATGGGACCGTTCCGCAAGCTAAGGGTCAGCCGGACACGCGGACGGCGGGAGCCGCCGCGCCCTGACCCGCAGCCTTGCGCGTCTGCTCGTACTTGGCAAGGTTGCGCATCATCGTCTCGGACAGCATCTCGGGCGACACCGGCGCCACGCTGTTGCCGGCGGCGGGGGGCAGCGGCCGGGCCGCGTCGGCCTTGGACGGCGTGGCGGAGCCCGGAAGGGGTGCCCGCGCCTGCGCGGCGGCGTGCTTGGCCTGCATGGTGTTGGCGAGGTTGGTGTCGCGGGCCGGCATCCGGGTCGGGTGCGGGACGACCGGGCCGTCCTGCCCGGCGAGCTGCGCCGCCAGCATGGTGTTGGCCGGGGTGGCGGCCGCCGTGCGGGCAGCCTGGACCGCCTGCTGTCCCGCCGGTGCGCCCTGTCCGGCGGAGCCGGTGAACAGGCGGATCGGCTGGTCCGGCTGGCGGGAGGACGCCGTTTCCTTGGTCGCCGCGTCCTTCATGGCAGCCTGGGCCGCGGCGCCCTGGGCGCCTTGGGCGGCCGCGGCCTGCGCCGCGGCTTGAGGCGCTCCCGCCGCCGCTGCCGCCGGGCCGGAGCCGGCGGCGGCAAGATTGTCGTGCAGCCCGCCGGCGGCGGCCACGGCGGTGCCGTCCCCCTTGCCGGCGGAAGGGGTGTCGCCGCCCATGCCGAGCGCGCTCATGACCTGGTCGCCGATGTCCTTGCCCTCCGCCTGCTCGACCATCGCGTTGACGACGGCCCCGGCGGCGCCGAGCGGCCCGCCGAACAGGATGCCGCCCATCACGCGGGCGGCCGGCTGGATGGTGTCGCCGGTGATCTCGCGATAGATCGTGCCGATGATCGGCAGGTGCTGCAGCGGGTTGATGACGTCGAGGAAGTCCCAGAAGGACATGTCGCCCTTGATCTCGACGGGCTCGCTGTCGCGGCTGGGGGGAACCGTCAGGGATGGGGCCGGCTCGCGCTGCACCGTCCGGGCGGCAGACGTGCTGTCGAAGGTGGTGGCGTCGATGGCCATGGGCGGTCTCCCGTCGAAGGTCCACCGTCAGGACAGCAAGCGCCGTGCCAGTTTCCGGAAGCCGGGATCCGGCCTTTTGCCGACCGTCGGGGGCGGAGTCGGCGGGCGGATGCGGAATCCGATTCCGGGCCATGGCGCCACCCGGCAGAAGCTGCCGGGCGCCCGCCGGTCCGCGGGCCGTTCCTGCCGGGCGGCGGGGCTTGGCCGGCTGCTCAGAACATGTGGCCGCTGCGCTCCGCCTTGGTGCGCAGATAGGCTTCGTTGTGGCCGTTGGCGGGGAAGATGTGCGGCACCCGCTCCACCACTTCGATCCCGCAGCGGGCGAGCTGGCGCAGCTTCTCCGGGTTGTTGGTCATCAGCCGCACCGCGGAGAAGCCGAGCTGCCGCAGCATCTCCGCCGCCGGCAGATAGACCCGCTCGTCCGCCTCGAAGCCCAGGATCTCGTTGGCGTCCACCGTGTCGAAGCCGAGGTCCTGGATGCGGTAGGCGCGCAGCTTGTTGACCAGCCCGATGCCGCGCCCCTCCTGCGCCAGATAGAGCAGGACGCCGCTGCCCTGGCGGGCGATCTCGGCGATGGCGCCGCGGAGCTGGTCGCCGCAGTCGCAGCGCAGGCTGCCCAGCAGGTCGCCGGTGAAGCATTCGGAATGCAGCCGCGCCAGCACCGGCTGGTCGGGCGCCGGCTCGCCGATGACGATGGCGAGATGCTCCGGCCCGCCGTCGGCCGGGCGGAAGGCGTAGATGCGGGTGTTCTCGGCCCCGCTCAGCGGCACGCGGGCGTCGGCGACGCGGCGCAGGGTCCGCACCACATGGACGCGGTAGTCGTTGACGTCGCGGGCGCCGACCAGCAGCCGGTCGATGCGCCCGGCCCAGCCGGCGGCCGTTCCCTGCACCCCCGCCGCCCTGGCGAAGATCGCGGCCGGCAGCAGCCGGGCGAGCCGCGCCATCTCCACGGCCGCCGCGGCGAAGGAGCCGGGTTCGGCCGGCGCCGCGGTCAGGCCGGGGGGCAGCCTGCCCTCCGGATAATGTTCGGGATCGGCCAGGGCGCGGATCTGCTCCGGCGTCAGACCGCCGGGGGCGGCCAGCATGACGGCCCCGGCCGTCCCCGGCCGGTCGTCCCCGGCCGTTCCCGGCCGGTCGTCCTGGATCAGGCCGAGCACGACGGCCCGCCGCCGGGTCACGGCCAGCATCGGCTCCCCGCCGGTCAGCCGCTTCAGCCGGGCGACCGCGTCGTTGGGCACCGACTCGACGGAGACCACGGCGCCGACGCCGCCATCGGCTGTCGCCACCACCACCTCCTCGCCCCGGCGCAGGGCCGCCAGCGCCCGGTCGACCGCGCGGACGACGGCCTCATCGATGGGCTGGGCGGGGGTTTGGGCGGGTTCGGAGGGCAGATCGGCAAGCATGGTCAGCAAAAGCCCGATGGGAAAGGCAACAGATGGGGGTGCGAAGTGCCGAAGCAAAGCGCAGGTGGCGCAGCCCTGTCCAGCAAATCCCGCGCGCCGCACCGTTTCCGCCGGCGCAACGATTGGCGGCCGGCGGCGGCCGGCGGCGGTCCGCCGGGGCACGACCGGGGGCCGGCGGTGAAAGGAGAGGTGCGCCGATGCTGCGATGCATTATGGTGCGCGTCCGGCGCCGACACGAGCCAGGGAGGAAAAACACCAAGATGCCGGACTGCGCGGTCTCCCACATCCTGATGCCGGCCGACCTGCCGGCCGACGCCTATGCCCTGCGCATGGCTGAAACACTGCATCGTTGCGGTTACGAACCGGTTGCGCACCGCCTCGCCCCGCCGCGCCGCGCGGTGGACGGATCGGCGACGCTGGCGGCCGACCTGCTGCTGGAGCGGATTCCGGATGGGTCGGCGCTTCTGTTCGACGGCGGGCTGCTGCCCACCCTGGCCGGGCTGCTGCCGCTCGACAGCCGGCGGCTGCGCTTCGTCGCCCTGATGGAGCGTCCGGGGTGGGAGGAGGCGGGGCCGGCCGCCGCGGCGCGGCGCCATCTGGAGCAGGCGGCGCTGGCGCTGACCCGCTGCGTCGCCGTGCCGGACGGGGATGCCGCCCGGGCGTTGGCGCCGCTCGGCCTGCCGGCGGATCGCCTCGTCGTGGCGCCGCCGGACGAGGCCGGTGCGGCGATGCTGCTCGCCCGGCTGCAGGGGCCGGGAACAGCCGGCTCCGCGCCGGCCGACAAGGCTTAGGACAAGTCTCGCGTGCGCGTGCTAAGGTCCCGCCCCGCCGTCCGGGAGGGTTCTGCAACCGGGGCCGGTCCGGCGGCCGTGCCAATCCGATGGTGACCAGCAACGAATGACCGCGGCCAAACGCATCCTGCTCGTCGACGATGACGACGTCCTCCGCCAATCGCTGGCCGAACAGATCCAGCTTCTGGACGGGGTCGAGACGGTGGAGGCGGGCGACGGCGCCACGGCGCTGGAGGCGGTGCGGTCCGGCGGCCTTTCCGCCATCCTGCTCGACAGCGGCCTGCCGGACATGGACGGCCATGCCCTGTGCCGCCGGCTGCGGCAGGACGGGGTGCGCTGCCCGATCCTTCTGCTGACCGCCCCGGGAACCGAGGCCGATGCGCTGGCGGGCATCGAGGCGGGGGCGAGCGACCAGATCGCCAAGCCCTTCCGGCTGGGCGTGCTGATCGCGCGGCTGACCGCCCAGCTCCGCCAGTTCGAGCAGAGCGAGGAGCCGGCCATCGCCATCGGTCCCTACCGCTTCCAGCCCACGGCGAAGCTGCTGCTCGACGAGGCGGCCGACCGCCGCATCCGCCTGACGGAGAAGGAGGCGGCCATCCTCAAGCACCTGTACCGGGCGGGGGAGACGGTGGGGCGCGAGGCCCTGCTGGGGCAGGTGTGGGGCTACAATGCCGGGGTCACCACCCACACGCTGGAGACCCACATCTACCGGCTGCGCCAGAAGATGGAACGCGACCCGTCCAACGCCGAACTTCTGGTGACGGAACCCGGCGGCTATCGCCTGGTGCCCTGACCGGCCCCGCGCAGCGGGCCGCCGAGCGACCCCGAGATCCCCGCCCGCGGCAGGGCCGCCCCGGCGCCGCCCGGCCCGGCCCCGCCCCGTCCGGCGATGGTCGGAACGGCCGGGTTGGCCAGCCAGCGGAAACGCAGGCCGTCCGGCGGGACGCCGCGCTTGCCGATCCCGCCGCCCCACAGCCCGCGCCCGCGCGGCACCACCGGCAGAAGCCGGATCTTGCGCCCGACGATGGCGAGCCGGCGGCGCCAGTGCGCGACCGACTGGGCGGAGGTGCCGACCCGCCGGGCGATCTCCTGGTCGGAGAGCAGGGCACTGCCGGGATCCTGCAGATGGTCGAGGATGGCGCGCCGCTTGTCGGCGCTGCTGTGGCGGGAATGCTTGCGCTCCAGCGCCTTGCCCATGTCCCACAGCTTGTCGGCGGTCTCGCGCGCCAGCTTGCGCCAGCGCCGCGCCTCGTCGCGGTGACGTTCCATCTCGCCGACCGTGCGGTCGAGCTGCCGCTTCAGCCCGGCCACCTCGCGCTCCAGGTCGCGCACCTGACGGCGCAGGCCGTCCACCAGTTCGCCGGGCGGCGGGGGAGGGCTGGGCGGCGCCTGCTCCGCCGGCGACGCGGCGGGGCCGGGCGGCGGGTCCGGCGCACGGGCGGGACGGGCACCTTCGGCGAGGTCGCGGAAGGACAGCCCGGCGCGCGACAGCATGATGCGCGCAGCCCGCAGGGCGGACAGCGCTTCGCCCTGGTGGTCCGACTCGGCCATGGCGAGGACTTTGGCGAGCTTGTCTGGATCCATCCGTCGGTGGCTGCTTCCGGAGCCGTTATCTGGAGCCGCCGTCAGGGGGCGCTGCGATTCGGCCGTGACCTTACCACATCCCGTTGGTGGCGGCACCTCCACATATTGAGGGTTGATCCGGACGATCAGCTTCCCTCTGAAGAGACCGCCGCGGACTCGCCTTCCGGTGGAGACGGAAGGCGGACGGCAACCCGCGGGCTGCCGGGCGACCGGCCGCGAAACTCCGAAGGTACCCGGCGGGCCGCCGGTCGGGCAGGGCCGCCGGGGGCCGGGCCGGGGGTGGTCCCCGCGCCGGCCGGTCTCGCGGCTTTCAGGACACGGGCAGTGGCGATTCGCCTCCCGTCCTGCATTGTCACAGTGCCCTCTTGTGACAATTCTGGTACAAGGACCCGATGCAACCGCGTTGGGGGACGGGGGTGTCGATGCGGGGGTCGCTGCGTGCCGTCTTTGCCTGCCTGCTCGCAGCGATCGCGCTGGCGGGATGCGCTTCCACCCCTGGGACCGGCGGGCTCGGCGACGGTCCGCGCTCCGTCGTCCTGACCCATCCCGGCAGCGGAGAGATGGTATCCGTCACCTACTGGCGCCCCGGCGGCTATGACGCCGATGCGTTGCGCCAGATCTCCATGCTGTTCCGCGACCGCCGCACCGGAGAGGTGGTGCCGGTCGACCCCGCGCTGATCGACATGCTGGTGGAGCTTCGCCAGCGCTGCGGCGCCGCCTCCGACATGCCGATCCGCGTGACCTCCGGCTACCGCTCGGCCGCCACCAATGCGGCGCTGGCCCGCAGCAACGGCAATGTGGCGGAGAACTCCTACCATATGCGCGGCCAGGCGGCCGACTTCTCCATCCCCGGCGTCGCCCCCTCCTGCCTGGGCGAGGCGGCGGCGGAGATGCGGCGCGGCGGCTATGCCGTCTATCCGCACACCGGCCATGTCCATGTCGATACCGGCCCCTTCCGCACCTGGACGCCGAAGGGCGGGGAGCCGCGCACCAGCCCCGCCATCCTGGAGGCGAAGGCCTCGCCACGGCCGAAGCCCGCCGCCGCCCCGCCGGTCCAGGTCGCCGACGTCCCCGCTCCAGCTCCCGAGCCCGCCCCGCCGCCGGCCCGCCAGGCGGCCGCCGCCGTTCCGGCCGCCGGTGCCGCCGCCAAGACGAAACCGGCCGAGCCGCCGCGCACCGGCACCGTCCGCGCGCCCGCACCGCCGCCGGACCTGACGCGCGTGCGCTATGTGCTGGCCCAGTTGAAGCAGCAGCCGGCCCCCGCCCCGCGCGGCACGAAGGACGGCGTGAAGCCGTGACCGGGCGGGCCCGGCCGGGCTTTTTCCATTGCGTCAGGTGGGGTTCGCGTCCATAAGTAGTATTACCTGATGACGCTGGTATGCAGCCGTGGCGACCATATCGGACACTACCCCATCTGACGGTTGTGAGTTGGCCGATGCGGTGACCTCGCGGCCGGCATCGCCCCCCTCGTTGCCTCCTTCTCCATCCCTGTCCACAATGTCCGCTGGTCCGCCGGGCGGCGCGCAGCTCGGCGACGTGCTGGACCGGATCCCGGTCGGCGTGCTGATCCATCGCGAGACGGGCATCGTCTACGCCAACCAGGAGGGCGCGCAGCTCCTCGTCGGGCCGGGGCGGTCGCCGCTCGGCCGCAACCTGCTGGAGTTCGTGGAGCCGGCGGAGCGCGCCGCCCTGGAGACCGCCTTCCTCGACTGCCTGCATGGCGGCGTTCCGGTGCGGACGATGGACGTCACGCTGCTCGGACCGGGGGCGGGACCGGACGGCCACCCCATCCGCACGCAGGTCAGCATGGCGCCCCTGCCGTGGGATGGGCCGGCCGTCGCCTATGTCGTCGTGACCGACGTCACCACCCTGAAGGAGAACGAGGACCGGCTGCAGGTGCTGGCGATCACCGACCCGCTGACCGGCCTGTTCAACCGCCGCCACTTCATGGAGCTGGCGGAAAGCGAGCTGAACCGCTCGCGCCGCTATGGCGGTCAGGTCAGCCTGCTGTCGGTCGACATCGACCACTTCAAGCACATCAACGACGCCTTCGGCCACGCCATCGGCGACCGGGCGCTGAAGGCCTTCGCCGACGGCTGCCGCTCGATGCTGCGGACCAACGACATCTTCGGCCGCATCGGCGGCGAGGAGTTCGCCATCCTGCTGCCGGAAACCGGGGCGGATGCCGCCCGCGCCGCGGCCGAGCGGCTGCGCGAGACGATCGCCGGACTGCGGGTGCCGGCCGGCCGCCGCACCATCCACTTCACCATTTCCGCCGGCGTGTCGAGCTGCCGCGACGGCGACCGCACGCTGGACGCCCTGCTGTCGAGCGCGGACAAGGCGCTGTACCGGGCGAAGCATGGCGGGCGCAACCGGGTGGTGGTCGCCGCCGACACGCCCGCCCCGTAACGGCTACCGCGTGACACCCGCCGCGTGACACCTGCCGCGCAACTCCCCTCCATCCGGATCGCCATGACCGACCTGATCATCGTCCGCCACGGCCCGACCGCCTGGAACGCCGAAGGCCGCATCCAGGGCAGCATCGACCAGCCCCTGTCGGAAGCCGGCCGGGCGCGGGTGGCCGGCTGGCGCCTGCCGCCGGAGGCCGGGGAGCGCGTCTGGTACGCCAGCCCGAAGATCCGGGCGTGGGAGACCGCGCGGCTGCTCGGTCTCGACCCGCTCCCCGAACCGCGGCTGGTCGAGATGAACTGGGGCGACTGGGAGGGAATGCTGATCGCCGACCTCCACGGCTCCGGCCTGCTGCCGCGGCGGCGCGACCGGCTCGGCCTCGACTTCCGGCCGCCGGGCGGCGAAAGCCCGCGGGCGATGCAGGACAGGCTGCGCCCCTGGCTGGCGGAGGTGGCGGCGCAGGGACGCCCGGCCGGGGCGGTGGCGCACAGCGGGCTGATCCGCGCGCTCTACGCGCTCGCCACCGGCTGGGACCTGGTGGCGGAGCCGGCGCACGGCCTGCGCGACGGCTGTGCCCACCGTTTCGCCCTGGCGCCCGACGGAACGCCGTCGGTGCTGGCGCTGAACCTGCCGCTGGAGCCCGGGGGCTGATTCCTCCTGGCCGGTCAAGTAACCTCCCAAATGAATGTAACCAAGTTACCATTCGTTCGCCAATATTCCGAACGTCAACCGGTATCCGTCACAAAACGTTTCTTTTATAGCGCGCACGGGGCGGTTACTGTTTTCCCATGCGTAAATCTTCCGTTCTGTCTGGACCGAGCGAACGTCCGCTCTTCTGCGGCGACCATCCGGCCATGGACTTCCTGAATACCGGCGCCGGGAGCCGCGGCGCGGCGCGGGAGTGGCTGTCGACCGGCCGGGACCTGCTGGCCTGGCTGGACGCGGCCGGTCTGCTGGCGCCGGAGCAGTTGGGGGTGTCGCTGGGCGACGGGGCCGAGGAGCTGCTGGACGACGTGGCCCACCGGGCCCGGTCGCTGCGGGAGTGGTTTCGCGGCTTCGTCCAGAGCCATGCCGGGCGCCCGCTGACCGCCGCCGACGTGCGGGATCTGGCGCCGCTCAACGCCCTGCTGGCGACCGACGACGCCTTCCGCCGCATCGAGGCGGCCGGACGGCCGGAGGACGGGCGCGGCCATGACCATGGCGAGGGGGCCGGCGTCCTGCGCTGGCGCAACCGGCGGCGCTGGCGCGGGCCGGACGTGCTGCTGCTGCCGATCGCCGACTCGATCGGCGACCTGCTGACCGGCGAGGACTTCACCCTGGTCAAGCAGTGCGAGGGCGAGGGCTGCGGCCTGCTGTTCCTCGACCGCACCCGGGCCAAGAGCCGGCGCTGGTGCAGCATGGCGCTGTGCGGCAACCGCGCCAAGGTCGCCGCCTTCCGCGCCAAGCGGCGCGGCTGACCGCTGCCGGACGCCATCCTTACCTGACGCCATCCTTACCTGAAGGCGCCGCCGCCGGGGTGCGGGCACGCCCGGCGGCTGGCCCTGCGCGGCCTGCCGGTCTCAGAGGTCGAGATCGACCAGGACCGGCACATGGTCGGACGGCTTGGGCTCCCAGCCGCGGGCCTCGCGCAGGATGGCCTGGCCGCGCAGCCTGTCCGCCAGCGGCGGGGTGACCCAGATATGGTCGAGGCGGCGGCCGCGGTCCGATACCGCCCAGTCGCGCGCCCGGTAGCTCCACCAGCTATAGAGCTTTTCGGACGGCGGGACGAAGTGGCGCACCGCGTCCACCCAGCCGGCCGAGGCCTGCATGGCCGCCAGCTTCTCCACCTCGACCGGCGTGTGGGAGACGACGCCCAGCAGCTCCTTGTGGCTCCACACGTCGCTCTCCAGCGGGGCGATGTTCAGGTCGCCCACCAGGATCATCGGCTGGTCGGGAGAGCGGTTGCTGCGGAACCATTCCGTCATCTCGTCGAGGAACTGCAGCTTGTGGGCGAACTTGTCGTTCACCGCCGGGTCGGGGATGTCGCCGCCCGCCGGGATGTAGACGCAATGCAGCTCCACCCCGCCCGGCAGCCGCGCCAGGGCATGGCGGCAGTCCTGCCTGCCGCACCAGTGCTGGACGTCGTTCGATTCGAAGGCATGCTTCGAGAGGATGGCGACGCCGTTGTAGCTCTTCATCCCGTGGATGTGGGTGTGGGCGTAGCCGCGCTCGACGATGGGGGCCAGCGGGAAGTCCGCGTCCACCACCTTGGTCTCCTGCAGGCAGATGACGTCCGGCTGCCGCTCGTCGATCAGACGGAGCAGCAGGTCCAGCCGCATGCGGACGGAGTTGATGTTCCAGGTCGCGATGCGCATCGGGGATCAGCCGATCGTCACGGTCAGGGTGCCGACGCCCTCGACGGCGCCCTCCAGCCGGTCGCCTGCCTTCACCGGGCCGACGCCTTCCGGCGTGCCGGTGTAGATCAGGTCGCCGGGCTGCAGCTCGACGAGGCCGGAGAGGCAGGAGACCGTCTCCGCCACCGACCAGATCAGGTCGGACAGGTCGCCTTTCTGGCGCAGCTCCCCGTTCACCGACAGGGTGACCGCGCCCGTCGCGGGGTGGCCGATGTCGGCGGCGGTGCGGATCGCGCTGCAGGGGGCGGAGCGGTCGAAGCCCTTGCCCATGTCCCAGGGCTTGCCTTCCTTCTTCGCGGCGTTCTGCAGGTCGCGCCGGGTCATGTCGAGCCCGACCGCATAGCCGAACACATGCTCCAGCGCCGACTCGACGGGAATGGCGCTGCCGCCGCGGCCGATGGCGACCACCAGCTCGACCTCGTGGTGCAGGTTGGAGGTGGCCGGCGGGTAGGGGATGGTCGCCCCGTCCGGCACGATGGCGTCGGCCGGCTTGGTGAAGAAGAAGGGCGGCTCGCGGTCGGGATCGGCGCCCATCTCGCGCGCGTGGGCGGCATAGTTGCGGCCGACGCAGTAGATGCGGCGGACGGGGAAGGGGGCGCCGCCGGTCACGGGAACGGCAGGCTGGGGCCACAGGGGGATGGCATAGGCCATGGCAAGGGCTTCCTCAGGTGGGGCAGGGCGTTCGACGCCGCCCAAACACCTACCGGAAAGCCCGCCCACCGGAAAGACCGGCCGCGCAATGCCCGGCGGGGGCGGTGGGGGCAGACCGCCGACTCGGAGGCCGGCCCCTGGGGCGGGACCGGTCGAATCGGGGTCCGGACACGAAGACGCCCGGCCTGGGGGGGACCGGGCGTCGGAAGCTCCTGTCTCGGAACCCGCGTGCGGCAGGGGAAACCACGAACGGGCGACCGTTCTGCACGGCCACTTCTTGAAAGAAAAGGTGGCGTGTGATTTTCCTGCAACCAATGCATAATATGCAAGTCAGCTATGCGAGCTGCATACAAGATGCGTATCTTGCTGACAAACAGGGCACTTGCCCGCATTTTATCAGCGCATAAGACAGTTCATTCAACCATGGCATTCCCGGTGACAGACAACGAGCGCTCCACCCCCGCCGACCGGCGTTCCCGCCTGCGTCCTGGCAAGAACGGCAAGCTGGCGCTTGGCCCCCTTCCGGAGCTGGTGGGCTACAATCTGCGCAAGGCCCAGGTGGCCGTGTTCCAGAGCTTCCAGAACGCCGTCGCTCCCCACGACATCACGCCCGGCCAGTTCGGCGTGCTGATCATGATCCGGGAGAACGAGGGACTTTCCCAGTCCGACCTCGGCACCGCCGTCGGCATCGACCGCTCCACGATGGTGGCGGTGATCGACCGGCTCGAGTCCCGCGGTCTCGTGATCCGCGCCCCCTCGCCGAACGACCGCCGCTCCTACGCGCTGCGCCTGTCGCCCGAGGGGCAGAAGCTGATGGACGAGCTGATCCCGCGCGTCCAGGCCCATGACCAGGGCATGGTCAAGGACCTGTCGCCGGAAGAGCAGGCGCAGTTCATCGACTTCCTGCGCCGGGTTTCGCGCAGCAAGTAAGCGTCCCGACCCGCGAGTCGCGCGCCGTGCCGGATCCGCTCCGGCGCGGCGCTTTCGCATGTCCGCAAGGCGGCTTGACGGGCTCGCAGAACTCCGCGGCGGGCGATGCGCAGCGGTGCCGGTCCTCAGGAGCTCCGGCCGGCGGCGCGCTGCCGCGCCGAGTCGCCGAAGGCGCGGAAGAGGGCGGTCGACAGCGGGTTCTCCCGGAAACGCCATTCCGGGTGCCACTGCACCGCCAGGGCGAAGGCCGGGGCGCCGGTGACGCGCACCCCCTCGACCAGCCCGTCGGGGGCCGTCGCCTCCACCGCCAAGCCCCCGGCCAGCCGGTCGATGCCCTGGCTGTGCAGGGAGTTCACCCGGACCTCCGCCATGCCGTCCGCCAGCCGCGACAGCAGCCCGCCGGGTGTCAGGCGGACGGCGTGGGCGGGGGCGTACTGCAGCTCGACCGGGCTGTCCGGATCCTCGCGATGGTCGAGGTGGCCGGGCAGTTCCTGCACCCGCTGGTGCAGCGTGCCGCCCAGCGCGACGTTCAGCTCCTGGAAGCCGCGGCAGATGCCGAGCAGCGGCACCCCGGCCTCCAGCGCCGCGCGGATCAGCGGCAGCGTGGTGGCGTCGCGGGCGGGGTCATGCAGCGTGCCGGGGGCGCTGGCCGGGCCGCCGTACAGCTGCGGTTCGACGTTGGACGGGCTGCCGGTGACCAGCAGGCCGTCGAGCCGCGCAATCAGGTCGGCGATGTCGATGCCGTCGCCCAGAGCGGGAATCAGCAGGGGCAGCGCATCCGCCCCGTCCGAGACGGCGCGCACATATTTGTCGCCGGCGACGTGGAAGGGATGCTCGCCCAGCCTGCGCATGCAGGCCGGGACACCGATCAGGGGCTTGCGCCGGCCGGGCATGGAGCTGGACGGGGGCATGGGCATGGGCGGGCCGGCCTCAGTTGCCGCGGCCGAAATCGTTGCCGCGCTTGGGTTCACGGAAATAGAACAGGTCGCGGTCCAGCGGCAGGCCGGTCCGCGGGTTCAGCAGCGCCACCTCGGTGGTCAGCCCCTGGGCGTCGAGCACGCGCCATTTGCGAAGCTGCAGCGGCCGGTCCTCGAACACCAGGGTCAGGGTGCCCTTGCCGGGATCCTTGGTCTCCACCAGCGAGACCTCGACGACGCCCGGCGCCTGGAAGACGTCGGTCACCGTCACGTCGCCGGACAGGCGGATGTCCTTGCGCAGGATGAAGTCGGCCAGCGTCGACCCGATGGGCGCGCTCGACTGCTGCTGCATCTCGCCGTCCCAATAGAAGACGAAGGTTCCGTCGGCGACGATGAAGTCCTTCACCGGCGGGTCGTAATCCAGCCGCATCTTGCCCGGCCGCGACAGATAGAAGGTGCCGGAGGTCTGCGAACCGCTGGGGGCGGCCTGGACGAACTTGGACTGCAGCGTGTGGACGCTGTTCAGATACTCCTCGACCTGCGCCAGCGTGGTCTGCTGCTGCGCCGTCAGCCTGGCCGGGGCAGGGGCGGCGAGGGCCGGGGGCGCCGCGGCGGCGCCAAGGCCGAGAGCGAGACAGACGGCGAGGAGGGGTCGACGAAGCACGGTCGGATGATCCTTGCAGGGGAAGGGTCCGTCGGGGGCGGGCCCGGACGGAGGGGCCATGTCGGAGATGGGCGCTGCCGCTTCGGGATCCAAGTAAGGATGGGAAAAGGGGGTAAGGGCGGGCGGTATCCTTACTCGTCGATGTCGCGGGCCAGCACCTCGCGCTTGCCGGCGTGGTTGGGCTTGCTGACGACGCCTTCCGCCTCCATCCGCTCGATCAGCCGGGCGGCGGAATTGTAGCCGATGCGGAGCTGGCGCTGGATGAAGCTGGTCGAGGCCTTGCGCTCGCGGCAGACCACCGCGACCGCCTTGTCGTAGAGGTCGTCGCCGGATCCGCCGGCGAGGCTGCCGCCGCTCCCGCCGCCATCGCCGCCGCCCGGCTCCTCGTCCTCCTCCAGCACGGCGTCGACATAGCTCGGCTCGCCCTGCGTCTTGAGGAACTTGACGATCTGCTCCACCTCGCCGTCGGCGACGAAGGGGCCGTGGACGCGGGTGATGCGGCCGCCGCCCGCCATGTAGAGCATGTCGCCCTGGCCGAGGAGCTGCTCCGCCCCCTGTTCGCCGAGGATGGTGCGGCTGTCGATCTTGCTGGTGACCTGGAAGCTGATGCGGGTCGGGAAGTTGGCCTTGATGGTGCCGGTGATGACGTCGACCGACGGACGCTGCGTCGCCATGATCAGGTGGATGCCGGCGGCGCGCGCCATCTGGGCGAGGCGCTGGATCGCCGCCTCGATGTCCTTGCCCGCCACCAGCATCAGGTCGGCCATCTCGTCGACGATCACCACGATGTAGGGCAGCTCGGTCAGGTCGAGCGGCTGCTCCTCGAACAGCGGCTTGCCGGTGTCGGGGTCGAAGCCGGTCTGCACGCGGCGGGTCAGCGACTCGCCGTTGGCGCGGGCCTCGCGCAGGCGGGCGTTGTAGCCCTCGATGTTGCGGACCCCCAGCTTGGACATGTTGCGGTAGCGGTCCTCCATCTCCCGCACCGTCCACTTCAGCGCGACGACCGCCTTCTTGGGGTCGGTCACCACCGGGGTCAGCAGGTGCGGGATGCCCTCGTAGACCGACAGCTCCAGCATCTTGGGGTCGATCATGATGAAGCGGCAGCGCTCCGGCGGCAGCCGGTAGAGCAGCGACAGGATCATCGTGTTGATCGCCACCGACTTGCCCGAGCCGGTGGTGCCGGCGACCAGCAGGTGCGGGAAGCGGGCGAGGTCGGCCACCACCGGCTGGCCGCCGATGTCCTTGCCCAGCGCCAGCACCAGCTTGCCGTTGTTCTTGTCGAACGACTCGGCCGACAGCAGCTCGCGCAGCAGCACCGTCTCGCGCTTGGCGTTGGGCATCTCGATGCCGATCACGTTGCGGCCGGGGACGACCGCGACGCGCACCGAAACGGCGCTCATCGAGCGCGCGATGTCGTCGGCGAGGCCGATGACGCGCGACGACTTCACGCCCGGCGCCGGCTCCAGCTCGTACAGCGTGACGACCGGGCCGGGATGGACCTTCTGCACCTCGCCGCGCACGCCGAAGTCGGACAGCACGCCCTCCAGCGTGGTGGCGTTGCGGCGCAGCGCCTCCTCGTCGAGCTGTTCGCCGCGCGCCCCGGGCGGCGGCGTCTGCAGCAGGTCGAGCGGCGGCAGCTCGTAGCCGTCGTCCGCCTCCTCCAACTGCAGGGCGGTCTGGCGCGGGTCGCGGCGGGCGGCCTCCAGCCGCGGATCGGCCTTGCGGCCGGCGGCGGGGGCGGCGTTGCGCGGTTTCTCGTCCGACAGGCGTGGGGCGACGATCTCGGGCTCGGGCCGGATGTCGCCCTCGACGCCGCGGCCGGGCACGTCGTCGAAGCTCGGCACCCGGCGCGACCGCAGCAGGGGCTCGCGCCGCGGCGCCTCCTTCTTCTGCCCGTCCTTCGGCCGGGCGGCCTCGGCCTCCGCCGCGGGCTTGCGCCCGATCAGCAGCGCCGCCGCGCGCAGCAGCAGCCGGCCCAGCAGGGCGAGCAGCCGGATCGAACCGACGGCGAAGCCGCGCAGGCTGACCAGCCATTCGGTCAGCGACAGACCGGCCGCCAGGAACAGGATGAAGCCGCCGGCGCAGGCGGCGACGGTTGCGACCATCGGCTCGCCATGGCCGCCCAGCATCAGGTTGTTGACGCCGCGCAGCAGCACCTGCCCGATGCTGCCGCCGGGATGGGCGGCCAGCGGGTCCGGCGATTCGACCGTCAGCCCCTCCAGCGCCATGGCGACCAGCAGCACGCCCCACAGCGCCAGCACGGTGCGGTAGAGCGGGTGGCTGATCGTCTTCTGCGCGCCGAGCCGCCAGCCCCAGAACATCGGCACCAGCGCCAGCAGGAAGGAGGACCAGCCCAGCGACTGGATCAGCAGGTCGGCCAGCCAGGCGCCCGGCGCGCCGAACAGGTTCTGCACCTTCGCCCCGGCGGCCGGGACGCTGTTCCACGACGGGTCGGACGGGTCGTAGCTGCCGAGCAGCACCATCAGCAGAAGCCCGAACAGGCCCAGCAGGAAGCCCACCGTCTCCCGCACCCGCGCCAGCACGAAGGCGCGCATGGCGGGGGAGAAGAAGGGCGGTTTTTCCTGCCGTCCGGCCGACTTCGCCGGCTTGGCGTTCGCACCACGGGTGTTGCTAGCGGATCGGGCCATCAAGATGTCTTGCTGTGACGGGTAACGGGGCGCCCCGCGGGGGCGGAGCGCCGGTGCTGGTCAGCCCAGGATGCGCGCGATCGCGGCGCAGGCCTGGCCGATCGTCTCGGCATCCTGCACCAGGGCCACGCGGATGAAGGGCGCGCCGGGGTTCGGCTCGCCGGGGGCGCAGCGGGTGAGGTAGGCGCCGGGCAGCACGCGGATGGCGCCCTCCGCCCACAGGCGGCGGGCCGCCTCCTCGCCGTCGCCGACCTCCAGCCACAGGAAGAAGCCGCCGTCCGGCCGGTAATAGCCGTAGCGCCCCTTCAGCGCCGCCTCCGCCGCATCGAACTTGGCGCGGTAGGCCGCGCGGTTCTCCTCGACATGCGCCTCGTCGCGCCACAGCGCCGCGCTGGCCGCCAGGACGGGCAGCGGCATGCCGGCGTTGGAATAGCTGCGCAGGCGGGAGAAGCGGGCCATCAGCTCCGCGTCGCCGGCCACGAAGCCGGAACGCAGGCCGGCGGCGCTCGACCGCTTGGACAGGGAATGGAAGACCAGCAGGTTCGCCCAGGGACGCGCCGGATCGCCGCCGGCCAGCCCGGCCGCGACCTGCAGGGCCCCGACCGGCGGCGTGTCCAGGTAGATCTCGGCATAGCACTCGTCCACCGCCAGGATGAAGCCGTGGCGGCGGGCCAAGCCGATGGCGCGCGCCAGATAGGCGGCGTCGGCGGCGGCCCCCTGCGGGTTGGCCGGGGTGCAGAGATACATCAGCGCCGTCCGCTCCAGCAGGTCGGGCGTCAGGCTGTCGAGGTCGGGCAGGAAGCCGGTTTCGCGGGTGGCGTCGAGGAAGACCGGCTCCGCACCGGCCAGCAGCGCCGCCCCCTCGTAGGGCGCATAGAAGGGATTGGGCATCAGCACCGCCGGCTGCCGTCCGGCCTTGCTCTGCGGCACGGCCAGCAGGGCCAGCAGGAACAGCGCCTCGCGCGTGCCGGAGACGGGAAGGACGCAGCGCTCGGCATCGAACAGGCCGGCGGGCAGGGCATAGCGGCGGGTCAGCCAGTCGCCGACGGCGGCGCGGAACTCCGGCGTGCCGTTCACCGGCGGATATTTGCCCCACAGATGGGCATTGGCGCGCAGCGTCTCGTCCAGCAGCGGCGGGGTGGGGTGCTGCGGTTCGCCGACCGACAGCAGGACCGGCGGAACGTTGGCGCGCGGGGTCACGTCGGCGAGCAGCGCGGCCAGCCGGGTGAAGGGATAGTCGCTCAGCCGGTCGAGCCGGTCGTTGCCGGGCGCCCCGTCGCTGCCGGGCGCAAGGATACCGCTGGGGGCCGTTTCGGTGGGGGCCGCCGTCACCATGCCGCCGTCGCTCCTGTGTTGGGCGTTCGCGTACGGTGGATCGCCCGTACGATTCGGCCCCGATCCTATCGGCGGCGGGCACCCC
Source organism: Azospirillum thermophilum (assembly GCF_003130795.1). Classification (NCBI taxonomy): domain Bacteria; kingdom Pseudomonadati; phylum Pseudomonadota; class Alphaproteobacteria; order Rhodospirillales; family Azospirillaceae; genus Azospirillum; species Azospirillum thermophilum. Next base: position 259,971 of record NZ_CP029353.1, read on the forward strand.
GCACAAGGGAACAAAACCGGGCGGGGATAAGCATTGGAGGCGGCCGCCGGCCGGTCCCCGCCAGCGTGCGCGAGGCATCCTCCCGGTCCGGGAAAGTCGAGCGGGACGCATCCGAAGACCAGCGGCGGTCCCGGCGAAGACGAACCGCCGGCGGAGAAGGCCGGCGGTCGGCGGTCCGTCCCGCCGGATGGACGGACCCGACTGGCCTTCTGCCGTCCGTTACAGCGGACTCCCTTACAGGGCCTCGGCGTTCGTCTCGCCGGTGCGGATGCGTACGGCCTGGGCGATTTCCAGCACGAAGATCTTGCCGTCGCCGATGCGGCCGGTGTTGGCGGCCTTCTGGATCGCCTCGACCACCTGCTCGTACTGCTCGTCCGAGACGGCGACCTCGACCTTCACCTTCGGCAGGAAGCTCACCGAATATTCGGCGCCGCGGTAGATCTCCGTCTGGCCCTTCTGGCGACCGAAGCCCTTGACCTCGCTCACGGTCAGGCCCTGGATCCCGAGCGAGGTCAGCGCTTCGCGCACTTCGTCGAGCTTGAACGGCTTGATGATGGCCATAACCAGTTTCATGTGGCTTCCCCTAATCAGCGTTGTCCCGGCCCGTGGCCGCCCTGCCGTCCGGTGCCGCCCCGCCCGTTGGCGGATCGTCAGCCGTCCTGGTGCGAGCGTGTTCGCCCCGTCCGCAAAAATCAACGGTTTCAAGAACCGTGCCGGTTGAATAACTTCGGCGGCGGGCGGAATTTTGGCGCGAACCCCGCTCAAAGATACGCCATCTGCCCTGTTTATGTGCAGCGACAATCGGTCCGGTGGTGCCTCGGCGGTGACGCTGGACAAGCGGCGGAGACGAGACAATTGTCTCTGCGCGAAAAGGAGCGCCGCCCCGGACGGCGGCGCGCAGGAGAGAGGCAGCATCGACATGGCCGAATCGGCGAGGACGGCGTCCGGTGGGGACCAGACCGGCGTGGTTGCGACGGAAGTCGTGGTGCTGGGCGGCGGGCTTGCCGGGCTGACCATGGCGGCGGCGCTGGCCACCGCCGGCGTTCCGGTGGCGTGCATCGACCAGGACAGCCCCGACCGCAAGGCCGGCGACGCGTTCGACATCCGCACCACGGCCATCGCCTATGCCTCGATGAAGGTGCTGGAGGGGTCCGGGGTGTGGCGGCACATGGAGCCGCAGGCCGGGCCGATGCTGGACATCCGCATCGCCGACCAGTTCTCGCCCCTCTTCGTGCATTACGACCACACTGAGCTGGCGATCGACGGCGAGCACCGGCCCTTCGGCTGGATCGTCGACAACAAGGACATGCGCCGCGCCCTGTTCGCCCGCGCGGCGGAGCTGCCCAACCTCGTCCATCTGGCGCCGGCCCGCGCGGTGGCGGTGGAGCGCGACCGGACCGGCGCCCGCGTGACGCTGGAGGACGGCCGGGTGGTGACGGCGCGCCTGGTGGTGGGGGCCGACGGCCGCCGCTCGATGGCGCGCGACGGGGCCGGGATCAGGGTGCGGCGCTGGGCCTACGACCAGAGCGCCATCATCTGCACCATCGGCCATTCCGAACCGCACAACGGCGTGGCGGTGGAGCATTTCCTGCCCAACGGCCCCTTCGCCGTGCTGCCGATGACGGGGAACCGCTGCTCCATCGTGTGGAGCGAGAAGTCCTCGCTGGTCGACATGTACCTGAAGATGCCGGAGGAGCAGTTCATCGAGGAGCTGCAGCGCCGCTCCGGCGGCTATCTCGGCGAGATCGAGCTGCTGACCCGGCGCGAGGCCTGGCCGCTGTCGGTGCTGCTGGCCGAGCGCTTCATCGCCGAGCGGCTGGCCCTGGTGGGGGAGGCGGCGCACGCCATCCACCCCATCGCCGGCCAGGGCCTCAACCTCGGCCTGCGCGACGTGGCGGCGCTGGCGGAGGTGATCGTGGACGCCCACCGGCTCGGGCTGGACGTCGGCAGCCCGGCGGTGCTGGAGCGCTTCCAGCGCTGGCGCCGCTTCGACACCGTGCTGCTGGCGGCGGTCTGCGACGGGCTGGTCCACCTGTTCTCCAACAACATCGGCCCGGTGAAGCTGGCGCGCGACGTCGGCATGGCGGTGGTCAACCGCCTGCCGCCGGTCAAGCGCTTCTTCATGCGCCATGCCATGGGGATCGTCGGCGAGCTGCCGCGGATGATCCGCGGGCTGCCGCTGTAGGGCCGGACGCCTCCCGCGCAATGAAGAACGGGCCGCCCCCGTCGGGAGCGGCCCGTCTGCCTGTCCGGCGGCTGACGGATGGGATCAGGCCGCGCGGATGCCGGACAGGAAGGTCTCGACCTCCTGGCGCAGGGTGGCCGCCTTGCGCGACAGGTCGTCCGACGCGTTCAGCACCGCGTTGGCGGCGGAGCCGGTCTCGGTGGCGGCGCTGCTCACCTGCACGATGTTGCTGCTGACCTCCTCGGTGCCCTGGGCGGCCTGCTGCACGTTGCGGGTGATCTCGCCGGTGGTGGCGTTCTGCTCCTCGATGGCGGCGGCGATGGCCGAGGCGATCTCGCTCATCGTGCCGATGGTCGTGCCGATGCCCTGGATGGCGGTCACCGTGCTCTGCGTCGCCATCTGCACGCTGGCGATCTGGCTGGCGATGTCCTCGGTGGCCTTGCTGGTCTGGTTGGCCAGCGCCTTGACCTCGCTCGCCACCACGGCGAAGCCCTTGCCGGCCTCGCCGGCGCGGGCCGCCTCGATCGTCGCGTTCAGCGCCAGCAGGTTGGTCTGGCTGGCGATGTCCTGGATCAGCTTCACCACGTCGCCGATGCGCGAGGTGGCTTCGGCGAGGCTGCGCACCGAGCCGCCGGTGTCCTGCGCCTCGCGCACCGCCTGCACGGCGATCTCGTTCGACCGCGAGACCTGACGGCTGATCTCCTGGATGGAGGCCGCCATCTCCTCGGTGGCCGCCGCCACGGTCTGCACGTTGGCCGAAGTCTGTTCCGCCGCGGCGGCCGAGGCGGAGGCCTGCTGGTTGGTCTGGTTGGCCAGCGACGCCATGCTGCCCGCCGTGGAGCCCAGGTCGTTGGCGGCCGACGCCACCTCGCCCAGCACGTCCGACACCTTGCGGTCGAAGCTGCGGATCATCTGCTCGATGGCGGCGGTGCGCTGCTCCTTGGCGGCCTGCTCGGCGGCCTGTTCGGCCTCCAGCCGCTCGCGCTCGATGGCGTTGTCCTTGAAGACCTGGACCGCCTTCGCCATGCCGCCGATCTCGTCGCCGCGCTCGCCGCCCTCGACCGCCACGTCGAGCCGGCCGGAGGCGAGGCTGTGCATCACCCCGGTGATCCGCTCGATGGGGCCGGCGATGGTGCGGCGGACCAGCAGGATGGCGGTGCCGAAGCACAGGACCAGTCCGACGACGGCGACGCCGAGGATCCAGTTGCTGGCCGACGCCACGTCGGCCGACGCCTGGTCGGAGGCGGCCTGCGCGGCCTTGTCCAGCTTGTCGATCATCGCGCGGTACTGCGCGCGCGAGGTCAGGTATTCGGGGTCGAACCGGTCGACGATGATGCGGTGGGCCACCTCGTCGTTGTTCTTCAGCGCCTCGGCCTTCACCTCGTCGGCGGTGCGCTGCAGGCCCTCCAGATGCTGCCGCAGCGACCGGAGGTCGGCCGCCAGGGCGGGAACGGCGGCGGCCACCTTGTCCAGCCGCTCGAACATGCCCTTCATGTCGCTGTCCAGCGCGCTGACCGCCTCCCGGATCTTCGCGGCATCGTCCTCGATGACCATCGCGTAGATGTCGCGCGACGTGACGTTGAGGAGCGAGTTGGAGCGGGCGAGCCACAGGGATGCCGTCGTCTCGCCGTCGAGCAGCCGGCTGTAGATCTGGTCCAGTTCCCTGACCTTCAGAACCGCGGTACCGGAAAGTCCGATCGCAAGCGCTGCCATCAGCGACAATGCGATAAGGATTTTATTGACGATGCGAACATTGGCCAGCGTCATCGGAATATGCCTTGTCTATGAACGACAATAGATTTCCGAGGATAGTCCTGCAGGTTTTAAACTCGTTAAAATTCTGGACGGACCGATGTCTTCAGCCGTCTATGGGAGAAGACAATTGAGTGGATCGGGCGGTAAGGGGATACACATCCTATACATGCAGTATCCATCGGCATTCGTCAAAATGTGACAACCCGGGCCGATGATCGGGACGGCAGACGACAAATTGTCACGTACCGTCGGAGGCCGGACGGGAGGCAGGGAGGGCGGAACGGCGGCCGGCGCAGACGTGGCCTGCAGCCGATGCATCGCTGCCGGAGAGCATGCCCGCGGGTCGCTGGCCCGGAGATCGCTGGCGTCCCTCAGCCGAGCGGATACTCGCCGATCGCCTCGTAGACCGGCCCGGTGCGGCCGAGATGGCTGCGGTAGAGGGTGAAATGCTCCATCCGCACCGGGCCGGCGCGGAACAGGCCGCGGTCGGACAGGAAGCGGCCGATACGCTCCTGGGGGGCGTCCTTCAGCCGGGCCAGCGTGACGTGGGGAGAGAATTTCCGCTCCTCCGCCGGGACGCCGGCACGCACCAGGGCCGATTCCACCTTGGCCTGCAGGTGGGACAGCGCCTCGCTGCGCTCCACCCCGGCCCACAGGATGCGGGCGTTGCGGCTGTTGCCGAACACCCCCACCCCGTCCAGGACCAGATCGAAGGCCGGCGCCTGCACCGCCGACAGGGCGGCGGCGATGTCCGCCGCCTGGTCGTCCGGCACCTCGCCGATGAAGCGCAGGGTGAGGTGCAGGTTCTCCGGCTCGGTCCACCGCGCTCCCGGCACCCCGCCGCCGAGGCCGGCGAGACGCTCGCGGACATCCTCCGGGAAGTCGAGCGCGGTGAACAGACGTATCATGGGAAAGGACCCCGGAGGCTTTACGGGCAGGGATCGGGCAGCCGGTCGTGGACGGCGTCGATCTCCTTCAACAGCTCGTCCGGCAAGGTGACGTCGACCGCCGCGATGTTGGACTTCAGATCCGCCATCGTCGTCGCCCCGATCAGCGAGGAGGCGACGAAGGGCTGCCGCAGCGTGAAGGCGATCGCCATCTGCGCCGGCGACAGGCCGTGGCGGCGGGCGATGTCCAGATAGGCGCGGGTCGCCGCGTCGGCGTTGACCGTGGCATAGCGCGACGCGCGGTGGTCGATGGCGCGGCGGCTGCCCGGCGGCAGCGCGCCGTCGAGATACTTGCCGGTCAGCGTGCCGGCCGCGAGCGGCGAGTAGGCCAGCAGCCCGACCTCCTCGCGCAGGCCGACCTCGGCCAGCGCCTGCTCGAAGGTCCGGTTCAGCAGGTTGTAGGCGTTCTGGATCGAGGCGACGCGCGGCCCGTGCCCCAGCTCGGCCGCCCGCAGGAAGCGCATGACGCCCCAGGGCGACTCGTTGGACAGGCCGACATGGCGGATCTTGCCGGCCTTCACCAGCTCGTCCAGCGCTTCCAGCGTCTCCTCGATCGGCACGCCGTCGGCCTCCGGCCGGTGGGTGTAGCCGCGGGTGCCGAAGCGGTTGGTGACGCGGTCGGGCCAGTGGAGCTGGTAGAGGTCGATGTAGTCGGTCTGCAGCCGGGCGAGGCTGGCCTCCACCGCGGCGAACAGGTTGGCGCGGTCGAGCCGGGAGGCGCCGCCGCGCACCCAGCCGAAGCCGCCGCCCGGCATGCCGATGATCTTGCTGGCGAGGATCACGCGGTCGCGCCCGCCGCGGCTGCGGAACCAGGTGCCGATGATCTCCTCGGTCCTGCCGTAGGTGTCGGCGGTGGGCGGCACGGCGTACATCTCCGCCGTGTCCCAGAAGGTCACGCCCTGGTCGAGCGCGTAATCCATCTGGGCGTGGCCCTCGGCTTCGGTGTTCTGGCGGCCCCAGGTCATGGTGCCGAGGCCGATGGCGCTGACCGACAGGCCGGTGCGGCCGAGCGGACGGTATTGCATGGGATCGGATTTCCCTACAGGAACAGGGTGAGGACTCCGGTATAGCCGTAAAGCCGCTGATGGGAAATCTCGCCGGCAGCGTAGAATCCCACCAGCGGGATCGGGCCGAAGGCCTCGCGGATCAGGGCCAGCTCGTTGTCGCCGCTGCCGAACAGGCTGGGGCCGCGGGCGATGCAGCTCACGTAGATGGCGCCCTTGGGCCGGGTGCTCACCCGTTTCTTCAGCGCCGCCAGCATCCGGCGCATGTCGGCCTCGGCGCTGGCGCGGTCGCGGCGGGTGAACAGGATGGGCTGGCCGGTCCGCACCTCCTCGGCGATGGAGATCCAGCCGGCGCGCGGGTCGATGGCGACGAGGTCGCGGACCAGATAGTCGCCGGTGTCCGACCCGGTGATCGGCAGGCCGGCGAAGATCAGCCCGGCGACGCGGGGCAGGTCGGCGGCGAGGTCGGGGCCGATGTCCTGCTTGAAGATCTCCAGCGCCGGGCGCCCGTCGATCTCCAGCACCTTGTCGCCGTCGGCGGCCGTGATGCTGCGGGCCGGGCCGATGGGGACGCAGCCCTGGGTGTGGGCGGTGGCGACCGGCAGGTCGGGGGCGAACAGCACGCCCGAGACGCCGCCCTCCGCCACCGGGCCGGCGGTGCCGGCCCCCGTGCCCGTGCCGCCGGGCATGGTGAATTGCGGGAAGCTGCCGCGCGACGCGCTGAGCCCGCCGACCAGGAAGCTGCCGGTCTCCTCCGACAGGGTGCTCACCAGCCCGGCGAGGTTCTTGGTCCGCGGGTCGGCATGGACCAGCGCCAGGGAGGAGCCGTGGCGGTCGAGCCAGGGGCCGGCCTTGCGGCGCAGCGGCTCCAGCCCCTCCGTCAGCATGGGGAAGAGGTGGAAGCTCTCCGGCGGCAGGCGGGCGGCCATCACCGCCATGCCCGGCTCGTCGAACAGGGTGTGGCCGTTGGCGCAGACGCCGATGCCGGTGGTGCCGACCCAGTGCGGGATGCCGGTCACCCCGCGCAGCAGCGTGACGATGCTGGTCGCCTGGTCCGCCAGCGCGTCGGTGAGGTAGAGGAAGCCCAGGGTGCAGCCCTCGACCGGGCCCAGCGACTCGAGGCAGGACTTCACGGTCGGCCCCCAGTCGCTTCCCGCGGCGGCCGCCGCCTGGAAGGTCGCCTCGTCAGCCGGCGCAGGCGTCGTCGTCATGGGCAGTCTCAGCCTCCGGTCCGGTTGACGCTGTCGAGCAGCCGCGTCACGTGCGGCAGGATACGCTCCACGATGATCGAGACGCCTTTGGCATTGGGATGAATGCCATCGGGCTGGTTCAGCGTCTGGTCGGTCGCCACCCCATCGAGGAAGAAGGGGTAGAGCGCCGCGCCGTACTGCCCGGCGAGGTCCGGGTAGATGGCGTTGAAGCGCTCGCCGTAGGCGCGGCCCAGGCTGGGGGCGGCGAGCATGCCGGCGACCAGGGTCGGGATGCGCTTCTCGGCCAGCGTCTTCAGGATGGCGTCCATGTTGGCGCGCGCCTGTCCGGGGTCGAGCCCGCGCAGCATGTCGTTGGCGCCGAGCTCGACGATCGCCGCGTCGGGCCTGTCGGCCAGCGCCCAGTCCAGCCGGGCGAGGCCGCCCGCCGTGGTGTCGCCCGACACGCCGGCATTGATGACCGTCACCGCATAGCCCTTCGCGGTCAGCGCCTTCTGGAGCTGCGCCGTGAAGCCCTGCGGTTCCGGCAGGCCATAGCCGGCGGTGAGGCTGTCGCCCAGCGCCAGCAGCTTGATCGGCTTGTCGCTTGCCGCCATCGCCCGTCCGCCCCCTCCGGTCAGCGGCGACAGGCCGCCCGCCAGGACGGCGGCGGCAAGGGCGACGGCCAGTCCGTTGAAACGACGGCGTGCGGAGCCATATGGCGGAAGTCCTTTTCGCTCGTTCGTGAGGCGCATTTGATGTCCCGATCCGATCGTCCGGCCGCTTCCGCCGCCAGCACGTCCGCGCTGGTGGATCTCGATGAGGTCCACCTGACATTGGACAGCGGGGCCGGACCCGTCAACATTCTGCGGGGGGTCAGCCTGCGGGTCGGTGCCGGCGAACGGGTTGGCGTCGTCGGCCCCAGCGGCTCCGGAAAATCCACGATGATGATGGTGATGGCCGGGCTGGAACGGCCGTCCGGCGGCGCCGTGCGGGTCGCCGGCCACGACCTCGGCCGGCTGGACGAGGATGGGCTGGCGCGGTTCCGCCGCGATCATGTGGGCATCGTCTTCCAGGCTTTCCACCTCGTGCCCACCATGACCGCGCTGGAGAACGTGGCGATCCCGCTGGAGTTCGCCGGCGTGCGCGACGCCTTCGACCGCGCCCGCCAGGGGCTGGAGGCGGTCGGGCTCGGCCATCGCGTCACCCATTACCCGGGGCAGCTCTCGGGCGGCGAACAGCAGCGCGTGGCTCTTGCCCGCGCTTTCGTTGCGGAGCCGAAACTTCTTCTGGCGGACGAGCCGACCGGCAATCTGGACATCGACACCGGCGCCACCATCGTGAAGCTGCTGTTCGACCTTGCCGAGCGGCGCGGCACCACGCTGGTGCTGATCACCCACGACCCGGCGCTGGCGGCGCGCTGCGACCGCACCGTGCGGCTGGTCGACGGCCGGATCGTCGATGACCGCACGGCTGCGGAGGATGGCGCCGCCGCGCAAGACGGGCTGGCGGCGCCGGCCGGCCGCGTCCGCGTGGCGGGGGAATGAGATGAGCTCCCTTGCCGACTCCGCGGCAGGATCCCGGGCGGGGTCGCTGGCGCTGGCGCTCCGTCTGGCGCGGCGGGAGCTGCGCGGCGGGCTGAAGGGGTTCTGGATCTTCCTGTCCTGCCTGGCGCTCGGCGTCGCGGCCATCGCCGCGGTCCAGTCGGTGTCGCGCAGCATCCTCGACGGCCTCGCAGGCGACGGCCGGGCGATCCTCGGCGGCGACGTGGCGATCCGCCAGCTCTACACGCCGCCCAATCCCGAGCAGCGCGCCTTCCTGGTCTCGTCGGGCCGGCTGTCGCAGTCGGTCGAGATGCGCGCCATGGCCCGCGCCCCGGATCAGGCGGGAGGCGGCGAGGCGCGCTCCTCCCTGGTCGAGCTGAAGGCGGTCGACGATCCTTACCCGCTCTACGGCGACCTGACGCTGCGCGACGGCGGCAGCCTGCGCGACGCGCTCGCGCTGCGCGACGGGCGCTGGGGCGCGGTGGTCGAGGACGGCGTGCTCGACCGTCTCGGGCTGAAGCTTGGCGACACGGTCCTCGTCGGCGACGGTGCCTTCACGCTGCGCGGCGTCATCAGGCGCGAGCCGGACCGCGCCTCCTCCAACGCCTTCTCGCTCGGGCCGCGGCTGATGGTGGCGCTGGGGTCCATGGAGGCCACCGGGCTGCTGCAGCCGGGCAGCCTCGCCTACTGGAACAGCAAGGTCGCCCTGCCGTCCGGCAGCGACCCGGCGGCATGGCAGGCGGCGCTGAAGGAGCGGTTTCCCGACGCGCCGTGGCGGGTGCGCGACTATACCAACGCCTCCCCGCAGGTGGAGCGCTTCATCGGGCGGATGACGCTGTTCCTGACCCTGGTCGGCCTGACCGCCCTGCTGGTCGGCGGGGTCGGGGTGGGCAATGCCGTGCGCAGCCATCTCGACGGCCGCGCCCGCACCATCGCCATCCTGAAATGCGTCGGGGCGCCGGGCGGCCTCGTCTTCCAGCTCTATCTGGCGCAGATCCTGATCCTGGCGGCGCTCGGCATCGCCGTCGGGCTGGCGCTGGGGGCGCTGGCGCCGCTCGCCTTCGGGCGGCTGCTGGAGGATCTCCTGCCGGTGACCGCCCGCATCGGCGTCTATCCCGGCGCGCTGGCCGTCGCGGCGGTCTATGGCGTCCTGACGGCGCTGACCTTCTCGCTGTGGCCGCTCGGCCGCGCGCGGGAGGTGCCGGCCGGCGCCCTCTTCCGCGACGTGATCTCCCCGGCCGGCGGCCGGCCGCGCTATCCTTACCTGATCGCCATGGCGCTGGTCGCCGCGGCGCTCGCCGCGCTGGCGGTGGCGACGGCGCAGAACAAGCTGTTCGCCGGCTGGTTCGTCGCCGGCTCCATCGCCAGCTTCCTCGCCTTCCGTGGGGCGGCGTCGCTGGTGATCGCCGGCGCCGCGCGGGTCGGACGGCCGCGCCGGCCCGGGCTGCGGCTGGCGCTGGCGAACCTGCACCGGCCGGGCAACCCGACCGGGCCGGTCGTGCTGTCGCTCGGCCTCGGCCTGACGGTGCTGGTCGCCATCGCGCTGGTCGAGGGCAACTTCTCCCGCCGGGTGACCGAGACGATCCCCAAGGACGCGCCGGCCTTCTTCTTCGTGGACGTCCAGCCCGACCAGCGCGACACCCTGCGCGAGCTGGTGGCCGGGGTGCCCGGCACCGGCGGGTTCGAGGCGGTGCCGAGCCTGCGCGGCCGCATCGAGAGCGTGAACGGCACGCCGGCGGAACAGGCGCTGAAGAGCCCCGACCAGGAGTGGATCCTGTCGGGCGACCGCGGCGTCACCTACTCGGCCGGCCTGCCGCGGCAGTCGACCGTGGTGGCCGGCTCCTGGTGGCCGGCGGACTATGCCGGGCCGCCGCTCGTCTCGATCCACCAGAGCGTCGCCGACGCCTTCGGGATCGGCCCGGGCGCCAGGCTCGGCGTCAACATCCTCGGCCGCACCATCACGGCGGAGGTCGCCAACGTCCGCGCCGCCGACTTCACCACCCTGTCGATCAACTTCGTCATGGTCTTCGCCCCCGGCACGCTGGAGCGGGCGCCGCAGACCTGGATCGCCACCGTCCGCGCCACGCCCGAGGCGGAGGCGGCGGTGCAGCGCGCGGTGCTGCAGCGCTTCCCGAACGTGACGATGGTGCGGGTTCGCGACGCGCTGGACACCGTCAACACCATGCTGGCCGACATCGGGACCGCGGTGCGGGTCACCGCCGCCATCACGCTCGCCGCCGGCATGCTGGTGCTGGCCGGGGCGGTCGCCGCCGGCCACCGCCGCCGGGTCTACGACGCCGTGGTTCTGAAGGTGCTGGGGGCGACGCGGGGCGACGTGCTGCGCGCCTTCCTGCTGGAATACGGGCTGCTCGGGCTGGTCACGGCGGCCATCGCCGGGGTGATCGGGACGCTGACCGCCTGGGCGGTGCTGCGCTTCCTGATGCATTGGGACTGGGTGTTCCTGCCCTCGGCGGTGCTGTCGACGGCGCTGCTCAGCACCGCGGTCACGCTGGCCTTCGGCTTCTACGGCACCTGGCGGGCGCTCGGCCAGCCGTCGGCCCCGCTGTTGCGCAACGAGTAGCGGGACAAGGCGGGCACCGTGCATGATCGGAAGATGAAACCTTTGTCATGCAACGGCTTCGCTTCCGATTCCTGTTGATCAGCATAGCTGCCTCGCCAATATGACAGGGCAACGGGAATTACCATTTCCATCCGAGGGTACGACCATGGCTGACCCGACCTTTAACCGATACGCGACCGCGGGCCGCGCGATAGATCGGGGCTACTTCGACGAAGGCCTGCGGCAGCACATGCTGCGTGTTTACAATTACATGGGTGTTGGTCTGGCGGTGACGGGCCTGATCGCCTTTCTCGTCTCGACCAGCCCCGCCCTGATGGCCACCATCTTCGGCACGCCGCTGAAGTGGGTGGTGATGCTGGCCCCGCTCGCCTTCATCATGGTGCTGTCCTTCGGGATCAACCGCCTGTCCTTCGCGTCGGCCCAGATGGTCTTCTGGACCTACTGCGGCGCGATGGGCCTGTCGATGGCGTCGATCTTCCTGGTCTTCACCGGGGCGTCGATCGCGCTGACCTTCTTCGTCACGGCGGCCACCTTCCTGGCGATGAGCCTCTACGGCTACACCACGAAGGCCGACCTGTCGAAGATGGGCTCGTTCCTGATGATGGGCGTGATCGGCATCGTGATCGCCAGCCTGGCGAACATCTTCTTCCAGTCGCCGGCTCTGCACTTCGCGATCTCGATCATCGGCGTGCTGGTCTTCACCGGCCTGACCGCCTATGACACCCAGCGCATCAAGGAAGAGTATGCCGAGGGCTACGACCACGAGACCAGCGGCAAGCTGGCCCTGATGGGCGCCCTGACGCTGTACCTGGACTTCGTCAACCTCTTCCAGTTCCTGCTGCAGTTCCTGGGCCAGCGCGACGACTGACCCTCGTCCCGCTCCCGCCGGAACACCGGACCGCCCGGAGGCACCCGCCTCCGGGCGGTTTTCTTTGTGCGCCCAGCATGGGCGCGTTCTTGAGGGTGTAAGTCCCTCCGTAAGCTGGTCACGGCGAACGAAGAGAAGCGCAACTGCGGAAGGGCAACCGACCGTGGGAAGGAAGCGTGGATCGCAGCTGCGGGCCGATGAACAAGAACCGGATATGAGGCGGTGCCGACCAGGGCGAGCGGGCATGGAACCGCGAAGCTCTTGTGACCAAGGGTCGGTGGCGTAAATCCGGCGGTCGTGCAGCGAAGGAACGCGTTCTTACCTGGGGAGATCCCGCCTTGCGCCTGAAAGGGCGACGGCGTCGAGCCGGAGCGGGAAGTCAGCAGAGGCCATAGTAGGCGAGGCGCGAGCCGGACCGAAGGGCCGAACGAGGGAGAATGGAGTCCACCCGACGATGCGTGAGGCCATGCGTCAGATGCCGGAGCGATCCGGGAGGCGGGAGAGGAGGACGGGTGAAGCCCGTCCGGAGGCCCGTCGTGACGAAGCCGAGCGCCCGCGCCGGGACACGGACGCCATGGGGCCGGGGCTGCTGGATGCGGTCCTGGCGCGAGAGAACCTTCTGCGAGCGTTGAGGAAGGTGCGGGCCAACGGGGGTGCAGCGGGAGTGGACGGCCTGGACATCGACCAGACCGCCGCACTGCTGAAGAGCCGCTGGCCGGCGATCCGCGACAGCCTGCGGGAGGGGACGTACCGGCCGCAGCCGGTGCGTCGCGTGATGATCCCGAAACCTGGGGGTGGCGAGCGCGAACTCGGCATTCCCTCGGTGACGGACCGCCTGATCCAACAGGCGATGCTGCAAGTTCTCCAGCCGATCCTCGATCCCGGCTTCAGCGACCACAGTTACGGCTTCCGTCCCGGCCGGAGTGCGCACGACGCCGTCCTTGCGGCGCAAAACTTCGTGCAGTCCGGCCGGCGGATCGTCGTGGATGTGGACCTGGAGAAGTTCTTCGACCGGATCGACCATGACCTTCTGATCGACCGTCTGTCCAAGAGGGTCCCGGACCCGGCCATCATCCGGCTGGTGCGGGCCTACCTGGATGCCGGCGTCATGGAGGACGATGGGGCGGTCGCACGGCGTCGGACGGGTTCCCCGCAAGGGGGACCGCTGTCGCCGCTGCTGGCCAATCTGATCCTGGACGAGGTGGACAAGGAACTGGAACGCCGGGGCCATGCCTTCTGCCGCTACGCCGACGACTGCAACGTCTATGTGCGGTCGCGTCGGGCGGGAGAGCGGGTGATGGCCCTGCTGCGGCGCCTCCATGGCCGGTTGCACCTGACGGTGAACGAAGCCAAGAGCGCCGTGGCCCCCGTCTTCGGCCGCAAATTCCTCGGCTATGCCTTCTGGGCCGGACCGAAGGGAGAGGTCAGGCGGAGGGTCGCCGACAAGGCGATCACGGCGTTCAAGGACCACATCCGCGACCTGACGCCCCGGCTGACGGGACGGTCGATGGCCGCGGTGGTGGCGAGGCTGCGCGATTTCCTGCTGGGCTGGAAAGCCTACTTCCGACTGGCGCAAACTCCAAAGGTCCGGCGAACGCTGGACGAATGGATACGCCACCGGCTGCGGGCCATTCAGCTCAAGCAGTGGAAGCGGGGGAAGACCATCTTCCGGGAACTGACGGCCAGAGGGGCCAAGCCCGCCGTCGCCCAACAAATCGCGGCCAATGGCCGACGCTGGTGGGGCAACAGCGGCAAGCTTCTCAATGCAGTCCTCACCATCAAATGGGCAGACCAACTCGGACTGCCCAGGTTCGCATGACCTCAATCCCCCGAACCGCCCGGTGCGGACCCGCATGCCGGGTGGTGTGGCAGGGGTGCGACCTTCTCGGGTCGCCCCCTATGCCGATTCGGCGGATGCCGCTGGCCGCGCCGGTTGCAGAAGCCGGCGGCCGATCGACGGGGATGGGTCCGATCCCGGCGGTCCGGAAGCGCGGGCAGCAGCCTGAGCGTCTGCAGCGGCAGGATCAGGAGAATGAGGATCCTGTCCATCCTCTTTGCCCTCCGTACGCGGCGGGGCGGTGGACCATCCACCACCCGTCCGCACGGGCGGGTGTAGCCCGGCAGGGGAAGATGGCCGGCGGGCAAGACCGCGCGGTTGCCCGGTCAGGCGGCCGGCTTGCAGCAGGTGCCGCTGCTGACGACCCTGTCCTTGCCCGACTGCTTGGCGTGGTACATGCGGTGGTCGGCCAGCTCCACCAGCGCCTCCCAGCTCTGCGGCCGGTCGGTCAGCACCTCCGCCACGCCGATGCTGGCGGTCTGCGGCAGGCCGTCGGGGCGTACCCCCAGCCCGTTGCGGCGCAGCCGTTCCACGGCGATCACCGCCCCGTCGCGCGGGGTGTTGGGCATGATGACCAGGAACTCCTCGCCGCCCCAGCGCACCATCACGTCGGACTGGCGCAGCATGGCCCGCACCGCGTCGGCCGCCCGGCGCAGGACGCGGTCGCCCTCGTCATGGCCGAAGCGGTCGTTGACGGCCTTGAAGTTGTCGAGGTCGACGAAGGCGACCGACAGCGGCTGGTCCGACCGCTGGGCGTGGGCGAACTGCAGCTTCAGCAGCTCGTCCCCGACCCGGCGGGAGAAGGCGCCGGTCAGCATGTCATGGGTCGCCTGATCCAGCAGCGCCGTCATGAAGTGGAGCTGGCTCATCGCCGCCAGGGTCGCCACCACGGCGATCAGGGCGAGCAGCCACAGGGCGCTGAGGTAGGAGGGGAAGGGCAGGATCAGCGAGCCGTACATGCCCGCCGCCAGATGCGCGGCCAGCATGGGCAGGGCGAAGATCGCGCCTTCCACCGCCGTCAGGGGGAAGACGCTGAGCCCGGCGATCATCACGAAGGGCAGATAGCCGTAGCCGGCGACCACCGCCTCCGCCAGATCGTTGTGGCCCTGCCCGTAGAGCAGGGGATGCGACAGGATGAAGAACAGCGTCGGGATGGCGAACAGCAGGCACAGCCGGCGCCAGGCGGCGGGAAGATCCTCGCAGGGGCGCCGGTCGAAGGCCAGCATCAGGAAGGCGGCGCTGGCGCCCAGCCGGAGGCTGGCGAGCTTCGCCCACAGGGGCCAGTCGAAGATGGTGAAGTCGATGGCGATCCACAGCGGCGTCAGCAACCCGAAGACCATGGCGACCATGCGCACGCGGGACTGGATCATCGCGGCCCGGTGCCGGTTCAGGATCGGAGTCTGGCCGAGCGGGATCAGCAGCCCGCGCAGCTCCTCCGGCGTCATGTCGCCAATGATCAGGGATCGGAACATCGTCTCCGGTGAATACACACGCATCGGCGCGGGGGCAACGTGATTTCCTCAACGGGATGTGGGTGTTAGGGTCGCACCCTCCCCCGCCGACGGATGCTGCGCCGCACTCGCCAAAAGAAAAGGGGGAGCCGCCCCCGCAGCTCCCCCGTCTCGTGCCAGACCACGCCGGCCGGACCCGGTCAGTCCTTCAGATCCTCCCAAAGTTCCTTCACCTTGGCGAAGAAGCCCTCGGACTGCGGATGGGACCCTTCCTTGCCGGCGGTGTCGAACTCGCGCAGCAGTTCCTGCTGGCGCTTGGTCAGGTTCACCGGGGTCTCCACCACCGCCTGGATGTACATGTCGCCGCGCTGGGTGCTGCGCAGCACCGACATGCCCTTGGACTTGATGCGGAACTGGTGGCCCGACTGGGTGCCCGGCGGGACCGTCACCTTGGTGCGCGTCCCGTCGATGGTCGGAACCTCGACCGAGCCGCCCAGCGCCGCGGTGGTCATCGGGATCGGCACCCGGCAATGGATGTTGGCGCCGTCGCGCTGGAAGATCGGGTGCGGGGCGATCGCCAGGAAGATGTAGAGGTCGCCCGGCGGCGCGCCGCGCAGGCCCGCCTCCCCCTCGCCGGCAAGCCGGATGCGGGTGCCGTCCTCGACGCCCGCGGGGATGTTGACCTGAAGGGTCTTCTCCTTGCGCAGGCGGCCGGCGCCGCCGCAGCTCTTGCAGGGGTCCTTGATGACGCGGCCCTGGCCGTGGCAGCCGGGGCAGGTGCGCTCGATGGTGAAGAAGCCCTGCTGGGCGCGCACCTTGCCGTGGCCCTGGCAGGTCGGGCAGGTGACCGGCTGGGTGCCGGCCGCCGCCCCCGACCCGTTGCAGCTGTCGCACTGGACCGAGGTCGGCACGCGCACCGTGGTCTGCGTGCCCTTGAACGCCTCCTCCAGCGAGATCTCGAGGTTGTAGCGCAGGTCCTGGCCGCGGCTGGAGGCCCCGCCGCCGCCGCGCCGGCCGCCCATGAACTCGCCGAACATCTCGTCGAAGATGTCGGCGAAGCCGCCGGCCCCGCCGAAGTCGAAGTTGAAGCCGCCGGCTCCGCCGCCGAAGCCGCCGGCCCCGCCGCCGCGCCCGTTCTCGAAGGCGGCGTGGCCGAAGCGGTCGTAGGCCGCGCGCTTCTGATCGTCCTTCAGGACGTCATAGGCTTCGCTGATTTCCTTGAACTTCTGCTCGGCGTCCTTGTCACCCTGGTTGCGGTCCGGGTGGTACTTCATCGCCATCTTGCGGTAAGCCTTCTTCAGCTCGTCCGCGCTGGCGCCCTTCTCCACACCGAGCAGCTCGTAATAATCCTGTTTCGCCATGGGCCCCGACCGCCTCACATCGTTCCATCACCAAACGGCCGGCCATTCACGGGCCAACCGGAAACCGCCGCCCGGACAGACCGCCGGCCCGCCGCCGGAACAGGCGACGGGCCAACGGTCACAGGCACGGAACAGACCCGGACTGGCGTAGCGTTACGCCGACTTCTTCTTGTCGTCCTGGACTTCCTCGAAGTCGGCGTCGACCACGCCCGGCTCGTTGGGAGCGGAGGCGCCGGCCTCGCCCTCGGCACCCGGGGCGGCACCCTGGCCGGTCTTGTAGATCGCCTCGCCCAGCTTCATCGAGGCCTGGGCCAGGGCGTCGGTCTTAGCCTTCAGCGTCTCGAGGTTGTCGCTCTCCATCGCCGACTTCAGCTCGGCGATCGCCGCCTCGGCGGCCGACTTGTCGGAGGCCGGGATCTTGTCGCCGTTCTCCTTGATCGTCCGCTCGGTGGTGTGGATCAGCGCGTCGGCATGGTTGCGGGCGTCCACCAGCTCACGCCGCTTCTTGTCCTCGGCGGCATGGGCCTCGGCGTCCTTGACCATCTTGTCGATGTCGGTGTCCGACAGGCCGCCCGAGGCCTGGATGCGGATCTGCTGCTCCTTGCCGGTGGCCTTGTCCTTCGCGGTGACGCTGACGATGCCGTTGGCGTCGATGTCGAAGGTCACCTCGACCTGCGGCACGCCGCGCGGGGCCGGCGGGATGCCGACGAGGTCGAACTGGCCGAGCAGCTTGTTGTCCGCGGCCATCTCACGCTCGCCCTGGAAGACGCGGATGGTCACCGCGTTCTGGTTGTCCTCGGCGGTCGAGAAGACCTGGCTCTTCTTGGTCGGGATGGTGGTGTTGCGGTCGATCAGGCGGGTGAACACGCCGCCCAGCGTCTCGATGCCCAGCGACAGCGGGGTGACGTCGAGCAGCAGGACGTCCTTCACCTCGCCCTTCAGCACGCCGCCCTGGATGGCGGCGCCGATGGCGACCACCTCGTCCGGGTTCACGCCGCGGTGCGGCTCGCGTCCGAAGAACTGCTTCACCGCCTCGGTGACCTTCGGCATGCGGGTCATGCCGCCGACCAGGATCACCTCGTCGATCTCGCTGGCCTTCAGGCCGGCGTCGCGGAGAGCGGCCTTGCAGGGCTCGATCGTGCGCTGGATCAGGTCGTCGACCAGGGCTTCCAGCTTGGCGCGGGTCAGCTTGATGTTGAGGTGCTTCGGCCCGGTCTGGTCGGCGGTGATGAAGGGCAGGTTCACCTCGGTCTGCATCGAGGAGGACAGCTCGATCTTGGCCTTCTCGGCGGCCTCCTTCAGGCGCTGCAGGGCCAGCCGGTCCTTGCGCAGGTCGATGCCCTGCTCCTTCTGGAACTCCTCGGCGAGATACTCGATGATGCGGCTGTCGAAGTCCTCACCGCCGAGGAAGGTGTCGCCGTTGGTCGACTTCACCTCGAACACGCCGTCGCCGATCTCCAGCACGGAGATGTCGAAGGTGCCGCCGCCGAGGTCGTAGACCGCGATGGTGCCGGCACCCTTCTTCTCCATGCCGTAGGCAAGGGCGGCCGCCGTCGGCTCGTTGATGATGCGCAGCACTTCCAGGCCGGCGATCTTGCCGGCGTCCTTGGTGGCCTGGCGCTGGCTGTCGTTGAAGTAGGCGGGAACGGTGATGACCGCCTGCGTGACCTTCTCACCCAGGTAGTTCTCGGCCGTCTCCTTCATCTTCTGCAGGATGAAGGCGCTGATCTGGCTCGGGCTGTACTTCTTGCCGTGGGACTCGACCCAGGCATCGCCGTTGTCGCCGGGAATGATCCTGTAGGGAACCAGCCCCTGGTCCTTCTTGGTCAGCGGATCCTCGAAGCGGCGCCCGATCAGGCGCTTGATCGCGAAGAAGGTGTTCTCGGGGTTGGTCACGGCCTGACGCTTGGCCGGCTGGCCGACCAGACGCTCGCCGTTCTGGGAAAAGGCGACCATCGACGGCGTGGTGCGGGTGCCTTCGGCGTTTTCGATCACCTTGGCGCTGCCGCCTTCCATCACGGCGACGCACGAGTTCGTGGTGCCGAGGTCGATGCCAATGACTTTGCTCATGTTCAGCCTCTTATGTTCGGCAGATGCGTGGCGGCCCGTCGCTTCCGGCACCGCCGCGATCCCCATGGGTCGGTGGAACGGTTTGGATGAGAACACGACTGTTGGCGCAGATATAGGCGGGCCTGTTTCGGGCTGCAACGGCTCCCTGCCCCTTCAACCGGCAAAAGCCGGAAAAGGCATAGGCCGCCCGGCCGGCCGACCGGCCGCCGCGACCCGGCGGACCGCCGGAAGAACTCTCTTCGAAATGGAATACGGCAGTATGCAGTAGCCCGGCTGTATATACCCGGGTACTCAGCTTGCTTTAGTCGCTTAACCGTTAAGTATACAAGACTATGAACAGGATGGAGGCGGCAATCCGGTTACCTTAACCTTTCATTAACAAGCAACCGAGTGCATTTATGCAGGGAATCAATTGGCGGTTGCTGTAGCTATTCCTTGTCACGAGATTCAATTAGTGAAAACCCGAAAGTTTTATGATATCTCCATTGGGAGTAGGAACGCTCCTGTTGGGCGGCCAAGGCATCCGGCTCCATCCGGCCCGGTGCTTCGGCCGGCCGGCCGGTCGTGTTCCACCCGGAGTGCCTAGAAGGGGCATCGGGCTCGACCAAGCGTTTCAAGGGGAACCGCGATGACGGAAGATCGGCGCGACGTGGCTTTAGCGATCAAGTCCTGCCTGGACAGCCTGCAGGACGATGCCGTCCGGTGCCGGCTTGACGATCTGGCGCGGTTCCTCAGCCTCGCCGCCATGGCCGCGGAAGAGGCGGCGTGCCAGCTCGACACGCGTTCGGTGCATATGAAGGCCCTGATGGCCGGCAGCGCCGGTCACTGCTGATCCGCGTCCGGATGCGCGGCCCCGTCGGCGGCCCCCGCCGCCGGCTCGGGCAGCGGGCGGCGCCGGGAAGGACCGGGGGCCCGCGTCATCCGGCGATCACAGAATCTCCGCGTCCCGGACCAGCCCGTCGACCTGGCCCAGCATCACGGCACAGGATTCGTCGCCGTCCAGGATGGCCGGCAGCGCGACGCTGAACATCGCGACGCTCGCCCTGCCATCGCGGTCGCTTCCGATCAGCCACAGGTAATGGACCTCGGCGCGGCCGTCCTCTTCGGTATGCATCACCGCCTGCGCGATGACTCCGTCCCGGTGGGGCTCGACGGTGCGGTCGCCGGCGCGCGGATCGTCCGGCCGCACGAAACGCAGGGCCATCTCCTGCAGGACGGCCTCCACCCCGCCGGAGTCCGGACGCGGCGTCACCCGGTCGGTGACCAGCCGCAGCACCCCGCCGGCCGGCGGCGGCGGGCGGAAGGCGGCGACCGCGTGGCCCTCATGCTCCTCGACCTCCATGCTCCAGTCGGCGGGCAGGCGGAACCGCACCACGTCGTTCCAGCCGATCTCCCGCCCGTCCCGGGCCTGCCTGTTCGTCACGGCGTCCTCCTCCTGTCCCTCTTCGCGCCGCCGCCTGCGCGGCCGCTCCGCCGGGCGCACTGTAGAGCGATGCGGCCCCGGCGTCCCAGGCTTGATAAGGACCGGGCGGCTCCCCATGCTGGAGCGATGATCGTCTCCGCCAGCTACAAGACCGACATTCCCGCCTTCTACGGCCGCTGGTTCCTCAACCGGCTGGAGGCGGGATACTGCCGCATGGTCAATCCTTACGGAGGCCAGACCTACCGCATCGACCTGACGCGGCCGGCGGTGGACGGCTTCGTCTTCTGGACCAAGAACCTCGCGCCCTTCGCCCCGGGGCTGGAGGAGGTCGCCCGCCGCGGCTATCCCTTCGTCGTGCAGTACGGCATCACCGGCCTGCCGACGCTTCTGGAGCGCTCGGTGCCCGACTGGCAGCGCAGCGCCGAGCAGATGGACTGGCTGCGGGGACGCTGGGGGCCGCGGGCCGCGGTCTGGCGCTACGACCCCATCGTGCTGACCGATGCGCTGACCCCGGCCCGGCATCGCGAGACTTTCGCCCGGATCGCCGCCCGGCTGCGCGGCGTCACCGACGAGGTGGTGGTCTCCTTCCTGCAGCCCTACCGCAAGACCGCGCGCAACCTCGCCGCCGCCGGCATCGCCTGGCGCGACCCGGATCCGCAGGAGAAGCGCGCGCTGCTGGCCGATCTGGCGGCGGTCGCCGCGGAGCATGGGATGGCGCTGACCCTCTGCACCCAGCCCGCGCTGCTGGAGGTGCCGGGCACCGCCGCCGCGCGCTGCATCGACGGGGAGCGGATGTCGGACATGGCCGGGCGGCCGCTGGCGGCGCGGGAGAAGGGCAACCGTCCGGGCTGCCTGTGTGCCGAAAGCCGGGACATCGGCGATTACGACAGTTGCCCGCACGGCTGCGTCTATTGCTATGCGGTGGCGAACCGGTCGGCGGCGCAGCGGCGATTCGCCGCGCATGATCCGGAGGGTGAGTTCCTTTTCGCGCGCCTGCCCGCGGACCGCTGAACCGTCTTGCGGACAGGCTGCCGAACCGCCCTTACGGGCAGACCTTGCGCACCGTCTCCACCAGCTTTTCCGGGTTGAAGGGCTTGACCAGCCAGCCGGTGGCGCCGGCCTCGCGGCCCGCCGTCTTCTTGGCCGGGTCCGCCTCGGTGGTCAGCAGCAGCACCGGCGTGGCGCGGTTGGTGGCGCTCGCCCGCACCGCGCGGGTCAGCGCCAGCCCGTCCATCCCCGGCATGTTCAGGTCGGTGATGATGCAGTCGAACTTCTGCCGGTTGACCAGGGCCAGCCCGGCCCCGCCGTCCACGGCTTCCGTCACGCTGTAACCGGCCCGCGACAGGGTGAAGGTCACCATGTCGCGGATCGTCTTGGAGTCGTCGACGGTCAGGATGCTCTTCGGCATGGGGGAAGCCTTTCACAGCGGAGCGCCGGGGCGCCACGCCGAAAGGCGTAAGCCCATCGTGCCGCCGCGTCAACCGCCGGACGCGGCGGCCCTTTTCCCGCGGCCCGGCCTCAGGCCTTGGTATCGACGTGCTGCGCCCCGCCGTCGCCCTTGGCGACGCCGACCATCGCCTCGCGCAGCAGGCGGCCGTGGATGGTGTAGCCGGGCTGCAGCACCTGGATGACGGTGCCGGCCGGCTTGCCGGTGTTCTCGATCTCGAACATCACCTGGTGGAAGTTCGGGTCGAAGGGCTCGCCGCTCGGATCCAGCTTCTTGATGCCGGCACGGTCGAAGGCGGCGAAGAGCTGGCGCTCGGTCGCCTCGACGCCGACCGCGAGGCCCTTCAGCATCTCGTCCTTCTCGCGGCCCTCGGCCGGGACGGCCTCCAGCGCGCGGCGCAGGTTGTCGGCCACCGACACCAGCTCCTTGGCGAAGCTGGAGACGGCGAACTTGCTGGCGTCCTCGCGGTCGCGCTGGGCGCGGCGACGGGTGTTCTCGGCCTCCGCCATGGCGCGCAGAAGCTGGTCCTTGAGGCTCGCGACCTCGGCCTCCAGCTGGGCGACGCGGTCGCCGGCGGCCGGAGCCTCTCCGGCGGCGGCGGTCGCGGCGTCGGCGGGGGCGGCGGTCCCGGTCGGGTCCACCGCGGCGTCGGCGGGCTTGTTCTGCTCTTCGCTCATGGGTCTCTCGGTGTTCTTCTTGTCGATGGAAAAGGCGGGTGTGAAAAGACGTCCTCAGCCGACGAGCCGGCTGATGACCTTGGCGGTATAGTCCACCAGCGGAATGATGCGGGCGTAATTGATGCGCGTCGGGCCGATGACCCCGATGGCGCCGATCACCTGCTCCCGGCTGTTCTGGAAGGGCGAGATGATCAGCGAACAGCCGGAATGGTTGAACAGCACGTTCTCCGCCCCGATGAAGATCTGGACGCCGTCCCCCTGTCCGGTCGCCTCGATCAGGCGCAGCATGGCCTCCTTGGTCTCCAGCGCCTCGAACAGGGCGCGCACGCGCTCCAGGTCCGACAGCGCCGTGACGTCCTCCAGCAGCCTGGCCTGGCCGCGGACGATGAGCTGCCCGCCGCCGCCGCCCTGCGAGCCGCCGGCCCCGGCCCAGGTGGCCAGCCCCTCGGCGACCACGCGGCGGGACAGCTCGTCGAGCTGGGTCCGCTGTTCCTGGATCTCGCGCGTCACCTCCTGCCGCGCCTCTTCGAGCGTGCGGCCGACCAGCTTGGCGCTGAGATAGTTGGAGACGGTCTGCAGGGTGGAGGTCGGCAGGCCGACCGGCACCTCGATGACGCGGTTCTCGACCAGCCCGTCCTCGTTCACCAGCACGACCAGCGCCCGGCCGGGGCCGAGCGAGACGAACTCGATGTGCTTCAGCGGCCGGTCGGTCTTCGGCGCCACCACCAGCCCGGCGCAGTGCGACAGGCCGGCCAGCATGGTCGAGGCCTCGTTCAGCACGTCGGACAGCGCCCGGCCGGAGGAGGCGCATTTCGCCTCGATCGACTCGCGCTCGTCCTCGGTCAGCGAACCGATCTCCAGCAGGCCGTTGACGAACATGCGCAGGCCGGCGTCGGTCGGGATGCGGCCGGCCGAGGTATGGGGGGCGTAGAGAAGCCCCTGCTCCTCCAGATCGGCCATCACGTTGCGGATGGTCGCGGGCGACAGGACCATGCCCAGCCGCCGCGAGATCGTGCGCGATCCCACCGGCTCGCCCGTCGCCACATAGGCGTCGACGATCTGCCGGAAGATCTCGCGGGATCGTTGGTTCAGCTCGGTGATCATGGTCCGGACGGGTTGTCGTTGGGCCGCGCAACGCGCGCGTCCGAATTTAGGCAGGTCAGGCAGCCGAATCAACGGATGCGCCCCCGCCGGCCCCGGAAGAGGGCACTTCGCGCAAACGGAGCGGCCTTGCGGGCTGGACGCGCCGGGTCCGAGCCGATAGCCTGCGGGCCGTTTTCAACTGAACCCATCGGATGATTGCCATGCGCCCCTCCGGCCGCGCCCTCGACCAGCTGCGCACCATCTCGCTCGAACCCGGCTTCAGCAAATATGCCGAGGGCTCCTGCCTGGTGCGGTTCGGCGACACGCATGTGCTGTGCACGGCCAGCGTGGACGAGACGGTGCCGCGCTTCCTGAAGAACACCGGGCTCGGCTGGGTCACCGCGGAATACGGCATGCTGCCGCGCTCGACCCACAGCCGCACCGACCGCGAGGCGGCCAAGGGCAAGCAGTCAGGCCGCACCCAGGAGATCCAGCGGCTGATCGGCCGGGCGCTGCGCGCCGTCGCCAACCGCTCGGCGATGGGCGAGAAGCAGATCAAGATCGACTGCGACGTCATCCAGGCCGACGGCGGCACCCGCACCGCCGCCATCACCGGCAGCTACGTCGCCCTGCACCTCGCCTTCCAGCACCTGCTTCAGATCGGCGCGATCAAGAGCATGCCGCTGACCGACCAGGTGGCCGCGGTGTCCTGCGGCATCCACCAGGGCAACGCCGTGCTCGACCTCGACTATGCCGAGGATTCGACCGCCCAGGCCGACGCCAACTTCGTGCTGACCGGCCGCGGCGGCATCGTCGAGGTGCAGGGCACCGCCGAGGAGACCCCCTTCAGCGAAGCCCAGTTCAACGAGCTGATGGCGCTGGCCCGCAAGGGCGTCGACGAGCTGGTCGCGTTGCAGAAGACCGCGCTCGGCATCAAGTAAGGATCGCGCAGGTAAGGATAGGGTCCGGGAGCGGAGGCGGGGACGGCCGCCGGCCTGCCCGTGCTCCGCCCGGCCGCTTCACGCCGCCGCCGCATGACGTTGCAGGTTCGTACAAGGAAATCAAAGGTATGGCTTCCATTCCCCGCCGCTTCACCGGCGACACGCTCGTGATCGCCAGCCACAACAAGGGCAAGGTGCGCGAGATCGCCGACCTGCTCGGTCCTTACGTGCGGACCTTCACCACGGCGGGCGAGCTCGGGCTGCCGGAGCCGGAGGAGACCGGCACGACCTTCATCGCCAATGCGGAGCTGAAGGCGCGGGCCGCCGCCGCGGCCGGCCACGTCGCGATGGCCGACGACAGCGGTCTGGTGGTGCCGGCGCTGGGCGGCGACCCCGGCATCTACTCCGCCCGCTGGGCCGGGCCGGAGAAGGACTTCGCCATGGCGATGCGCAAGGTGGAGGAGGGGCTGGCCGGCAAGACCGACCGCAGTGCCTGTTTCGTCTGCGCCCTGACGCTCGCCTGGCCGGACGGGCATGTGGAGTCGGTGGAAGGCCGCTGTTCCGGCACGCTGGTGTGGCCGCCGCGCGGCGACAAAGGTTTCGGTTACGATCCGATGTTCGTGCCGGATGGCTTCGACATCACGTTCGGTGAGATGGAGCCGGCCAGGAAGCACGAGATGAGCCACCGGGCCGACGCCTTCCGTCAACTGGTCGACCGATGCTTCCGCTGAGCGGCGATCCCGGCTTCGCGATCTACGTCCACTGGCCCTTCTGCAAGTCGAAGTGTCCCTACTGCGACTTCAACAGCCATGTGCGCGAGCGGGTGGACCACGAGCGCTGGCGTGCCGCGCTGTTGCGGGAACTCGATCATTACGCTGACGTAACGGGTGGTCGCCGCGTCACCTCGGTCTTCTTCGGCGGCGGCACGCCGTCGCTGATGGAGCCCGCCACCGTCGCCGCCCTGCTCGACCGCGTCGCCGCGCGCTGGCCGGTGGCCGACGGGCTGGAGGTGACGCTGGAGGCCAACCCGACCTCGGTGGAGGCCGAGAAGTTCCGCGCCTTCCGCACCGCCGGGGTCAACCGGGTGTCGCTCGGGATCCAGGCGCTGGACGATGCGCCGCTGCGCTTCCTCGGCCGCCGGCACAACGCGGCGGAGGCGCTGGGCGCCATCGGGCTGGCGGCGAAAAGCTTCGATCGTTTCTCTTTCGATCTGATCTACGCCCGTCCGGGACAGAGCGTCGCCGACTGGGAGGCGGAGCTGAAGCGGGCGCTCGACCATGCGGTCGGGCATCTGTCGGTCTACCAGTTGACGATCGAGGAGGGGACGGCCTTCCATCCGCTGCACGCCCGCGGTGAGCTGGTCCTTCCCGACGACGAGCTGGCCGGCGACCTCTACGAAGCGACGCAGGCCGTACTGGGAGCGGCCGGGCTGCCGGCCTACGAGATCTCCAACCATGCCCGTCCGGGCGAGGAGAGCCGGCACAACCTGACCTACTGGCGCTACGGCGACTATGTCGGCATCGGGCCCGGCGCCCATGGCCGGCTGACGCTGGACGGCGAGAAGCGGGCGACCCGCGCCCACCGCGCCCCGGAAATCTGGCTGGAGCGGGTGGAGCGCGACGGCCATGGCGCCGCCGCCCCCGACCCGATCGAGCGGGCCGACCGCGGCACCGAGCTTCTGATGATGGGCCTGCGGCTGACCGAGGGCGTGCCCCGCGCGCGGCTGGTCGAGGAGGCGGGCTGCGACCTCGACGGCGTCGTGGATGCCGGCGGGCTCGCCCGTCTGGTCGCCGGCGGCTTCCTGGAGGTCACCGACAGCCATGTCCGCGCGACCTACGAGGGGCGCCAGCGGTTGAACGGGGTGCTGCGGGCTCTGCTCGCCTGACCGAACCGCGGGCTCCGCTCGCCTGACCGAACCGCGAGCCCTGCTCGCCTGACCGACGGGGGGACGGATGCGCATCAGCCTGGTGGTGGCCGCCGCCGCCAACGGCGTCATCGGCCGCGATGGCGACCTGCCCTGGCGCCTGCCGGGCGACCTGAAGCGTTTCAAGGAGCTGACGCTCGGCAAGCCGGTGCTGATGGGCCGGCGCACCTGGGAGTCGCTTCCCCGCCGCCCGCTGCCGGGGCGGGAGAACCTCGTCGTCAGCCGCAGCGCAGCCCCCGGCGAGCGGGACGGCGCCCGCTGGTTCTCCGGGATCGCCGGGGCCATCGACCATGCCCGCGCCGGCGGAGCGGACGAGCTGTGCGTCATCGGCGGTGCGGAGATCTTCCGCGAGACCCTGCCGCTCGCCGACACGCTGCACCTGACCCGCGTCGAGCGGGCGGTGGAGGGCGACACGCTGATGCCGCCGCCCGGCCCCGGCTGGGTGGAGCGGGAGAGCGGTCCCCTGCTGGAGGAGAACGGGCTGCCCTACCGCTTCATCGAGTACCGGCGCGGGGGATAGCGCGGTCCGTCCTGCCGGATCTTGCGGATCCTGCGCGGGTCACCCGGACGGACATCGATCCGGGTGACCCCTGCCGCCTTACAGGATGAACTTCGACAGGTCGGCGTTCCTGGCGAGGCTGCTGACCCGCTCGCGCACATAGGCCGCGTCGACCGTCACCGTCGTGCCCGGCCGGTCGCTGGCCGAGAAGCTGACCTCCTCCAGCAGCCGCTCCAGCACCGTGTGCAGGCGGCGGGCGCCGATGTTCTCGACGCTGCCGTTGATCTCCGCCGCCAGACGGGCCAGCTCGTCGATGCTGTCGTCGGTGAAGACCAGCTCCACGTCCTCGGTCTTCAGCAGGGCCTTGTACTGCTTGATCAGGCTGGCTTCCGGCTCGGTCAGGATGCGCTTGAAGTCGTCCTGCGACAGGGCCTTCAGCTCGACGCGGATGGGCAGGCGGCCCTGCAGCTCGGGCAGCAGGTCGGACGGCTTGGCGACGTGGAAGGCGCCCGAGGCGATGAACAGGATGTGGTCGGTCTTGACCGGCCCGTGCTTGGTCGAGACGGTGGTGCCCTCGATCAGCGGCAGCAGGTCGCGCTGCACGCCCTCGCGGCTGACGTCGGCGCCGCCGCGGTTCTCGGAACGGGCGGAGATCTTGTCGATCTCGTCGAGGAAGACGATGCCATTCTGCTCGACCGATCGGATCGCCTCCGAGACGACCTTTTCCTGGTCCAGCAGCTTGTCCGACTCCTCGGCGATCAGCACGGTGTGGCTCTCGGCCACCGTCATGCGGCGCGGCTTGGTCCGGCCGCCCATCATCTTCCCGAAGATGTCGTTCAGGTTCAGCATGCCCATCTGGGCGCCCGGCATGCCGGGGATGTCGAAGGTCGGCATGCCGCCCGGCGGGGCGGTGTCGGCGACCTGGATCTCGATCTCGCGGTCGTTCAGCGTGCCTTCGCGCAGCATCTTGCGGAACTTGGCGCGGGTCTCGGCGCCGGCGTTGTCGCCGCACAGCGCGTCGAGCACCCGCTCCTCTGCCCGCAGCTCGGCCTTGGCGACGACCTCCTTGCGCAGGCGCTCGCGGGTCATGCCGATGGCGATCTCCACGAGGTCGCGGACGATCTGCTCCACGTCGCGGCCGACATAGCCGACCTCGGTGAACTTGGTCGCCTCGATCTTCAGGAAGGGTGCCTGCGCCAGCTTGGCGAGGCGGCGGGCGATCTCCGTCTTGCCGACGCCGGTCGGGCCGATCATCAGGATGTTCTTCGGCAGCACCTCCTCGCGCAGCCCTTCGGGGAGCTGCTGGCGGCGCCAGCGGTTGCGCAGCGCGATGGCGACGGCGCGCTTGGCCTCGTGCTGGCCGACGATGTAGCGGTCGAGCTCGGAGACGATCTCGCGGGGGCTGAAAGCGGCGGTCATGGTGGTTACAGCTTTTCGAGGGTGACGTTTTCGTTCGTGTAGACGCAAATGCCGGCGGCGATCCTCATCGCCTTGCGGGCGACCGCCTCGGCATCCATGCCGTCGATGTCGATCAGCGCGCGCGCCGCCGACAGGGCGTAGGACCCGCCGGAGCCGATGCCGATCAGCCCGTCCTCCGGCTCCAGCACGTCGCCGTTGCCGGTCAGGACGAGGCTGACGGACTTGTCGGCCACCGCCATCATCGCCTCCAGCCGGCGCAGGTAGCGGTCGGTCCGCCAGTCCTTCGCCATCTCGACGCAGGCGCGGGTGAGCTGGCCCGGATACTGCTCCAGCTTCGCCTCCAGCCGCTCGAACAGCGTCAGCGCGTCGGCGGTGGCGCCGGCGAATCCCGCCATCACCGTGCCGCCGGCCAGCCAGCGCACCTTGCGCGCGTTGGACTTCATCACCGTCTGGCCCACCGACACCTGTCCGTCGCCGGCGATCACAACCTGCCCGTCCTTGCGGACCGAAAGGATGGTGGTGCCGTGCCACTGGATGGGGTCGTGTGGGTTTGCTGAATGGGACGTCATGCTCGACCGTCTGTGAACAGGGAAAGGCCCGGCCCTCCTCAGGGCACCGGGAGCCCGGAACACCACCGCGCCGCCGCGCCGCCCGGGGCCTGTCGCAGGTCGTCCCGGGCCGGTTCCGTCCGGGCATCCGGTCCCGGGCATCCGGTCTATGTGGGAGGGGCCGGACCCCCGTCAAGATTCGTCGTCGGGATAAGCCGGTGCGGTGTGACGACGCAGAGGTGTGGCCCCGGGGGGCGCCTTGGCCGTCCGGGGCAGGGGATCGGCGGCGAAGACCGTCACCTCCATCCGGCGCAACGCCCCGGCGACCGGCAGATAGGGGACGAGCCCCGGCACACCCCGCGCCGTCCGGTCGCGGCCGGGTGCGGCGATGCCGAGCAGCAGTCCGTCGCGGTCCAGCAGCGGCTCCCCCGCCCCGGCCTGCACCCCCTCGAGGTCGGCCTGGATCAGCAGCGTCCCCGAGCGCGGATCCTCGCGCAGCGAGCCGACGATGCCCGGCGTCTCCGCCTCGCCGCCGCGGGTGAGGGCGGTGACCGGCTCGCCGACGCGCGCCGGGCCGGTGCGGACGGCCAGACCGGTCAGCCGCGCCGGCACCCGCACCAGCGCCAGGCCACTCGCCGGGTCGCGCGCCTCCACCGTCCCGGCCAGCGTGACGCCGGCGGCCGGACTGACCGGCAGGGTGGCGGCCGCTCCGGCGGCCAGGGTCAGGAGCAGCGACTGGCCGTCGGCGGTGCCGATCACCAGCCCGATGCCGCTCTCCCGCCCGTCTCCCACCCGGACCTGCGCGCGGCCGGCCCGGCCCGCCGGGTCGGGGGACGGGGAGGGCGGCTGCAGCGACAGCGGCCCCGCCGCACGCGCCGCCTCGGCTGGTAGACGCACGTCGTTGGGCGCTGCGTCTACCAATCCGGCCGACGCGGCGGGACCGCCGCGCGCCACCGCGGCGCGGAAGCCGGGATCGGCGGCCAGCCGGCCGGCTGCGTCGGCGAAGGCATCCTCCATCAGCGCGATGTCGCCCTGCGGCACGCCGCTGTCCCGTTCCGCCGTGCCGCTGGTGGTCAGCCGATGGACCGGCCGGCCGCTGCGCGCGTCGTAGACGGTCCAGTCCACCCGCAGGCTGCCGGTCCCCGATACCCCTTGTCCGCCCCGGTCAGCCAGTGGGAGCGGCGGCACAGCTCCAGCCGCACCTCCTTCAGGTCGCCCTGGACGGTGAAGGCGGCGCGGCGGTTGCCGCTCTCCGGCGCATCGGGGCCGCCGATCCGGCCGACGACGTCGAATCCCGCGGCGCCCAGCATCTCGTCGAACCGCTCCTCGAAGGTGGAGCCGCGCCGCATGTTCTGCCCGCTGGTCCAATGGACCCGCTCATAGGGCGGGGCACAGTCGATGCCCCAGACATAGCGGCCGATCTCCATCCCCCGCCGCATCGACCCGATGGCGAGCTCGGCGAAGCGCAGCGGCTCGGCCGTTCCCGGCGCCAGCGGTGCGGCGCCCTGCGGCACAGGTGCCGGCCCGGCCGTCCGGCAGCCGGCGAGCAGGAGGACGAGCAGGAGAAGACCCGGCGGGCAGGGAAGGGTGGGCATAGTCCGTTATGCGCGTATGGCGTGTATTTCATGCTATCGCATGCACGTCCCCGCGACAACGGGGCGCTCTCGCAGTTGCGGCAAAAGCCCTGCCGCACGCTGGCGCGTCCCGGTTCTTCCTGCTACATAAAAATCATGGACCAGAGCCCTGCCAACGGCGGCCGCCGCGCCTCGATCGAGCGGAACACCACCGAGACCCGCATCCGGGTCGCCGTCAACCTCGACGGCACCGGCGTCTATGACGTGAAGACGGGGGTCGGCTTCCTCGACCATATGCTGGAGCAGCTCTCCCGGCACAGCCTGATGGACCTGACGGTCCTGGCGGACGGCGACCTGCACATCGACTACCACCATACGACCGAGGACACCGGCATCGCCATCGGCATGGCGGTGTCGAAGGCGCTGGGCGACCGCAAGGGCATCGCGCGCTACGGCCATGCCTACATCCCGATGGACGAGACGCTGACGCGGGTGGCCCTGGACTTCTCGAACCGGCCCTACCTGATCTGGAAGGTCGCCTTCACCCGCGACAAGATCGGCGACATGGACACCGAGCTGTTCCGCGAGTGGTTCCAGGCCTTCGCCATGGCGGCCGGCGTGACGCTGCACGTCGAGACCCTCTATGGCGAGAACAACCACCACATCGTCGAAAGCTGCTACAAGGCGCTGGCCCGCGCGCTGCGCGCCGGGGTGGAG
The DNA here is from genome assembly GCF_003130795.1 of Azospirillum thermophilum. Lineage (NCBI taxonomy): Bacteria > Pseudomonadati > Pseudomonadota > Alphaproteobacteria > Rhodospirillales > Azospirillaceae > Azospirillum > Azospirillum thermophilum. The sequence continues at coordinate 291,013 of NZ_CP029353.1, forward strand.
ACCGACCCGCGCAAGCGCGACGCCGTCCCGTCCACCAAGGGCGTGCTGGGCGGGTCCCTTTAAGACTTTCCAAGCGCCCGGTTCCTGACGCCGGGCCAGGATCAAGGTTCGGGCAAGCATGGAAACCGTTGCGCTGATCGACTACGGCTCCGGCAACCTGCGCTCCGCCGCCAAGGCGATCGAGCGGGCGGCCGGAGCTGCGGAGTCCTCCTATTCGGTCCTCGTCACCTCCGACGCCGACGCGGTCCGCCGCGCCGACCGCGTCGTGCTGCCGGGCGTCGGCGCCTTCGCCGACTGCAAGCGCGGCCTCTCCGAGGTCCCCGGCATGCTGGAGGCCCTGGAGGAGGTCGTGCACCGCCGCGGCCGGCCCTTCCTCGGCATCTGCGTCGGCATGCAGCTCATGGCGGAGCGCGGGCGCGAGTATGGCGTGACGGAGGGGCTGGGCTGGATCAAGGGCGAGGTGTGCAGGCTGGAGCCCGCCGATCCTACGCTGAAGATCCCGCACATGGGCTGGAACGAGCTGCAGGTCAGCCGGCCGCACCCGCTGCTGGCCGGACTGCCGGCCGACGCGCACGCCTATTTCGTGCATTCCTACCAGTTCAAGGCGGCGGACCCGGCCGACGTCATCGCGACGGCCGACTATGGCGGCCCCTTCGCCGCGGTGGTCGGGCGCGACAATCTGGTGGGGACGCAGTTCCACCCGGAGAAGAGCCAGGCGACCGGGCTGGCGCTGATCGCCAACTTCCTGACCTGGCGGATCTGACCATGGCGGAGATCGCCATCGAGCGCGTCGAGACGCTGAAGACCGGCGACCTGCACGACCTGTGCGACGCCGCCGACGACGCCATCAAGGCGGGCGGCGGCTTCGGCTGGGTCGAGCCGCCGCCGCGCGACGTGATGGAGCGCTACTGGAAGGGCGTCCTGGTGGTGCCGGAGCGCATCCTGTTCGTCGCCCGGCTCGACGGCGTGATCGCCGGCTCCGCCCAGCTCGTCAAGCCGCCGCGCAACAACGAGGCGCAGGGTCACGCCGCCAGCCTGACCACCGCCTTCGTCGCCCCCTGGGCGCGCGGCCACGGGCTGGCCCGCCACCTGACCAACGCGGTGGAGGACGAGGCGCGGGCGCTGGGCTTCCGCGTCCTGAACCTCGACGTGCGCGAGACGCAGGAGGCGGCCATCGCGCTCTATGAATCCCTCGGCTTCCGGCGCTGGGGCACGCACCCCTTCTACGCCCTGGTCAAGGGCCGCCGCCTGGCCGGCTATTTCTACGCCAAAGAGTTGACCCCGGACACGCCACAGGACGAGACGCAGCCATGATCATCTACCCCGCCATCGATCTCAAGGACGGTGCCTGCGTCCGCCTGCTGCGCGGCGAGATGAGCCAGGCGACGGTCTTCAACACCGATCCCGGCGCGCAGGCCCGGCTGTTCCAGTCGCAGGGCTTCCGCTGGCTGCATCTGGTCGACCTCAACGGCGCCTTCGAGGGCAAGCCGGTGAACGGCGAGGCGGTGGAGCGCATCCTCGCCAACGTCACCATCCCGGTGCAGCTCGGCGGCGGCATCCGCGACCTGAAGACCATCGGCATGTGGCTGGACAAGGGCGTCAGCCGCGTCATCCTCGGCACGGTGGCGCTGCGCGACCCGGCGCTGGTGAAGCAGGCCTGCCAGGAGTTCCCCGGCCGGGTGGCGGTCGGCATCGACGCCCGCGAAGGCTATGTGGCGGTCGCCGGCTGGGCGGAGACGTCGGACATCAAGGCGCTGGACCTCGCGCTGAAGTTCGAGGACTGCGGCGTCGCCGCCATCATCTACACCGACATCAACCGCGACGGCGCCATGGGCGGCGTGAACGTGGAGGCGACGGCCGACCTCGCCTTCCACCTGACGACGCCGGTGATCGCCTCGGGCGGCGTGTCCTCCATGGCCGACCTCGAGGCGCTCAAGGCCGAGGAGGATACCGGCATCGAGGGCGTCATCTGCGGACGCGCGCTCTATGACGGCCGCATCGATCCGCAGGAGGCGCTGGCCCTGCTCTCCGCCCCCGATGCCCAGGACGCCGAGGAAACCGACTGATGCTGAAGATGCGCGTCATCCCCTGCCTGGACGTCAAGGACGGCCGGGTGGTGAAGGGGGTCAACTTCGTCGATCTGGTGGATGCCGGCGATCCCGTCGAGCAGGCCCGCGTCTACGACCGCGAAGGCGCGGACGAACTGACCTTCCTCGACATCACGGCCAGCCACGAGAACCGCGACACCATCTACGACGTGGTGCGCCGCACGGCCGAGCAGGTCTTCATGCCGCTGACCGTCGGCGGCGGCGTCCGCACGGTGGAGGACATCCGCAAGCTGCTGCTGGCCGGCGCCGACAAGGTGTCGATCAACACCGCCGCCATCCACCGGCCGGAGTTCGTGCGCGAGGCGGCCGAGAAGTTCGGCGCCCAGTGCATCGTCGTCGCCATCGACGCCAAGCAGGTGTCGCCCGGCCGGTGGGAGATCTTCACCCATGGCGGTCGCAAGGCGACGGGCATCGACGCCATCGAGTGGGCCAGGCGCATGGAGTCCTACGGCGCCGGCGAGATCCTGCTGACCTCGATGGACCGCGACGGCACCAAGAGCGGCTTCGACCTGGCGCTCACCCGCGCGGTCGCCGACTCGCTGCGGGTGCCGGTGATCGCATCGGGCGGCGTCGGCACGCTCGACCATCTGGTGCAGGGCATCCGCGAGGGGCACGCCACCGCCGTGCTCGCCGCCTCGATCTTCCATTTCGGCACCTACACCATCGGGCAGGCCAAGGAGGCGCTGGCCGCCGCCGGCATCCCGGTGCGTCCGGCCCGCAAGGCGGAGGTGGCGGCCAATGGCTGACGACAAGAAGGCGGACGACAAGAAGTCCGAGAAGGCGGCCAAGCCGGCGGCGCCGACCGGCGAGGTGCTGGACCGGCTCTATGCCACCGTCCAGTCGCGCAAGGGCGGCGACCCGGAAGCCTCCTACACCGCCAAGCTGTTCAGCCGCGGCACCGCCAAGATCGCCCAGAAGGTGGGGGAGGAAGCGGTGGAGACCGTGCTGGAGGCGGTGCGCGGCGACAAGGCCGCCATGGCGTCGGAATCGGCCGACCTGCTCTATCACCTGATGGTCCTGTGGGCGGACGCCGGCCTGGAGCCCGCCGAGGTGTGGGACCGGCTGGCCCAGCGCGAGGGCATCAGCGGCATCGCCGAGAAGAAGGCTCGCAAATCGTGATCGTCCTTGAGAAGGTTCATCACCCCATGGCCAAGGCTTACGACAGCAACAACATCTTCGCCCGCATCCTGCGCGGCGAGATCCCCTGCAAGAAGGTCCACGAGACGCCGTACTCGCTGGCCTTCCACGACATCAACCCGCTGGCGCCGACCCACGTCCTGGTGATCCCCAAGGGCGCCTACGTGGACATGGACGACTTCACCGCCCGCGCCAGCGACGCCGAGATCGCCGACCTGTTCCGCGCCGTCGGCGACGTCGCCCGCGAGCAGGGCGTGGCCGAGCCGGGCTACCGCCTGCTGTCCAACTGCGGCGCCGACGCCCACCAGGAGGTCCCGCACCTCCACATCCACATCTTCGGCGGCCGTCACCTGGGCCGGATGCTCGACAAGGGCTGATCCCGACAGGGCCGGTTCGTTCCGGTTATGTAATGAAAAGGGCGCCGGGGGCTTCTCTCTCCGGCGCCCTTTTCGTTGGCGTCCCGTCCGTCGTCGGTGCCGGGCCTAGGAGCGGACCGGCACCAGCGCCCCGGCCAGGAACAGGGCGGCGGCGGCGACCACCACGCTGGGGCCGCCCGGCAGGTCCCAGCGCAGCGAGGCCATCAGCCCGCCGAGCACGGCGGCGACCCCGAACAGCGAGGCCAGCGCCGCCATCGTCTCCGGCCTGCGGGCGAAGCGGCGGGCGGCGGCGGCGGGGATGATCATCAGCGAGGTGATCAGCAGGATCCCGACGATCTTCATCGCCGCGGCGATCACCAGCGCGATCAGCAGCATGAAGGCCAGCCGCAGCGCCTCCACCGGCATGCCCTCGACCCGCGCCAGATCCTCGCTGACGGTGATGGCGAGCAGCCGGCGCCACAGCAGCAGGATGCCGCCCAGCGCCACCGCGCCGCCGCCATAGATCCAGGCGAGGTCGGCGGTGGTGACCGACAGGATGTCGCCGAACAGATAGGCCACCAGATCGACGCGCAGCGTCTCCAGGAAGGCCAGCGCCACCAGGCCGAGCGACAGCGAGCCGTGCGACAGGATGCCGAGCAGCGTGTCCGAGGCCAGCGTCCTGCGCCCCTGCAGCGCCACCAGCGCCAGGGCCAGCGACACGCAGACCGCCACCACCCCGATCATCGGGTTGACCCCCAGCAGGAAGCCCAGCGTCACCCCCAGCAGGGCGGAATGGGACAGCGTGTCGCCGAAATAGGCCATGCGCCGCCACACCACGAAGGAGCCGAGCGGTCCGGCGACCAGCGCGATGCCGCAGCCGGCGGCCAGCGCCCGCAGGACGAAGTCATCCATGGCAGCAGCCCCCCTCGGTCGTCCTGACCAGCGAGCCGTCGTCGGCATGGGCGTGGTCGTGGTGGTGCAGGTACACCGCCAGCTCCGCCGCGTGGCCGCCGAACAGCGAATGGTATTCCGGGTGGCGGCTGACGTCCTCCGGATGGCCGGAACAGCAGACATGGCCGTTCAGGCAGACCACATGGTCGGTGCGCGCCATCACCGTATGCAGGTCGTGGCTGACCAGGAGTACGCCGCAGCCGCTCGCCCGGCGTACGGCATCGATGCGCGCGTACAGCTCCGCCTGGCCATGGACGTCCACCGCCTGGTCCGGCTCGTCCAGCACCAGCAGATCCGGCTCGGCCAGCAGGGCGCGGGCCAGCAGCACGCGCTGCATCTCGCCGCCGGAAATCGACTGCACCGGCTGGTCGGCCAGCCGCGCGACCCCCGCCTGCTCCAGCGCCGCGGTCATCCGTCCGGCCGTCACCGGCCGCCACAGGGCGAGGAAGCGGCGGACCGTCAGCGGCAGGGTTGGGTCCACCGCCAGGCGTTGCGGCATGTAGCCGATCCGCAGGCCCGGCCGCCGCCGGACGCTGCCGGACGACGGCTTCACCAGCCCCAGCAGGGCGCGCACCAGCGTGGTCTTTCCGGCGCCGTTCGGCCCGATCAGCGTGACGACCTTGCCGGGCTGGACCGCGACGTCCACGCGGTCCAGCACCTGTCGGCTGCCGAAGCGGACGGACAGCCCCTCGGCCCGGATCAGGGGCTCCGATGGGGTCAGGGGAGACGTTGACATGTTACGTTATAACGTGACAATTGTGCCGGTGTCCTTGCTATGCGCCCATCGGGGGGCGCCTGTCCAGCATGACGAAGGGAAAAGCACCCATGCGCGGTCTCGCACTGTCTGCCGTTCTGTTGCTGTCGCTCGCCTCCGCCGCCCGGGCGGAGGGGCCGAAGGTCGTCGCCTCGATCAAGCCGATCCACTCGCTCGTCGCCTCGGTCATGCAGGGGGTGGGGGAACCCGCCCTGCTGGTGAAGGGGGCCGGGTCGCCCCACACCTATGCGCTGAAGCCGTCCGACGCCAAGGCGCTGTCCGCCGCCGACCTCGTCGTCTGGGTCGGGCCGGAGCTGGAGGGCTTCCTGGAAAAGCCGCTGAAGAGCAACGCGCCCAAGGCGACGGTCGTCACGCTGATGGAACAGCCGGGCATGCTGCTGCTGGATGCCCGCGAGGGCGGCGCCTGGGAACCGCACGACCACGGCCATGCCCACGAGCACGGCCACGGCCATGATCACGGCCACGACAAGAAGGCGGCGGGCAAGGCCGGCGGCCACGACGACGACCATGACCACGACCATGACGAGGTCAACACGCATATCTGGCTCGACCCGGCCAACGCCAGGCGGATCGCGGCGGCGGTGGCGGAGGCGCTGGCGGTGCGCGACCCGGCCAATGCCGAGACCTACCGCACCAACGCCGAGCGCACCGGCGCCCGCATCGACCAGCTCGATGCCGAACTGAAGGCCGCGCTCGGCCCGGTGGCGCGCAAGCCCTTCGTGGTCTTCCACGATGCCTACCAGTATTTCGAGGCGCGCTACGACCTCGGCGCCGTCGGCTCCATCACCGTCAACCCGGAGCGCCGCCCGTCGGCCAAGCGGCTGTCGGCGATCCGCGCCAAGATCAGCGGGCTTGAGGCGGCCTGCGTCTTCGCCGAACCGCAGTTCGAGCCGGCGCTGGTCAGGACCATCATCGAGGGCACCAAGGCGAAGACCGGCGTGCTGGATCCGGAAGGGGCCGATCTGGCCGACGGGCCGGACCTCTACTTCACGCTGATGCGCAACCTCGCCGCCGGCCTGCGCGGCTGCCTCGGCGCTTAAGCGCGGCTCCTTCCTGTGCTAGACCCTGCTTCACAGGCTTGAAGCAGGAGGCGGTCATGAAGATCGGGGTCGTCGGGTGCGCGGGGCGCATGGGGCAGATGCTGGTGCGCGAGATCGCGGCGACGCCCGGCTGCACGCTGGCCGGCGGAACGGAGCGGGTGGGCGGTCCGGCGCTGGGCAAGGACATCGGCACGCTGGCGGGGATCGACCCGCTGGGGGTGGTGGCGATCGAGGATGCCGCCGCCCTCTTCGCCGAGGCCGACGCGGTGATCGACTTCACCAGCCCCGAGGCCACCATGCGCCATGCCGCGCTGGCCGCCCAGTCCGAGACGGTGCTGGTGGTCGGCACGACCGGGCTCACCCCGGCGCAGCAGGCTTCGCTGGTCCAGGCGGCGACCCACACGCCGGTGGTGCAGTCGCCCAACATGTCGCTGGGCGTCAACCTGCTGATGGTGCTCGTCGAGCAGGTGGCCCATGCGCTGGGCGACGACTTCGACATCGACATCCTGGAGATGCACCACCGCAACAAGGTGGACGCCCCCTCGGGCACTGCGCTCGGTCTCGGCCGCGCGGCGGCCAAGGGGCGCGGCGTGGCGCTGGAGGATGTCTGGCAGAAGGTGCGCGACGGCCACACCGGCGCCCGCCCGCGCGGTGAGATCGGCTTCGCCACGCTGCGCGGCGGCGACGTGATCGGCGACCATACGGTGGTCTTCGCCGGCGACGGCGAGCGGGTGGAACTGACCCACAAGGCGTCGGGCCGCGGCATCTACGCCAAGGGCGCCGTCCGCGCCGCCCTGTGGGCCCGCGACAAGACTCCCGGCCTCTACAGCATGCGCGACGTGCTGGGCGTCTGAGACCGGAGCCGTCTTGCGCCGGCCGCATGAGCCGGCGGCCTCCTCACTCCGCCGCGGCGCGCCCCTGTTCCCAGGCGAGCAGGGCGCGCTTGCGCGGAACGCCATAGCGGTAGTTGTGGATGACCCCGGACTTCTGGATCACCCGATGGCAGGGGATCAGGACGCAGACCGGGTTGCGCCCCACCGCCGCCCCCACCGCCCGCATGGCGGTCGGCTGGCCGATGGCGCGGGCGACATCCTCGTAGGACACCACCGCCCCGGAGGGGATGCGCAGCAGCGCCTCCCACACCTTGATCTGGAAGTTGGTGCCCTTCATCAGCAGCCGAAGCGGCTGCGGACCGCCCGGCTCCGGGCCGCCCTCCTCCCACCGGAAGGCGCGGGCGGCGACCGGCCGGGTGGCGTCGGCATCCTCGACCAGCCGGGCGGCCGGCCAGACCGAGGCCATCTCGGCCAGCGCCCCGTCCCCGTCCGCCTCCTCGACGAAGCTCAGCCAGCAGACGCCGCGCTCCGTGGTGCCGACCAGCGACGGGCCGAAGGGCGTCTCGTGCACGCCCCAGCGGATGGTCAGCCCGCCGCCCAGCGCCTTGTACTCGCCGGGGGTCATCGCCTCGCAGGCGACGAACAGGTCGTGCAGCCGCGACGGCCCCGACAGCCCGACGTCCAGCGCCACGTCGAGCACGCTGTGGTTCTCCGCCAGCAGCCGCTTGGCGGTGTCGAGCGTCAGGAACTGCAGGAAGCGCTTCGGGCTGATGCCGGTCCAGCGGGTGAACAGGCGCTGGAAGTGGAAGGGGCTCATCCCCGCCACGGCGGCGAGGTCCTCCAGCGAGGGCTGGGTCTGCCAATGCTCCACCAGATGGCGGATGGCGGCGGCCATCGCCCGGTGGTGCTGCGCGTCGGTCGCCGCATGCCGGAGCAGGGTATCGGTGCTGTCCATGGCGAACGGTCCTCTCGCTGGGATTGGGGCGGAGAGCATGACGGCCGGCGGCGGCCGGGCCAACCCGCTTCTTGCGCTGCCGTCCTAACCTGCGCCGCGCCTACTCCGCGGGTGCCGGCGGGCAGGGCGGGGCGCGCCAGGCCCGCAGCGCGTCGTTCAGGGCGCGGGCGAACTCCGCCCGCTCCTCCGGCGACAGGAAGGCGCCGACCTCGACCGACTGGCCGTGCGAGGACAGCGTCACCTGATGGCGCCGCGACGGCCGGTCGTCCACCCGCACCCGCAGCCAGTAGGGCTGGAAGGTCCAGTGCCGCTCCGGCGCCTTCCAGGCGACGCGCTGGACGGTCAGGTCCCGCTCGGTCAGGCGGACCCGTTCGTACAGCCGCGCATCGCGGTAGTTGACGCGGAAGGCCAGCCACAGCACCAGCACGTCCAGCCCGCAGAAGGGCACCACCGGCCAGGCGCCGGCCGCCAGGCAGATGCCGGCCACCATCAGGTTGATCAGGATGACGGCACCCATCAGCAGGCGGAAGCCGCCCCGCCCCAGGCTGCGGTGGGGATGCAGGATGGCGTCGAAGAGGACGCGCGGCATGCCGGTGACGCTCATGGAGCGCAGGGGACTGGAACGCTCATGGTGCTAAGGTAATGCGAATCGGGCCGGCGCAAAATGGTCGGGCAACAGCGCGGAAGGGGAGGTGGCCGCGGCATCACGCCGCGCGCGACACCAGCGGCAGCGCTCCGCCGTAGAGCACCCAGTCCATGGCGCTGGTGCAGTGGTCCGGCGTGATCTCGGGCACGACGAAGATGCGCACCTGATCGTCGGTGCCGGCGGCGAT